>JAADDY010000054.1 GCA_013153725.1 Thermodesulfobacteriota bacterium
CGTGCGGCTTGATCCTTCTCAGGTGCGTTCGATCCTGGTGGTGAGGCTTGACCGCATGGGAGATCTCCTCTGCACCACCCCGATGCTTTCCGCCATCAAGCATCTCTTTCCACAGGCGCGTCTCACGCTGGTGGTGAGTCCGTATACCGTTCATCTGGTGGAGGGAAGCCCGCTGGTGGATGAAGTGCTGGTTTACCCTCGCAAGAAATACGGAGGCACGCTGAAAGAAAGGCTCGATTTCTTGAGGGAGCTGAGCTTTGGAGGGTTTGATTTGGCCTTTGGTCCCAAGGCCAGTCTTCATCCCACCCAGGCCCTTCTGGTGGGGCTTAGTGGAGCAAAGATGAGAGTCGGCCGGGAGGCAAAGTATTTTAAGAGGCGTTTTCTTCACTTTTGCTACAATGTGCGTCTCCCTCGTGCCGTACCCGGAAGGCATGAAACCGAATCCTGCCTGGATCTCCTCCGGGCTCTGGGGCTCAATCCTCCCCGCTTGCCTTCCTGGGCAAGGATAAGACCGCAGTTCTATCGGCAGGTGGAGGAGGAGCTTTGCAGGAGGGGATTGCGGGGAAGACCCCTTGTGGGGATCTATTTTTCCAACCGTAAACGGCGACGCGCCGTGCCTTGGGAATTGCTGTGTGAGCTGATGGGACGTATCAAAGAAGCTCTCCCGTCCTATGAAGTTTTGGCCACTTTTGCTCCTGAAGACGCCAAAGAGATTCGTCGACACCTGGCAGGAGGGCACCTCTTTCCCACGGATGACGTTCAGCAACTGGGGGCCCTGATTTCCTTCCTGGACTTCTTCGTTACTTCTGACGGAGGCCCATCCCATCTTTCCGCGGCGGTCGGCACGAAGACCATCACCCTCTTCAGGGGTGGTGAGGAGCAGCTGCGCACCTGGGCCCCTTGGGGAGAGGGGCACCTGAGTCTTCTGATGGATGGCTCCCCTCCGAGGGAGATCATCTCAAGGATTCTCTCCTTCATGAAGGGCTCGGCGGTATAGATCCACGTTTCTTGCGACCATCTGTTCTCTGGTGAAGCCTTCCTCGAGCCTTTTCCGGGCTTCCTCTCCCATTTCGCGAAGCCTTTCTTGCGGCAAGGAATAGAAGAAAGAGAGAGCGGAAGCCAGCGCGTCTCGATCCCCGCAGGGCAGGAGTTTGCCAAAGGAGCGCTCTGTTTCGAAGATGTCCACGATCCCTTCGGCCTCCGTGGCGATGATGGGAAGCCCCGCGGCCATGGCTTCGAGGACGGCGGCGGGCATTCCTTCCCGAAAGGTGGGGTGCACGAAGACATCCAGCGTTCGCAGCAGATAGGGGACCTCCTGCGGGGAGAGGCGACCCGTGAAGATTACTCTGTCTGCGAGCTGGAGCTCTCTTACCCTGCGGCGAATGGTGTCTTCTAAGGGGCCATCACCCGCCAGGACGAGAAAGGCTTCTGGCATCTGTGGCAAGGCGCGGGCAAAGGCTTCTAGCAAACCCAGATGATCTTTGGCCTTCCGAAAGCGCGCCACCATACCGAAAAGAAACCCCTCCGGCAGGGAGAATCTCTCTCTGGCTTCTGCCCGGGGCAGGGAGAGCTGGTATGGTTCGGGGTCTATTCCGTTCGGGATGACGATCAACCTTTCGTCAGGGAAGCCGGTCCTTTTGCGAAAGTCATCGGCAGCACCCCGGCTGACCGCAATTACGTAAGAGACCTGCTTTTTGATGAAAGAAAAGGCCAGACGGCGTGCAGGCGTCCTCACGAGACGGCTGAGTCTGATGGTGTAAAGGAGGGGTATCTTCCGCCGCAGGATTTTGAGGGCCAGGGCGGTATAGACGAGGGGGCGGTGGCGCTGAACGTGAAGGATCGCGGGCTGCCTTTCTTTGATGAGAGAGGCCATTTTCAGCACCGGCCAGGGATTGAAGTTTTTGTAGGTTCGCGGGGTCAAGTGCAGGCTGTGGGTGGGAATGCCCTGCTGGTGGAGATATGACTTCGGATCGCCGCAAAAGTAGACCACCAGGGGCTCAAAGCCAGCCTTTCGCAGCCCTGAAAGCAGGTAGAGGTGGAAGTGCTTGTCTCGGCCAGGATCGTCGAGAATGTAGAAGGTTTTCAAGTCTCTCTCCTTTTGAAGGAGAGCCCCACCCCCAGGCCGGTATTGAGGAAATAGAGCGCAGAGGTGGCGTAGCGGAAGGAATCGTCAAACTGGTGACGGACCCAGAAAGCTATGAAATAGACGATGAACCCCAGGCCCAGCCAGGTGTAAGGCCCGGCTCTCTTGAAGAGTTTCCAGAAACAGGCGAACTCTCCGGTAAGGAACAGAACGAAGAAAAAGAGCCCTGGTAACCCGAGATGAAGGGCCAAGTTGACCCAGATGTTGTGGGCGTGAGCCAGATGGGCCTTTTGAGCCAGGGCCCTGGTCTCCGGATTCAGTTTGATGTTGAAGCGCCCGAAACCGATGCCCTTCCAGGGGTGCTGGCGGATGTAGTCCAAAAAGAAGGGCAGGCCGTAATACCGCAGCGGGATCGAGCCCCCCTTGAACCACTCTTCTTTTTTGCCTTCCAGAAAGAGCCTGAAGTTTTCTCTTACGAAATATTTTTTGACCGGGGTCAACACCACTATGCTCAGCAGGGCCAGAGAGAGCCCTGTCAAAAAGAGGAGTATTTTCCAGCGTCGGGCGATAAAGATGGCTGCAAGCCCCCCGAGAAAGAGCCCCAGGAGGGCGGAACGTTTGGAAGTGAAAAAGAGAAAGGTCAGAAAGAAGAGAAACCACAAGAGCCCCTTCCAGAGGTTTTCTTTCTGGCGAGCGCAAATCAGATAGGCCAGAGACATGGCGCAGGGGAAAAGGAGGTAGGTGGCAAGATTCTGCCGGTTGAGGATTATTTCGTGCCAGTCAGGGAGAGAAAAGAGGATTGTCAAAGGATCCCGGACGTTTCGGGGGGCGTCTTCCATGGGCCAGAGGGGCGCTTGGTGAAGGATCCACCACAGGTAGAAGAAGATGTAGAGCAAAATTACCCAGAGGAAGCTGGCAAGGATTAGCTTTTGCAGGAGCTTGAGCCTTTCTTCGGAAGCCCGAAAGACCCACAGTGCTCCGGCTCCAAAGGCGACGAAGTTTAGGAGGACCTCTTCGGTCACGTGCTTGAAGGTACGCCAGGGAGCCAGGCTCCAGAACGAGGAGATGTAGGCCCAAATGGTGAAGCCTGCAATTCCAACGAGAAGGATTCCGGCGAGGAGGGATGGTCTAGAAGGAGGAAAAACCCTCAAATAGGCCAGCAAAAAGGCCAGGAGGAGAACTTTTCCCGCCAACAACAAGGAGGGTGCGTCGTAGTAGGGCCAGATGAAGTAGCACAGGGCCAGGCAGAACAAACCGAAGCGTTCAAGCAGAGAGGGATTGCTGGCGAGGGGAAAGCTTTGCTGTAAAATGGAAGCCATGGCCTATTTAGTCTTAGCGCGCAAATATCGGCCCCAAACCTTTGACGAGGTTGTCGGCCAGGAACATGTCGTTCGCACCCTCAAAAACGCCATTCGCCTGGGCCGTCTGGCCCACGCGTTGCTCTTTTCAGGCATTCGCGGTGTGGGTAAGACTACCATAGCCCGCATCCTTGCCAAGGCCATCAACTGCGAGCAGGGACCCACGGATGATCCCTGCAACACCTGTTCGGCCTGTCGTGAAATCACCGAGGGGCGGGCGGTGGACATCCAGGAGATTGACGCCGCCTCCAACCGCGGGATCGACGAGATCCGGGAGTTGAGAGAGAACGTCAAGTTTCGCCCTGCCCGTCTGCGAAACAAGGTTTACATCATCGACGAGGCTCACATGCTCACCAGAGAGGCCTTTAACGCCCTTCTCAAGACCCTGGAAGAACCTCCCCCCCACGTGCATTTCATTCTGGCTACCACCGAGCCGCAGAAGATTCCCGTTACCATCCTTTCGCGCTGCCAGCGTTACGAATTCCGGAGACTTCCCTGGTCTCGGCTGGTGGAACACCTGCAGAACATCTGTGAAAAGGAAGGCGTTCCCATCGAGAGGGAGGCCCTGGAGATCATCGCCCGGGAGGCTGAAGGGAGCGTGCGGGATGCCCTTTCCCTTCTGGATCAGGCCATTTCTTCCGGGGTTCAGACCCGCAACGAGCTCCTCGACCTTTTTGGCCTGGCAGATAACCTGTTGCTTGAGGAAATTGCCAGAGCCATTTTGGCCCGCGATTTGCCGAAGTGTTTTTCCGTGTTGCAGCAGGCCTTTGAGCAAGGGCTGGACCTGGTTTACTTTGCCCAGGATCTGACGGAATTCTTTCGGAACCTTCTGGTTCTCAAAAACTCCTCCGGCAGAGTCATTCTGGATCTCCCGGAGAGCGAGCTTGCCGTCTTGAGGACGCTTTCTCTCGAGGCCGAGACCGAAGAGCTTCTGCTCCTTTTTCAGATCCTTCTCTCCGGGCTTGAGACGGTGCGTCGCAGCCCTGTTCCCAAGCTCTCCCTTGAGCTCGCCCTGGCCCGGGCCTGTGAGGTGGGGAAGATCGTTCCTCTCGAAGAGCTTTTTGCCAAGATAGAAGAACTCAAAAAACAGGCCCCTCTGGTGGGGCAGGGGAATGGCCAGCCGACCCTTGAGGAACCCCCGGCCCGAGAGACAAGCGATGTTTCCTGGAAAGACTTTATTTCCAGAGTCCGTGAGGCAAGTCCACCTCTGGGTGCTCTTCTTGAAACCCTGGATCCCCCGGTAGAAAAAGACGGAAGACTGCTCCTTCGGGTTCCCGAAGGCTCCATCCTGGAAGAGAAGACCTATCGTGAGAAGCTAGCCACTCTGGCCCACAAACATCTGGGGCGAAACATAGAGATAGAAATCCTCTCCCAGGCGGGCTCTTCCCCTTTACGGCAAAAATTGATAGAAAAACCCATCGTTCAAGAAGCTCTGAAGATTTTGGGGGGGCGTGTAGCCCAGGTCAAACTCTACGAGAAGGAGTAAGACATGCAGAACATGCAAAGCCTTATGCGGCAAGTACAGAAGATGCAAAAAAAGATCATGGCCCTGCAGGAAGAACTTGCCAAAAAGACGGTAGAGGCCACGGTGGGCGGTGGGATGGTTACCGCGGTGGTGAACGGTAAACAGGAAGTCGTCTCCATCAAGATAGATCCCGAGGTGGTCAATCCCGAGGACATCGAGATGCTGCAGGATCTCATCGTGGCGGCGGTGAACGAGGCCTTGCGGCGCTCTCAGGAGATGGTGCAGGAAGAGATGTCCAAGGTTACGGGGGGCCTTAAAATTCCTGGTCTTTTTTGATGATGGCGTTTCCAGAACCCCTTCTGCGTCTCATCCAGAATCTGGCTCGGCTTCCCGGTTTGGGGGAGAAGTCTGCCACCAGGCTGGCCCTTTATCTTTTGAGGCGCCCTGAAGAAGAGGTTTGTGAGCTTGCGGAAAGTTTGCGTGAAATGCGCAAACGGGTTCGCCTCTGCGAGAGATGCTTCAACTTTTCTGCCGAAAGGCTGTGCGAGATATGTCGTGACCCTGAAAGAGACCCGCAGATAATCTGTATCGTGGAAGATCCCGCTGCTCTGTCCTCCATAGAGACTTCGGGAGTCTTTCGTGGGCTTTACCATGTGCTCCACGGGCTTCTCTCTCCCCGCGATGGCATTGGCCCCCGGGAGCTGCGTTTGCACGATCTCTTCGAGAGACTGAAGAGAGAAGACATAAAGGAGGTCTTGCTGGCGCTTTCTCCCACGGTGGCCGGGGAGGCCACGGCTTCCTACCTTGCCGAGGTTTTGAGAGATTTTCCGGTGAGAATCACCAGGCTGGCCTGCGGCGTGCCGATGGGGATGGACATCCGCTACGCCGACAAGCTGACCCTTAAAAGGGCCCTTGAAGGGCGGCGGCCTCTTTAGTCATTTTTCGATGCCCACCCGGGCTTTTACTCCCTTCTGATAGTAGTGCTTGATTTCGCGCATCTCTGTCACGAGATCCGCCGCGTCGATGAGTGGTTGTGGAGCGTAGCGCCCGGTGATGACGAGTTCGACGTCTGCGGGTTTGTTTCGGATCAGATCCAGGGCTTCGTCTATCGAAAGAAGGCCGAAATGAAGGACGAGATTGAGTTCGTCAAGGATGACCAGCTGGTAGAGCGAAGAAAGGACTTTTTCCCGGCAGAGGGAAAAGCCTTCTCTAGCCAGGCGGAAATCTTCCTCGGTGGGTTTTCCCCGGATGAAGCAACCCGTGCCGAATTGCTGAATCTCTATCCGGGGGGAGAAGATCTCCAGGGCCTTTATTTCGCTGTAGGTGCCTTTTTTTAGAAATTGCCCCAGAAATACCCGCAAGCCGGCTCCAAGGGCCCTCAAAGCCTGCCCCAGGGCCGCGGTGGTCTTTCCCTTTCCGTTTCCCGTGTAAACCTGAACGTAGCCCTTAAATTTCATCTTTTTTTTGCCGATAAATGCGGGTAGCATGCTATGATGGCAAAAGCAAGGCACTATATCATTCCTTTTGCTCTCTTTTTGATACTTACCGAAATCGGGCGCCTTTTTCCCGCCTATCCCTTTGTGATCTATGCGCTAAAGACCTTTCTCGTGGGGGCATTGCTCTGGTTTTGGCGACATAAATTCAGAGAACTCTATCTCTCGCCCAGAATAGCCGAGCTGGGGTGGGCTGTGCTGGCGGGCCTGGTGGTATGTGTCGTATGGATCGGAGGGGAGGCCTATTTCCCTCAGATTGGCAAATCAAGCGCACTCTCTCCCTTTGAGCAGGAGATTTCGACTGCGGCCATTTGGTTCACCATAATTTTACGCCTCTTCGGGGCCGCGGTGGTGGTGCCTGTCATGGAGGAGCTCTTCTGGCGCTCGTTTCTCATGCGCTATTTGATCCACAGAGATTTCCAGCAAATCCCCCTCGGAACCTACACGCATTTTTCTTTCTGGGCGGTGGTCTTTCTCTTTGCCCTGGAACATTTCCGCATCGTTCCCGGGGCCTTTGCGGGAGCCGTTTACGGAGCGCTCCTCTGCCTTACAAAGAACATCTGGGTGCCCATCGTGGCCCATGCGGTCACGAATCTGGCTCTCGGGCTTTACGTCCTGTATACAGGCAGCTGGGGCTTCTGGTAGTTCAGAACTTCTCGAAGAAGAAACGCTGCGCCAGGGGGTAGCGCCAACCGTAACCAAAAGCCTGCGGGGTTACCCTCAGAGTGGGAGGAAACTGCCAGCGCTTGTACTCTTCCAGGCGTAACCTTCGCAAGACTTCCCTGACGATGTTTTCCGGCAAGCCCTCCTGCAGGAGTTCCCGGGGGGTTTTTCCCTCTTCGACAAAGGCTTTGACGATCGGATCGAGGAGGCGGTAAGGCGGAAGGTCGTCTTCGTCTCTCTGGTCTGGCCGCAGCTCGGCGGAGGGAGGCTTCTCGAGGACCCGCGGCGGGATGACCTCTTTTTCGCGGTTGATCTCCCGCGCCAGGGCGTAGACGTCCCCTTTGAGCACGTCTCCGAGCACGG
>JAADDY010000098.1 GCA_013153725.1 Thermodesulfobacteriota bacterium
CCACCTCCAGATCTTCAAGCTCCGGAATGAAATATTTCTTCTCCACCAGAAGCTTGATAAGGAAGGTGGGCGTCCCGGTCTCAAACCAGTAAGGGCGAAACTCGCGAAGGTCAAGGAAAAGCAGAATATCGAAAGGGTTATAGACGGGCTCTCCAAGCCAGGAGTAACCATTGTACCACCGCTTGACCTCCTCAAGATCAAGCCCTTCCAGACGGTCAGCAAAAACTCGCTCGAACTCACTCTGGGTGTAGCCGCAAATGGTGGCATAGCCGGGGTGGATAGTGATGTCTTTGAGGTTGTTGAGCCCGGAAAAGAGAGAAACTTTGGTGACACCAGTCAAAAAACAAGATTTGAGATAGGGGTCGGCATCCTTGAGGACGGAGTAAAAGTTTTTCAGCGCCTCTCGCATCTCAACGGCCACCTCCCGGCGCTCGATGTTGTCGAGAATGGGTTTGTCGTACTCGTCCACCAAGATGACCACTTTCTGTCCACACTTTTGATTGAGGCGCAGGATGAGTTCTTCGAAGCGTTTGTTGTATAAGGTTTCCGTTAACTCGATCTGGTAGATCTCTTGATGACGTCTCAGGATAGAGAAGACGGTTTCAATAAGTTCAGGAGAAGATCGAATCACCCCGGCTCCAAAAGAGATGTAGACCACCGGGTATTTGACGGACCAGTCCCAGTTCTCCTCCAGAAAGAGTCTCTCGAAGAGCTCACGCTTCGCCAGAAAGGCCTGACGCAGGGTGTCCAGAAAAAGGCTCTTACCAAAACGACGCGGACGAGAGAGAAAATAGTACTTACCCTCGTCCACCAGCTTTTTAACAAAAGGTGTCTTGTCTACGTAATAGTAGTTTTCCGTGCGAATGACCTCAAAACTCTGAATCCCTACAGGTAACTTCTTCATATCTTGGATTTTGACACATCTCCAAAAACAATGGCCAAAAAGAACTCCCCCGTTCTTCACCCTCAGAAATTCCCTCAAAAAATCCGTTACATTTCCCGCTTTTTGGCTTTATAATCTGCCTCAAATGGCTCTGGAACTGGAGAAAGAAAGAGAAATACTCATTCCCGACACCAGTGTCTTTACCAATCCCGATGTTTACCGGGAGTTTGGAGAGGACCCTCACGAAGCCTTTGCCAACTTTTTGGAGCTAGCTGCGAGGGCCCCGAGTGTCAAGGTCTATATGCCGGCTTCCGTCTACGAGGAGCTCAAAAAGATGCTTCGTACCTTCAAAGTTCCCCCCCGGGCCAGAGCCGTCTTTCGGGTCAAGTCTCCCAAGAAGTATGAGATCCAAATCCCCGCTTTCTTGCTTTACGAGCTGATCGACGACATCCGCCAGCGCATAAACAAGGGCTTAAGGGTGGCGGAGGAAGCGGTGCGGGCTTCGGCCCAGAAAAGCCCGGACGAGATCATAAACGCCCTGCGACGCAAATATCGCGAGGCCCTGCGCGAGGGCATTGTGGACTCCAAAGAAGACATCGAACTCATCCTCCTGGCTCTGGAGCTTGACGGACTCCTTCTTTCCGCCGACCGAGGTATCCTGGCCCTGGCAGACAAACTCGGCATCCGGTGGGTGCCTCCGGAGGAGATCAGAGATACCCTCGAAGGTCTCATCTATAGCCCTTAAAGGCCAGCTGATAGGTGTGGCGCAGGTCCTTTGAGAGGATCGTCGGATGAAGGAGCCCTTCCCTTATCGCCTCGATGAGGTCAGAGGCGTTTTCGACCTTTTCCGGGCACAGATTGGCCACGCTTCCGAGCTCTTCCGCCGTATGGGCGTCGCTCCCAGCTACCATCGGAAGCCCGTAAGCTTCTGCCAGGGTGCGGGCCTTCTCATTCTCGAAAGGGGAAGTGCGCCCGTTTAAGACCTCGATGGCGTCTACCAGCCCTTCTTCCAAAAGCCTTTCATCCGGGACTCTTCCCCAGCGGAAGGGATGCGCCCAGACGACCACCCCTCCCAGCCGGTGGATTTCTGAAAAGATCTCTTCAGGGGGGAGCCCCGGCGGGAAATGAGGGACTTTTCCCGGGACAAAGAGCAAAAAATCGCCCTCGCGAAAGGTATATTCCGTTCCCACCACCACTTTCGGGCTTTCAAGAGAAATGGCCTTCAAGTCACAGGCGGCTTCCGTGGAGAAATGGTCCGTGATACACAGGAGATCGAGCCCGAGGCCTCTTGCCCTCTCAAGACATTCTCGCAAACTCTGGTGGCCACAGGGCGAGACATCGGTGTGGACGTGCAGGTCTATCAGACTTTCAGGCGTGGCCAAAAGGATGGCACCTCCTTGGCGTAAGATTCGTATTCTGGAAAGCTCCGCCTGAGTTTCTTTTCTTCGAGTTTGGTGCCCAAGATAAGATAAAAACTTAAAAGAAGATCGGTCCAAAACCAAGCAAGGGTCTGGTCTCGCACCCAGAGGAAGATGAAAGCCGCCGTATAAAGGGGATGGCGCAGTCTCTTGAGGATACCCTCTCGTTTAAGAACCATCTGGCCCTCTTTCAATCCCAGGAATTCCCAGAAGCCATACACCTTGAAAGCTGCCAAAGAAAGATAAAGGGCCAGAACAACTAAGCCCAAGCGAATGGGAAAGGCCCAGGAAGGCCAGCGGAAAACGTATGCGCCATCGGCCAGATAAGTCCAGAGAACAAGAGGCAAAACAGTCAGAAAGCTAAAAGCGTTAAAGATGAGACGACCATAGCGACGGAAAAACGGCCACTTTTCGGCCCGCTTCCTCACGGTGGCACTCAGAAGAAAACTATGGAAGAAACACCAGAGGCCCCAGCTTAGAAGCAGGGGCCCCAAGTCTTCAAAACTTTTGACTGGTGTAACGAGCGACGAGATCTTAGACGTAATAAGAAGGCCTGAAGATATCACTTTCGAGGAAATGAGAAGAGATCATCTCCACGTAATCGTCGAGCCAGTAGGCGTCGGGGTTGCGGCGATATATGAGCACCTTTCCGGTATCTTCGTCGTTGGCAGCACGGTGGAACTTGAAGATGATGTGCTCTTCGGTGAGGGCCAGAATCTCCACTTTGCCCTTTTCGTGAGACATGGTAAAGCGGGCCCTCTTTGCGAGCCCTGAGACCAAACCACGGGCAGTCTCAAAAATCTGATAGCCTTCTTCAATGGGAACGGCGTAAGGACGGTTTCCTATGGTGGGGCGGCACTGAAAGATATAGTAGGGAGCGATACCGGCAAAGGAAACTTTGCGAAAGAGTTCGGCCAGGACGTAAGGATCATCGTTTACCCCCCTGATGATAGGGGTCTGGTTCACCACCACGGCTCCGGCTTTCATCAGGAGATCACAGGCCTTCAAGGCCTCGGGGGTCAACTCCCGTGGATGATCAAAGTGGGCGATCACGTAGAGGCGCTTTTCAGGTGTGGAATAACGCCTGATGACTTCCAGAAATTCCGGGTCGTTCAGAATCCGGTGGGGATAGTAAGCCGGGACTTTGGTCCCCAGGCGAATGATGCCCACGTGAGGTATCTGTCGCATTTTGTGGATGATTTCTTTGAGGCGCGAGGTGGAAAGCATGAGGGAATCTCCACCTGAAATGATGACGTTGGTTATCTCCGGGTGCGCCTTAATGTAGCGGGCCGCTTCGTCTATATCCTCCAGCCTTTCCGGACGCCCGCCATCTATAAAAAGCCTCTTACGGAAACAGTAGCGGCAGAGCCCGGCACAATTGTTGCTGGCCAAAAGCAAGGCCGTGGAATTGTATTTGTGTTGCAAGCCGGGCAACACCGTATAGGCCTTCTCGTTGGAGGGGTCGAGCTTCCCCCACTCCCATTCCTGAAGCTCATCCTCGTGAGGAAGGATGATACGTGCCAAAGGGTCATTTTTATCGGAAAGATCGATCAAATCCAGGTAGTACGAAGGGCATTTGAAGGGATATTTGGCCACAACCCGTTGAATTTTCTCGTTTTCCGCCAAAAACGGCAAGTGCCGCAAAGAAGTGATAAAAGTGGTCCGATGAGCCATGAGCACCTCCTTTCATTAAAGTGGGCCGGAAAAATGGGCCTTAAGGCGCAGGTGATCTGCCAAAAAGCGGTCAAATTTTTTATTAACCCATAAAACCCGCTTTCGTCAAGAAAGGCGCAAAAGAGTCTCAGTTAAAATTTCCTGGAAGCTTGTCTTTCTGAGGTCGGTACCGTCATAAAAAAGCAGAGAAAGCTCCAGAGGGGGCATTTCTTGAAGGCGTCTTCGAACCTCTGGAAGGAGCTCGCCCAGAACTTCTTTCCCCATTTGGCCATAAGACCAGACCCAAAAAGCCCTTACAAAGGGATCCTCGGAAGAAGAAAGGGGCAACAGATATTCTGGAGCACGGAACTTTTTCAAAAGATCCGGGAACACCTGCGCCAATCTGCCCACTCCCCATACCACTCCTCTTTGCGCCGGAGGGTATTCCAGAAAGTTACCCTCTTCCCACCCGTAGGAAATGAGAATGGAGGTATATTCTTCGGCCAGGGCCCTGGAATTCGCCAGAGACTCGGCCATCGCTTCGGGAACCCCCCAGGCCATGCCCCCTGATTCTTCGTTAAGCATCCACATGAAACGCCTGATTACCACCCGGGCGCGTTCGAGATCTTCCGCGGCGATGCGAGCCACCACCACCCCGATGGCTGCCACCGCCTTCCAGCGTACCGCCTCCTCCCGGTGACAGAGAGCGCCGATGAGGGGGTTTATGACCTTTCGCGGCGGAAATGAGAGAATCTTTTCCTTGACGGTGGGGAGGTCCTCTGTTTCCAGCAGTTTGAGGACCTCCCTCTTCAAAAGAGAATGGGCGGCCTTAGGCACCCTGCTCCCCTTTAACGGCTCTGGCAATCGAGATCCCCATTTCACGGCACTCTTTGAGCTGCTCGTGAGAGGGAACGAATTTCACCCGCAACCCCGGGTGCACGATCTCGGCCTTCATTTCTTCAAGGAACTTGTTGATGTGTTTTACGGCTTCACCGCTCCAACCAAAGGAACCAAAGGCCGCGGCCAGTTTCTTGCGCGGACGCAAGCCCTTTATGTAGGTGAGGACATCGGCCATTTGAGGGAGCATGTTGTTGTTGAGGGTGGAAGATCCAAAAACCAGGGCCTTGGCCTCAAGCACCTGGGTCATGATATCGCTGCGATGATCTATGGAGGCGTTCATCACTTTCACGGAAATACCCTCAGACATCAGACCTTCGGCAATGGCCATGGCCATCTTCTCCGTGCTGTGCCACATGGTGGCGTAAACCACCAGGGCGTAATCGCGTGCCTGATAAGTACACCAGCGCTCGTAAGCTTCCAGAATATCCTTGATATGAGAACGCCAGATAACCCCGTGATCCGGAAGGATCATCTCTATTTCGAGATTCATCTCTTTTACGGTCTGAAGGAGCCTTTCCACCTGAGGAGAAAAGGGAAGGACGATGTTGGCGTAGTACTTGGCCGCTTCCTGCATCAGCTCGTCGTACCTGACCTGGTCGTCAAAACGTTCACTCGTGGCGTAGTGCTGCCCGAAAGCGTCCTGAGAAATGAGGATCTTTTCTTCCGGAATATAAGAAACCATGCTGTCAGGCCAATGAATCATGCGGGTCTCGATAAATTGCACCGTGCGTTTGCCAAGAGAGATGCTGTCTCCGGTCTTGACCTCCACCAGAGGCCAATCTTCACGGTGGAAATGTTCCTTAAGCCCCTTGTAGCCCATCGGAGAACAGAAGACCTTCTCGGGCTTCACGCGTTCTATGATCTCGGGAAGGGCCCCGGAATGGTCCATCTCAACGTGATTCACCACGATGTAGTCCACCTTTTCGGGATCACCCAAAACTTTGATGAGGTTGTGAATTAGATCACTGGTAAACGGCTTTTTAACGGTATCAAAAAGAGCGACCTTCTCGTCTAGAACCAGGTAGGCGTTATAGGTAGAACCTCTTTTGGTGGAGTAACCGTGAAAATCCCGGATATTCCAATCAATCGCTCCAACCCAGTAGATATCATCCTTGATCTTGATAGGTGCCATCTCCCCCTCCTTGGTGTTTTTTGGGGCAAAGACGCCCCTCTTTCAAAACTAGGACTTCCAGAGACCGTGCAAATTACAGTATTCTCGCGCCGTAACTTCTTCAGCCTCCACCTTGAAAAAGGCCTCGGGAGCATCTCCCGGTTTCAAAAATTGAATATAGGATTTACCATCGGCCTGGAGTTCGATCCATTCGATATAATGCTTTTCCTCCATTGGATGCGGAACACTTCCCACCTTGACTTTGTAACCCCCCTCTACCTTTTCGATCACGGGCACGTGCTTTTCCTGCGCGGCATCGGTGGTGTTTTCTTTCAAAAGCTCCATGGGCTGATTGCAACATACAAGCTGCCCGCGCCCGGCATGCAAAACCATCACGATGTTGCCACAAATATTGCACCGGTAAACCTCTAATCTTTCCGCCATTTTGGGCCTCCTGAAAACAATTTTAAATACCTTTTAACTAAAAATATTTTAAAGAAACACCATGTCAAGAAAAAAGTTGAAACAAGAGCTCACAATTTTTTTAAATTTTTTCTTGACTTAAATTGTCAAGTTTCTTAGAATGTCTACAAATAAGATCAGGAGGTTCGGAGATGGCCGAAAACATCTATGAAGGTGCCTGGATCTGCTCTACTTCTAACTGCGGTTACATGTACATTCCTTCCAAGGGAGATCGAAAGGGTAAGATCCCGAAGGGGACCAAATTCGAGGATCTACCTGATGACTGGCGGTGTCCCGTATGCGGGGCCAGCAAAAATGCCTTTCGTCCCATGCAAGAAGTAGAAAGTTCTTCGGAATAGGAGGCCTTATGCGTATCGAAATCGACAAACAAATCGTAAGATTCATCCCAGAAAGCAAGCAGGAAGAGGAAGAGTTAAACAAGCTCTGGCAATATGTGGTCTCTTGCGAAGGTGAAAGTTTTCGCCTGGTACCCATCGGGGTTTACGTGCCGGGTTCCACCAAAGAGGCGATGTTCCAGGTGGAGGGAGTAAAGGTGGAGACACAGCCCTCTGCTCCCAAGAAAAAGATCCGCTACGTATGTATGGAATGCAACCGCATGGAAGAATATCCCCCTGGTGAAGCCCCGGTTTGCTGTGGGCAACCCATGCACCCGATGGATTAACCCCCTCCTTAGCTCAAGGGGCGGCACCAGCCGCCCCTTTTCTTTGTCTCTAGAGCTTTACGATCTTTGCCGCCGCTACTTTGTATTCCGGCGTGTGGACCTCGGTGTCTATGCCGGGGCTGGTGAGGATGTTGGTGAGAGGGTCCTCGAAGTGGAAATCCATGAAAATAATTCCCGGCCTCACCCGGGTGGTGATATGGGCCCGAGCGGTCACTTCTCCCCGGTGGGTCACGATCTTGATGGGGTCTCTTTCTCTTATCCGGAGCTTGCGGGCGTCTTTCGGGTTTATTTCAACCAGCTCCTCGGGGAGCAGTTCCAGCAGCCCTTCCACCCTCCGCGTCATGGAGCCGCAATTATAATGCTGAAGACGCCGCCCCGTGATCAGGACGAAGGGATAGTCGGTATCGGTCTTGTCTTCAGGGCCCCAGTGTTTGGGGATGGCAAAGAAAGCCTTCCCGGAATCCCTTGAAAAACGCTCCTGAAACATGAGCTCCGTGCCGGGATGGTCTTCGTCTGGTACCGGCCAGCAAAGGCTCCTTTCCTCGAGGCGCTCGTAAGTAATACCGGAAAAACTCGGCATGATGCGCCTCATCTCCTCGAAGATATCCCGTGCCGACTGGTAGGGCATTTCATAGCCCAGGCGCTTCGAAACCTCGGCGATGATCTTCCAGTCGGGCCAGGCCTCACCGGGTGGGTCTATGAGCTTGCGTATACGCTGTACCCTTCTTTCGCCATTGTCGGTGGTGCCGTCTTTCTCAAAGAGACAGGCCGACGGAAGCACCACGTGGGCAAAATCCGCCACCTTGGGCCAGAAGATGTCCTGCACCACCAGGAGATCGAGTCTTGAGAGAGCCTCGTGCACCCGATTCAGGTTTCCGTGGGTCATGGCCACGTCGTAGCCCACCACGTAGAGGGCCTTAAAACGCCCTTCAAGGGCCTCTTTGTACATCATGGTCTCGGTAAGACCCGGCTTTTCCGGAAGGGGAACACCCCAGATATCCTGGAACTTCTTGCGCACCAGAGGGTCTGCCATCTTCTGGTAGCCGGGGAGCGTGTAAGGCAGGGCTCCCATGTCGCAGGCCCCCTGGACGTTGTTCTGACCCCGAAGTGGCATGGCTCCGGTGCCCGGCCGCCCCACGTGACCGCAGAGAAGGGCGAGATTGGCCATCGCCATGGCCCCCTGGCTTCCGCTGCGGTGTTCCGTTACCCCGAGCCCCCAGAAGATGAGGGCCTTCTCCGCCCGCGCGTAGAGGTGTGCCAGGTGTTCGATGTGCTCCCGCCGGATGCCGGTCATACGTTCCGCCCGCTCCAGAGGCCATTCCGAAAGGATGTAATTGGCGTAGGCTTCGAAGTTTTCCGTACGGGCCTCGATGAAATCTTTCCGGTAGAGCCCTTCCTTGAGAATCACGTAAGCAATGCCGTTTGCCAGGGGCACGTTGGTCCCCGGTTTGAGAGGCAGCCAGAGAACGGCCTTTTCGGCAAGCTCGGTCTTGCGGGGGTCAACTACCACCAGTTTTAGCCCTTTTCTCAAGGCCCGCAAAATCCTCCCGCCTATTACCGGGTGGGCTTCGGTGGTATTGGCCCCCCAGAGGACCAGAAGATCCGTGCGTTCCAGTTCGTCGAAGGGACCCGTCGCCGCGCCAGAACCAAAGGTGGCCGCAAGACCTGCGACCGAAGGTGCATGTCAGACGCGGGCCGGATTATCTACGTTGTGTGATCCGATGACAGCCCTCGCGAACTTCTGCGCCACGTAGGTATCTTCGTTGGTGGTCCTTGCCGAACAAAGGACCCCAATGGTCTCGGGGCCATACTTTTCCTTGATCTCTCGCAACCTTTCCGCCACGAAATCCAGGGCCTCTTCCCAGGGGACCTCCCGGAAGGCCTCCTCACGGCTCTTCCTGAGAAGTGGCTTTTTGAGACGCTCGGGGTGGCGGTAGAAGGTATAACCAAAGCGGCCCTTCACGCAGAGATCTCCGTAGTTGGGAGGCCCCTCGGCCGCCGTCATCTCAAGGATGCTTCCGTTTTTGACCCGCGCGATGAGATTGCACCCCGTCCCGCAATAAGGGCACACCGTGCGAAGCTCTTTGGCCTCCGAGCGGGTAAAGGGAATGGTGGAATCTTTTCGTGTGAGAGCTCCGGTGGGGCAAACATCCACACAGGCCCCACAGGAGACACAATCTTCCGTGAAGGTAAAGTGTATTTCTTCCTCCGGGCTTCCCTGGTCGAAAATGGTGAGTTCGATGCCGCCGTAATTGCAGACCCTTACGCAGCGATAACAGCCCACACACTTGTTGGAGTCCACCTCGATAAAGAGGTGATCCGTCTCCACCTTGTACTTGGCCCTCTTTCTTCCTTTGGTGGCCGCCACGTTTTCCCGGATGAGAAGATCACGAAAGGTGCATTTGTGGAAACCAAGACACCCGCACTTGAGACACCTTTCCGCCTCTTTGCGGGCCTGCTCCTCCGTAAAGGTGGCCAGGACCTCGCTGAAGTTGTCTTTGCGGGCCTCCGGCGGGAGCTCGGCCGGCCTTTCCCGTGGAAGAGTCGGGAAATCGGCGTAAAAATCCACGTCCATCTCCTCCATGCGGCGGCCGCGGTTGAAATCGAACTTCACGCTCACCGCACCCTTTTTCGCCTTCTGTTCGCCCAGGAGGTAGCGATGGATGTCTTCGGCCGCGCGGCGGGCAGAAGCCACCGCCTGGATCACGGTCTTGGGCCCGGAGACGAAGTCTCCCCCGGCCCAGACCCCGGGAATGTTCGTCGCCCCGGAAGGGCTTACCTTGAGCATCCCTTTGGGATTGGTGGCAAGCTGGGCTTCGATCTCGCCAAAACCCGAAAAATCGGTAAAAGGCTCCTCTCCCCAGGCCCTCACCACCAAATCAAAAGTAAGCTCTTGCTCCGTGCCCTCCACCGGAACGACCTTTCTCGCCTTGGTCTTGTCTGGCTCAGAAAGGCGCGTACGAGCCACCAGGACCCTGTAGAGGTCCTTTTCCTGGGAGATCTTGAGCGGCATCGCCATGAGAAAGAGTTTGACCCCTTCCTTCTCTGCTTCCGCTATCTCCCGCTGGGGAGCAGGCATCTCCATCCGGGAGCGGGGATAAAGGAGGGTCACCTCCGCCCCCAGACGTACCAGACTCCGGGCGACGTCTATGGCGGTGTACCCGCCCCCCATGACCAAGACCTTGCGAGGTGTTTCGAGGGGTTCCCCCTTCTTGAGCCGGAAAAGGAGCCCCAACCCGGAAGTTGTCTTCTCTTCGCCCGGAACTTCGTGGTCACGGCACTTGGAGGCCCCGATGGCCAGAAAGACGGCGTCAAAACCCTCGTCGAAGAGATCCTTGAGAGAAAAATCCCGCCCCCAGGCCTTCCGCGGGCGAAAGGAAATCCCGAGATTAAGGATTCCTTGAACTTCTTTGCGTAAGACCTCTTTGGAAAGTTTAAAATCAGGGATGGCCCAGCGCGGCATTCCTCCAGGCTCATCCTGGGCATCAAAGATCGTCACCTCGTGCCCTTTGAGGCGAAGGTAATAAGCAGCCGTGAGCCCGGCCGGCCCACCACCCACGATGGCCACCTTTTTGCCGGTGGGAGGAGCTATTTCAGGCTTTGGTTCTCCGTGCTCAAGCCCCCAGTCCGCCACGAAACGCTTCAGATGATTGATGGCCACCGGGGTGTCCACGATGGCCCGCCGACAGCGCGGTTCGCAAAAGCGGGGGCAGATCCTCCCTACGGTCGCGGGAAGCGGGAGCTTTTCTTTGATCAAGCTCAGGGCCGAGGCATATTCTCCGCGGTTGATGAAAGCGATATAGCCCTGAATGTTGAGCCCTCCGGGGCAAGGGATGGAGCACGGGGCCTTGCAATCGCCATAGTGGTTGGCCACCATGCCCTGGAGTCTCTTGCGTCTGACCTCCTTGACGGCCTCGGTGTCGGTAAATACCTTGAGCCCCTCTTCCACAGGAGTCACACAGGAACGAACGAGCCCTCGCCCCTCCACTTCCACCATGCACATGCCGCAGGGGACCGGAGGCTCTTCGGCACCCGGTAAATGACACAGGGTGGGGATCTCAAAACCCGCCGCCCGCAAAGCCTCCAGAAGAGTTTGCCCTGGTGTAGCGGTAATTTCCTGTTCGTTAACCCAGAGCTTCATAGCTCCTCCTCATCTTGCAAAAATGGGGGGCAAAGGCCCCCCTTCCCTCAAGATCTGAAAAACAAAATGACTTAAAGCTCAAGCCAGGATTCGGAAAAGATCGTCTTCCCGAGCAGCACCCGGGCGGTTTTGTAGATCTCAAGCTCCTTGGGAGACAAGCTCTTCGGATCCGGTTCGTCGCCATCCATGATATCGTGCACGAGCTTCACCCAGTCAGGGTGCTTGCCCTTGGCGATCTCCACCAGCTCCTGGTCGTAGACGTTGAGAATGGCGGAGTAAATGTTGTACTTCATGAGCATCATGAGGTAGACCCGGTCGAGATAAGGGCGCAGGTGTTTGGGAACCCCGTTGGAGACGTTGGAAAGACCGATCGTGCTCTTCGCTCCGGGGGCGATGTCCGGAAGCATGGCCAAGAATTCGAGCCCCGCGAGAATTTGCTCCGCTCCCAGGGTGATCGGGGTGGCGATCGGGTCCACCCAGATCTTCTCGTTAGGAATACCGGCTTCGTTGAGAGCCATCACCAGATCCACCGCCATGGCCGCGCGCTCGTTGGCGTCGCGCGGCATCCCTTCCGGCCCCCAGAGGAGGGCCACCACGTCGCAGCCGGTTTCCACCGCCACCGGGATCAGCTTTTCCATGCGCTCGGGCTGGGCCGAAATGGAGTTCATGAGCACGGCACTCGGATCCTTGGCCGCCTTGATTCCTGCAATCATGGCTTCCGGATTGGTGGTATCAAGAGAAATGGGCGTGTCTACCACTTCCTGCACGGTCTTTACGATCCAGGCGGCCAGGTCCGGGCCGTCTTTTTTGGCCGGTCCGATATTGAGATCGAGGTAATCCGCCCCGAGTTCCGTCTGTTCTTTGGCCATCTTTTGAATGGGCTCCGGATTTCTCTCCTTCATAGCCGGGCCGATGGTCTGAGACATGATGTTGATGGACTCGGCGATGCATACAACAGTCTGACTCATTTAACCCCCTCCTTTTAAGGATCTTATTTAAGCCGCCTTCCACTCTTTGAGAAAAGACGGCAGGCCGCTGGCCTCCCGCGGCCCGATGATGATCTCCCAGTCGGGAAGTTCTTCCTCGAGCTCTCCTTTGATAGAGGCCAGATAACCGGGAATGATGAGCTTGCGGTGCTTCACCTTCTCGGCAATGCCGCTCTTCTTCACGAATTCGGCGATGGTGTCCGCCCCGAATTTACCCGCCGCCCAGGCGGTGAGCACCGAGAGCCCTTCGGTATCCTTGATGAGAAGCCAGGTCGGCACCCGGCTCCCTTCGATCTCGCCCGAAACGATGAAGTAAGTAAGGGCGAAGTTGCAGGTGATGCACACCGGGGATTCTTCGTCCGGGCCGTTGATGGGGTAGATGCCCTCTTCCACCACGAGCGGCCTCTGCGGATCGGTAAAGATGTTCATCCGCTCCACCATGAGCGGATAGAGGAGGTCGCCCCGGAAATCGGAGAGAACAATCATCCCCGCGTACTTGGCCACCAGGACCGAGGCGATCATGTATTCCAGCACGAGATTGTTGGCGTACCGATAGGGAAAAGTAATGCTCGGGAACCCGAAAGGCTTAAAGCGCTTCTTGATGGCTGCCCGCCGCATGATTACCTGGTCCTCATAAAGCTCCCTTACTCCCCGCGGGCCGGTATCGAGCACGAGATCCTTGAGCCCCTCTTTCATCAATTCTTCGGAGAGACGGGCCGTCTCCGCCAGAGAATCCCCCTTCACCGCCAGGGGAAAACCCGTTTCCTTGGCGAGTTCTGCCATCTCCTTGTAGTTGTCCATGGTGGCGCCGTAAAGGAGGGCCTTGTGTTCCCCGCACTCCTTGGCCCCGGCGGCGAGAACGTCTTTCTTATCACTCATCAGGACCAGCACCGCTTCCGGCGCCTCTTCGCGAATCTTCTTCACCAGCGCCGAGAATTTGGCTGGGTCGCCGTCTTTGTCTTCTACGGCTATCACCTCCGGCTCAAGCTTCACTCCCACACGCTCCCAGCGATACTTCTTGAACTTCTCGATCCGCGAAGAAACTTCCCCTTCGTCCATCCCGGTGGTGACGAGAATACCGATTCCCGGAGGATGCTCGAAGCGCTTCTCGTGCCGGAAGAGGACCGTCTCCCCTCCGATGGCCAGCACGTGATCGCCACTTCCGAGCTTTACCGTGCGGATGGGAGGAGCGGAGGCCTCGGCGATCTTTTCCTTCACTTCCTCCGAGACATACGGGCAAGCGGCGATATCTGCCTGCCCCGCCGCCACCTTCATGGCGAAGGCAAGACAGGTGGGAAAGCCGCACTCCTTGCAGTTCTTCTTGGGGAGCATGCCGAGAATCTGAATTCCAGTAAGACCCATCTCTCTACCCCTTTGCTAAGTGTTTGTTGTCACCAAAAGTTACATCAGCGGTGGCAAATCCTTCACCGGGTGGTTCGCCTTCTCGATCCACTCCCGCACCTCGTCTTCGGTGTTGGCCACCGTTTCATCGGCGATCTTGTCGATGAGGTCGGGGATACCAAGCTCTTCCGCCCGGGCCTTGAGCTTCTCCTTTAGTTCTTCCTTGAGCATCTTGGGCATCCAGACCACGCGTTTGAGCCCTCCTTCTGCCAGGAGGAACTTGCGCGAGGTGATGTAGTGCTTGGAAACTCCCATGAACCCCGGCGTGACCTGACCTCCCCCGACCATCCCGGCCATGGTGGTAAATTTCATCCCGGTGGGAGTGAGGCCGAGATAGTCACGGTTGACGATCATGATCCCGTTGCAGGTGGGGAGGACCGCCGCGATACACTCGAAACAACCGCAGGCCGTCATCGGGTCCACCAGGATGCTGTAAAGGCTCACCCGCTCCACCTTGCCCCGGGAGGCCTGCTTCACGAACTCGTTGATCCCGGTGTACTGACCGAGATTTTCGTCGATCACCTCCCCCTTTTCGATGGGCTGGTTGGGCCCGGTGGGATTGATCTCATAGCACGCCTTTCCGTCAAGCCAGTTGTAAGCACCGCACATCCCGATTCTCTCTGGCGTGATCACGCAGACGTGGCTCGGCGCAAAGCTCTGGCAGAGCGTGCAGGAATAGTAGACGTCCACCTGCTCGTCCGTAAGACCTGCGATTCGGGCGTCACGGCGAGCGTAGACCTCTTTGGCCAGTTCAAGGATCTCCTTGACCTTGTCTTCTTCCGTGTAGATGGTCACCTGGCACTTGTCCACGATGGCCCCGAATTCCTGCCGCAGTTTAGCATAGAGGATCTCTCCGATGTGACGGAAGAGGAAACCCTTCTCCACCGCGGCCTTGCTGATCCGGAGCCACATGATATTCCGCTGCCCCACGTGCATGATACCCTGGGCGTAGTTGATAAGGTGGTGGAACTGCCGCTCCAGGATGGCCTCGAAGTCCTCCTGCATGTTGGCCCCAGCCACCTCTACCACCACCGCAAATGGAAGCCGGTAAGGCGGGCCTTCAAGGCCAAGTTTTTCCACCTCGTTGATCTCCGGCCCGATGACCTCGATCTTTCCGTCTTCTACTTCTTCCAGGGGCTTTGAAATGAGGAGCTCGACCGCCGGGGTACGCCCGCCTCCGCACTCGAGATAGAGATCATCCTTGCGCACCCGCTCTCCCTCAAAGGCCGGAGCGTACGCCACGGGGATATTGAGCTTCACCGCCGTGACCTTGAGCCCCCGGACCTCAAGCGCCCGGTCTACCATTTCGTCGTAGGGCACCTTGGAGACCACGTGCTCGTAGGTGCAGATCCCGTAGGGCTTGATTTCGGGGATATCCCAGTCGGAAATGGTGGGGAAGCCCCAGTTGATGGCCCCCGCCGCGTTGGCGTACCACTCGTCGGAGACCGGCCCGAAGGCCAGCACGAAGGCAAAGGTTCGGTCTTTGTTGTAGAGGAGGTTGCCCATGTAGTCCCCGGGCTTGATACCTCCAAAGGCCATGGCCACCCGGCAGGCAAAACCGATGGCAAAGACTACGGAGCTGGTGTAGGGCCCGAAGGGAATGAGACGCGTGGGCCAGCCAAGCTGCACCCCGAGCTCCTTGAGCTGTTCGGCCATGCGCACACCGTTGGTATCAGAATGCATGAAGACGTAAAGATTCTTCTCGAGGAGCTCCTGGGCGATCTTCTGGGCGATTTCTTTCTCCGGCGGGGCCCCGAGACAGGCGGCAAAACCCGGCGCCGTTCCGTCCACGAACTCGACGCCCCTTTTCCGGAAGATCACGTCGTCCGCCGCCCCGAGCCAGATGTTTCCGTTTACCGGCTCTTCCGTCTTGGTGTAAAAGTTGGGATCTTCGAGATAGCGAATGGCCTCGATGATCTCCTCGGCAAAAAAGGTGGCCATTCCGGCGTCGAGCGCCGGCCCCAGATAAGGGAGCCAGAGGTGTTCGGATGGTACCGGAGGGAGGAGCTTTTTGGCCTCCTGCAGGACCTCCTCACAGTCCCCCAGCTTTTTCACCGGGTACCCCAGCATGGCATAGATGATGGGGAGATAATAAGCGGTGTTCGGGAAGCCGATCTCCTGGTCTTTCCCGAACTTTTTGACTGCCTCTTCGTATTTTTGGGTGGCTTCTTCGACGATCTTGTGTGCTCCCCTGATGGCAGCCGTGGCAATGATCTTCGACATCCGTCATCCTCCTCCAAACCTTTATTGGGCCATAAGGCCTTTGATGACTTTCTGGGTTACTTCTATGGCCTTGGGATGCCTCATGATGAGGAAATCTCCGCCGGCCATGAGAAGGGCGATGGCAGTGATGGCCTCCAGCGCAATCCCCCGGACTTCCTGATCTCCGATGAGATCGTCACTGGGGAGCCCGGCCTCTTTCGTCTTCCAGACTTCACGACCCACATTGATGACAAAGGGGACCTGAAGCTTTTCATCCTGGGCGTAAAGGGCCGCAAGCCTGATGCGCTCCATTACGGAATAGGTGTATTCCAGACCATAACCCAGGGCCCCCACCGAGGGGTCCATGGCGATCTTGTCAAGCGGGACACCTACGTTTTCAAGCAGAATGTTGAGCTGTTTGGCCAGGTTGACGTCGATGGGGCTTGAAGCGATGAGCGAGTAGCCGTAACCCATGGCCGTGGCCCCGAGCGCCCGGTGGTTGGTATCCACCACCGGACCGATCATGACGTTTTTGGCCCCGAGGACGTTCGCCACCTCACGCAGGACATCGACGTCCTTCTCCGGCGAGCCTGAACCCCAGATCACCAGCGGCACATCCACCGCCTTGGCCACCTTCTCCACCACCTTGGCGGCGTGGTCCGGGCCGAGGTTCAGGAAATTAGGGTCCGTGCCCAAGAGATAGACGTTTATGGCCTCCGCCCCGTAGACCTCCACACACTTCTTGGCCCAGTCTCCCGGGTCGGAGAAGACGTCCTCAAAATATTTGGCAAGGGCCTCCGGCCAGTCCTCGGGTTTTACGTCCAGCACCTCCATGGCGACATGGGGCGGGTTTTTCATCTCACCCTCGAAGAGATGGAAGGGCAGGACGTTCGTGCCACCGATGGTGATGGCCTTTTCTCCCTCGCCGATGGTCACCTCGCGGATGTAGGCCGTTCCGGGCTCCTTGTAGACGTCTTCCGGAATCCCCGCCGCCCGCTCGGAGACATCCCGGTACTCCAGGGCTACATCGGGAAACACCAGGATGTCTGCCACCTCGGGTGCGGCGGCAGGTTTTTCTTCCTTGGGAGGAGCCGCGGGCTTGGCCTCTTTCTCTTTTTCACGGGCGGCCCGGAGCTCGGCGATCTTTTCAAGCCCCTTCTCCGCCTCGGTCTTCTGCGGAAAGATCTCAAGGACCTTCTTGAAGGCCGCTTCGGCCCCGTCGAGATCACCTGCTTCAAGTTTTTGTTGAGCTTTTCTGAGTAAGTCCTCAACCAAAAGCTCTTTTTCTATCTCCGCCAGAGCGGCCTTGGCGATTTCGTTTTCAGCCTCAAGTTCAAGGACTTGTTTGTAGAGGGCTTGGGCCTTCGAAAGTTCGCCGGCCTCCCGCGCCGCCTTCGCCGCGGAAAGGAGATCGGCGACCTTCTGGGCCCGGGCCTCCTCTTCCGGAGTCACCGAAGGCGCTTCGGCGGGCTTTTCCTCTACCGGAGGGGCTTCGGGAGCCACCGCTTCTTTCATCTCCGGCGGAGCTCCGCCAAGGAGGGTCCGCTCAAGGCTGGCAAGCCCCTCGTGGAGGAGGTTGATTCCGTCTCTCAAAGCCTCCATGCTGCTGCGCAGGGAGCCAAAGATCTGCTTGAGGGCCTCGGCAGGGACCTCCACCTTGGGAGGAGCCTCGGGGACTTCCTCCTTCGCCGGCGCCTCTTCTTTTGGAAGAACCACCTCTGGAGCCGGGCGCGCCACCTCTACCGGCTTCACCTCTTCGGCCAGAGGCCTGGGGTGAAGCCCGGCCCGCTTGACGATCTCCGGCACCGCCTCTTCCCATTCGATGGCCATGATGTGAACCCCAGCGATACCGGGGATCTCGCGCACCTGCTCGATGATCTCCACCGCGATGTTGATCCCCTCTTCCCTCTTGTCCTTGGCCTCCTTCATGCGCTTGAGGATCTCATCCGGCACGTCAAGACCGGGGACGAAATATTTCATGTACCGCGCCATCCCAAAAGATTTGGGCGGTGTAATGCCCGCCAGGATGTAGACCTTCTCCGTAAGACCCATGTCGTGGGCCATTTCCATGAACTTTTTGAAGCGCTCCAGGTTGTAGACGATCTGGGTCTGGATGAACTGGGCGCCCGCCGCCACCTTCTTGGCCAGACGTTGCACGCGGAACTCGAAGGGATCGGCAAAGGGGTTTTCCGCCGCCCCAATGAAGAATTCGACCGTCTTCCCCTTGATCTCTTCGCCGCACTGAAACTTTCGCTCATCCCGCATGCGGCGCACCATGTCGAGAAGCTGGATGGAATCAAGATCGAAGACCCCTTTGGCCTCGGGGTGATTGCCAAATTTCTGATGATCGCCCGTAAGGCAAAGGAGGTTTTTCATCCCGAGCGCTGCGGCACCCAGGAGATCCGCCTGAATGGCGATCCGGTTGCGGTCGCGACAGGTCATCTGGATGACAGCCTCCACTCCCTCCTGCTGCACCAGGACACCCGAAGCGATGGAAGACATCCGCACGATGGCCGTCTGACAATCCGTAATGTTGGCCGCGTCCACAAAACCGCGGAGGATCTGCGCCTTCTTGCGCACCACGTCACCGTCAGCACTCTTCGGGGGGCCGATCTCGCCGGTAACCGCGAAATGCCCTTCCCGGAGTACCCTTTCCAGATGGCTGCGATATTTTTCGTTACTCACCTCTTCCTCCTCAGGCGCCGTATTTTCTATTTTTTGCTATTGTTGTTGAACTGAAGATCTGGCCTTACCCGCTCCCTGGGCCCGCCGTGCCCGGCCGGGATCCAGTTCTTCGCCGGCCAGATCTGGGTGAGCTTCTCCACCTCTCCGCGGGCCTTGAGGCGCTCGTAAATCTGGTGCCAGACACACGCAACCTCGGGCCGAATCTCACACCTTCCTCCCTGTGAGCCACCACAGGGGCCGTTCAAGAGATTTTTGGCGCACCGGGCAATCGGACAGAGCCCACCCGTAAAATCGATGATGCAATCCCCACAGCCGCGGCACTTTTCCTCCCATTGCCCCAGAGAGGGATTGGCCCCGTAAAAGCTCGTATCCACCCCGGGATAGATCTTGAGATCCGGATAAAGGTCCGCCGCCAGGTTGACCCCCACCCCGCACGCCAGAGAAACCACCGCCTCCACCTCCTTTCGGAGCTCCTCAAGAGGCGTGAGATACTCGGGGTCGCACTGCCGCACGAAGGTATCTTCGACGGTTTCAAGGGGCCTTCCCTCGCGTTTGCGGGCCAGCCGCAGGGCCGCGGCCACGGTCTCGACCTCCCGGTCTCCTCCGGCCGAACATATCGCCACACACCCCCGGCAGCCGATCACCGCCACCTTCTTGAAAGGGGCTATCATCTGGAGAATTCTCCCTATGGGCTTTCTTTCCGCGATAATCATGAGGTGGTCTCCCCTTTTGGTGAAATCTCAAGAAGCTTCTCAAAGGTGTCCTTGGCAGCCGCCACAAAGGCCCCGGTATCAAGCCGCGGTATGAAGGCCATCTGGACGCGTTCCGGCTCCATGCCAATCTCTTCAAGAATCTTTCGCGCCGCCTCTACCCTCTTCTCCGCCCGGAGGCTCCCGGAACGATTGTGACAGCTTCCTCTTTCACAGCCTGCCACCAGAACGGCCTCGGCGTCGTTTTCAAAGGCCCGCAGGATATCTGCCACCTCGATCCGGCCCGAACAGGGAAAACGCCGAATCTCGATCTGGGCCGGAATGTCGGCCACGTCTTCTGCCGTGGCCTCGTTTGTGTAATGACAACACAATATTGCAATCTTCCATCCGGACATGCGGATTAACCCCCTATCGCCATTACTGTCATCTCAGGAGACGGCGGAAGTTCGATGGCCCTTGCCGGACACTCCACCACACAGATGCCGCAGGCCTGACACTTTTCCGGCGCAATCACCGCGTAGCCCTCAGGCACGATGTAAGGGGCCCCAAAGGGGCAGGCCCGCACACAGGTGAGGCAAGCGATGCACTTTCCGGCATCTACCATGGCCAGACGCCCCATCTTGAAGCGCATCTCAAGGGCCTTCTCCGGAGCTTCCTCCTCCACCATCTTCTTGAGGGCCTTGATCACCTCCATGGGCTTCACGTCCATGGGACAGACCGGCACACAGGAGCCACAACCAGAACACTTCCAGATGGTTTCACCGGAAAGGAGCCTTTCTTTCAGCCCCAGAAGGACCGCGTGCACGATCACCCGCGGGTCGAAATCTTCGGCGGTCTTCTCCACCGGACACACTCCCGAACAGGCACCGCAGCGAAAACACTGCGCCAGCGTATCCGGCCCGCCCTCCGCGATTACCTCTTCAAAGAAATTTGCCTCTCGCCCCTTAAGCTCCAGCATCCTCTACTCCTTTGCCTTGGGTTGCCAGACGTCGCCCTGTTTTTCGATTTGCCCCTTCTTTGAAAGTGCCTCCAAAATAGGCACGATATCTTCCTGATTTGCACCTGTTTTTTCAAGCAACGCATCAATAGAGACCGGCCCCTTCGAAAGGAGGTGTTTGATCTCCGCCTCCAGGAGGCCCTTCTTGATGATGGGAACGAGTTTTTGCTCCACCCGCGCTCGGATACCTTCGGGGCTGTAATCCCCGGCCTTTTTGAGCTCCCGGGCCAGGTTCCCGTAGGCTGCCCGAAAGCGACTCTGGGAGGCCAGTTCTCGCGCCGCCGCCAGGCGAAGCTTCAAGGTCTCCGGATCAAGCCCCTCGGCTTCCCCCAGAGGCCCAAGTTTCTTGATGGTCTCTGTAAAATCCGTCACGATCTTCACAAAAAGCGGGGCCTCCGCCGCCGAGGCCCAGTCGATGCGGAAACGCTCCAGATTGAGCCCCACGAGCTCAAGGATCCGTCTCGTTACTTCGGCCATCAAAAGGGCTTCGTAATTACCAGACTGGTAATGACACTCGCCGAGATGTCACCCGCCCACCAGAACGCCATCGGCCCCCGCGTAGAAGGCTTCGATGATGAAACGCGGGTCGATACGGCCCGTGCACATCACCCGGATCACCCGGTTGTTGGGTGGGTACTGATAACGGGCCACGCCCGCGGAATCCGCCGCCGCGTAACAACACCAGTGACAGAAAAAACTGAGTATTTTCGGATCAAATGCCATAAAACACCCCTGTGGCCTTATTTTTAAGCCGCCTTCTCTTCTTTGGATTTCCCTTCCGCCTCCCGTTCCACAAAGGCCCCAAAGGCCTCAATCTGGGCCAGGATGGCCTCGTCCGTAAAGCCACCCATGCTGATGGCCAGCACCGGACAATGGGAAGCGCAAATACCACAGCCCTTACAGGAGGCGGTGATGGTCTGAGCCTTCTTTCGCTTGCCCACCTTGACCATCTCGATGGCCCCGTACGGGCAGAGTTCGGCGCAGATGCCGCAACCAATGCACCTGGCCTGGTCCACCCGGGAGACGATGGGCGCCACTTCCACAAAGCCCTTGGCCAGAGGAATGGCCGCCTTGGCCGCCGCGGCCCGGGCCTGGGCCAGGGTCTCATCGAGCGGCTTGGGGGCGTGTGCCAGACCACACACGTAGACTCCCTCCACCGGAAGCTCAACCGGCATGAGCTTTGCGTGTGCCTCCAGGAAGAAGCCGTCTCCGGTAAGAGGAGCCTTGATCACCTTGGAGATCTCTTCGTTTTCACCAGGTGCAATCCCCACCGAGAGGACCAGCAGATCTGCTGGCAGAAGGAGCTCCTCTCCCAGGAGAGCATCGTAAACCTTGACCGCCAGACGTTTCCCCTTCGTGATGAGCTCCGGTTTGCTTTCGGGCTGATATCTCAAAAAGATCACGCCTGCCTTTCGAGCCTCCCGGTAAGCATCCTCGGAAAAGCTGTAGGTCCGCATATCGCGGAAGAGGACATAGACGTCCTTCTTGGGGTATCTCTTCTTGATTCGCAGGGCATTTTTGACCGCCTGCTGACAGCAGAGCTTGCTGCAGTATTTGAGATCGTCTCCGCGGGAGCCTACGCACTGGATCATCACGATGCTGCGGGCCCGCGAAAGCTTGCCACCCCTGCGCTCAAGCTCCGCCTCCAGGTCGAGCTGGGTGAGCACGCGTTCGTTTTCTCCAAGCCCAAAACGCTCCGGACGGTGCTCCCGCCCGCCGGTGGCGAGAATGACCACCCCGTGGTTTATCACCTCCGAACCCTCTTCCCGCCGCAGGGTGGAGGTGAAGTTCCCCACGTAGCCGGAGACGTTTTCCACGGTGGTGCCCTTGTAAACCCTTATTTTGGGGTGAGACTCCACCTGCTTGATGAGATCTTCAAGGATCTTCTGAGGTTTCTCACCGGAAAGAAGACCCGTTACCCGGCGAAGATTCCCGCCAAGCTCGGCCTCCCGTTCCACCAGATATACTTCAAAGCCCTGATTTGCCACGGAAAGAGCCGCCTGAAGGCCAGCCGCACCGCCGCCGATCACCAGGGCCGAAGGGGTGACGGAGACCCGTTGCAGCTCAAGGGGAGCGAGCCGCGCCGCCTTGGCCACTGCCATGCGCACCTGGTCCTTGGCCTTCTCCGTGGCCGCTTCCGGATCCTCGGCGTGCACCCAGGCACACTGGTCCCGAATGTTGGCCATCTCGATGAGCGCCGGATTAAGCCCTGCTTCCCGCAGGGTCTCCTGAAAGAGGGGTTCGTGGGTGCGCGGGCTGCAGGCCGCGATTACCACGCGGTTGAGCCGATTCTCCCGGATCTTCTTCACCAGTTCGTTAAGCGTGTCCTGAGAACAGGAATAAAGGACGTCTTCCGTGTAGACCACCCCGGGAAGGCTTGCAGCGTAGCGGGCCACTTCTTTAACGTCTACCACCCCGGCAATGTTTACGCCGCAGTGGCAAACGAAAACGCCGATACGGGGTTCAAGGCGCTCAAGCTCTTCGTCCTCCGGGGGAAATTCCTTGTGAATGGCATCCTTCCCCCGCACCTCGGCCAGGAGTTCCGAACACTCGGCCGCCACCCCCTGGGCCTGGACCACGCTTTCCGGAATATCCTTCGGCCCCTGAAAGGCCCCGGCTACGAAGATGCCCGGCACGTTCGTCTCCAGAGGGGCGGCAACTCTGGTTTTGGCAAACCCGTAATGATTGAGTTCCACACCGAGCCTCTGAGACAGAACTTCGGCGTCTGCCGGGGCATCGAGCCCCACCGAAAGGACCACCATGTCGTAGAAGTCTCGGTGGGTCTTGCCGTCTTCCGTTACGTAGGTGAGGGCCAGACGCCGCCCTACCTGATCCACCCGTGGTACACGGGCGTAAATGGTGCGAAAGCCGTACTTCTCCACCGCCCGGTTGAAGGCCTCGTCAAAACCCTTCCCCTGGGTCCTGATATCCATGAAGAAAAGGTCGATTTGGGCCTCAGGGAGGTGCTCCTTTACCACCGAGGCCTCTTTCATGGCGTACATGCAACATACCGAAGAGCAATAGCCGTTGTCACAGGTAACGTCCCGCGAACCTATGCATTGCAGAAAGGCAATCCTCTGGGGATGGGCAAAATCAGACGGTCTGATGACCTCGCCTTCGGTAGGCCCGGAGGCGCAGGTGAGTCTTTCAAGCTCGAGGCTGGTGAGAACATCGGGGTATTTGCCGTAGCCGTACTTCTCGAGCACCTCTTCGGGTACCCGCCCAAACCCCAGGGCCAGGACCACCGCCCCAACCTCGAGCTCCCGCTCTTCGGGCTGCTGGTCGAAGACGATGGCATTTGGGCCACACACGTTGGCGCAGAGCTGGCAACTTTCGTGCTGGAGACGCAGGCATTCTTTTTCGTCCAGGTAGTAGACCGTGGGAACCGCCTGGGCATAATCGATACGAGCGGCCTTGGTAAAGGTGAGGCGCTCGTTGTATTCGTCCACCACCTCCTTGGGACAATAGGTGGTGCACATCCCGCAGGAAGTACATTTGAGAGGATCAACGTAGCGGGGTCTTATGTGGAGCTTGGCCTTGAAGTTGCCCGGCTTTCCGGAAAGCTCCTTGAGCTCCGCCAGCGTGATGATCTCGATGTTGGGAGACCGACCGGCCTCCACCAGCTTGGGTGCGAGAATTCAGATCGAACAATCGTTCGTAGGAAAGGTTTTATCTAACTGGGCCATGACACCCCCGATGGAGGCCTTCTTCTCCACCAGATAGACGTAATAGCCCAGATCCGCCAGATCCAGGGCAGCCTGAACCCCCGTGATTCCCCCTCCTAGGACCAAAACCTTTCCGCTCTTTTTGCTCGCCATCTAACACCTCGTTTCTGAATTTTGAGCCATTTTAGTGGGCTTGAAGACTTCGTAAAGAGGGGGCGCAAACCCCCTCCCCGTTTATGTCGTCTTTCCTTCTTCCTCTTCTTCTACGCGCAGATGCGTCGGACCAAAACAGCCCAGCCCGTGGAACGGCGAAGTAACCTTCGGACTCTCAAGGGCCCGCCGCATGGCCATATCGAAGAGGATGCGCGGTTTGGGCTTGTCTATGCCAAGGTTCTTGCGCTTCTCGTTGATCTTGTCGATCATGGTGGAGGCAAAGTCTTTTGCCGACCTCGCCACCAGCCAGTTCGCGCCAAAGATGTTCTTGAACTCGTGGAAGAGATAGTCCGTCGCCACCTGGCTCTTCTCCGTGGGGAAGTCCGGACCGAAGACGACGCAGGCCCCGCTACCCACGAAGTAGTTACCGATGGCCACCGCCTTCTCACTCATCCACTGCGGTGCGCAACCGATGGCCGGAAGCTCGTCGATGTCTTCGCCAAGGCCACCGGTGTTCACCATTTCGGTGAGTGCCATGAGGATGCGGCTGTTGTCCACACAGGAACCCATGTGAAGGACCGGCGGGCACCCCACGGCCTCGAGCACCTCGCGGAGCGAGTCTCCGGCGAGGCTTGCCGCCTCTGGAGAAAGGAGCCCCGCACGCCCAAGGCCCGTGGCCGCACAACCCGTGGCCACCACCAGGACGTTGTTGGCGATGAGCTCCTTGGCGAGCTCCACGTGCACTTCGTCAAAGACCCGGAAGTTGTCGCACCCTACGATGGCCGCCACCCCGAGGATGCGACCGTTGATGATGTTTTCGTTGAGCGGCTTGTAGGAGGCCCGGAACCGACCACCAAGGATATAGAGGATGGTCTCGTGGCTGAAACCGGCCACCACGTCCATCTTGTTTTTCGGAATGTAAACGCGGCTCTTGTCTCGCTTGGGGAAGCGGGCGATGGCCTCGCGCAGGATCTTCTTCGCGCTCTCCACGGGATGGTGATGATCAAAGGGAATGTGCATGGCCCCTTCGATCTCGGCCTTGTCACTCACGGTGATAACCGCGGTGTGGAAGGCCTGGGCCACCGTGGCCACGTTCTGCATGATGCACTGGACGTCAACGATCATGGCTTCCACCGCCCCGGTGGCGAGTGCCATTTCCTGCTGGACGAAGCTTCCGGCGATGGGAATACCGCGACGCATGAGGACTTCGTTTCCGGTGCAGCAGATACCGGCCAGGTTGATACCCTTGGCCCCGACCTTCTGGGCCTCTTTGATGATTTCAGGGTCCTGAGCCGCCATGGCCAGGGCCTCGGCCACCTCGGGCTCGTGGCCGTGGACGGTGACGTTCACCATGTCTTCCTTGAGGACCCCGAGGTTCACCGTGGCCCGGATGGGCACCGGGGTGCCAAAAAGGATGTCCTGGAGTTCGGTGGCCAGCATGGAACCTCCCCAGCCGTCGGCCAGCGCCGTGCGCACCGAGGCCTTGAGAAGGCTGCGATAGTCCTGATCCACCCCCACCGTGGTGCGGTGCAAAAGTTCTACCACCTCGCGATCCACCCCGCGGGGCACGACCCCGAGCTCCCGCCAGATGGCCTGCCGCTTCTCCGGGGCGCGCTTGATGAAGGCGAGCTCTCCACTTTGCTGCCCGAACTGTTCGAGAGCCTTCACCGCTACCTCTTTGGCGAGCTCTTTGGTCTCTTTTTTGGGGTCGAGACCAAAGTAGTAGGCCACAAGACGAAGCTTGTTCTCGTCTTTGATCTCGAAGTCTTCCGCCTCTCCGTGAACCGTCTCATAGAAGACCTCGGCCACCCCGCGACCATGATCCGAATGGGCCGAGGTTCCCGAAGCCACCATCCGGCAGAAGTTGCGCGAGGCTACTGTGGCCGCCGTGGCCCCACAAACACCTCGCATCTCCTCGACCCCCTCGATGATCTGGCAGGGGCCCATGTTACAGACGTGACAACAGGTACCTCCCTTACCGAAAAGGCAGGGCTTGGTTCCCCTCTTCAAGACCCTCTCCGGGGCCGTCATCACCTTCCCCTGCAGGTGCTCGAGAATCTCCTGACTCACCGCACACTGCACCGTGCAGGAAGGTTTACGATCCTTGAACCTTGCTCGAGGATCCATCGCCATAAGGAGCCTCCTACTTTTTAGAATTTTTCTAAACTAAACATGAAATCATCTTTCAGGCAACCTTAACCAACTTCCGAGGGAAGCCCTGCCCACATCTTAGCCGCTTCCACGGTGTTTTTCATGAGCATGGTGATGGTCATGGGCCCCACCCCGCCGGGCACCGGCGTAATGGCCGCGGCCTTCTCCTTGACGGAATCAAAGTCCACGTCGCCGCAGAGAATGGCCTTGCCCTCGGGTGTGGTGCCGATGCGGTTCACGCCCACGTCAATGACCACCACGCCTTCCTTGACCATGTCCCCGGTGACCACCTTGGGCTTTCCGGCGGCCACGATGAGAATGTCGGCCCGCTTGGTGTGAAAGGTCATGTCTTTTGTCCCGGTGTGGCAGACCGTCACCGTGGCGTTGCCCACGGGTTTTCTCTTCTGCATGAGAAGGATGGCCACGGGCTTGCCCACGATGTTGCTCCGGCCGACGACCACCACCTCGGCCCCGGAGACCTCCACCCCTGCCCTTGCAAGCATCTCCAGGATGCCATGCGGGGTGCAGGGCAAAAAGCACTTCTCCCCGATGACCATCTTCCCCACGTTCACCGGGTGGAAACCGTCGACATCTTTCCGCGGGTCAATGGCGTGGATGACCTTCTGCTCGGAAATGTGCCTGGGAAGCGGAAGCTGAACCAGAATACCGTGGATGCTCGGGTCGTTGTTGTATTTCTCGATCATCTTGAGGAGTTCTTCCTCGGAGACGTCTTCGGGCAGATTTTCCTGCACCGAATGGAAGCCCAGATCGTGCGCGGTGCGCTGTTTGGCCGTAACGTAGGAGACTGAAGCGGGGTTTTCCCCGACCAGAATGGTGACAAGACCCGGAGTGACCCCGTGTTTTTCTTTCAGCTCTTTGACTTCTTTCTTGAGCTCTTCCCGGATTTCTGCGGAAATCTCTTTACCACTTATAATTTTGGCTGCCATTTGTTGACCTCCCTCCGATTTTGCGCGCCCCTTTATAGCAAAAGGTGTACCATGAATGAGATTTCAAGAGATCTTCAAAAACTTTGATGTTTCAGAGGCTGTTGCTGCAAAAAAGTTTTTCAAGCCTGCAATCTTTGTCCCAAAATTCCCCACCGCCTGGGGAAAAATCCCCGAAATAAAAAGGGGTGGCTTTTGCCACCCCTTCCTGCAAACACTTAAAACAGACCCTTGACCTTCCCTGTCTCAACGTCAACATCGATCCTGCGGTAGGCCGGGTCAGATCCCGTGCCGGGCATGAGGCTGATGTCGCCGGCCACCGGCACGATGAAGCCCGAACCGCGATAGATGAGGACGTCGCGCACCCGGAGCTGCC
>JAADDY010000003.1 GCA_013153725.1 Thermodesulfobacteriota bacterium
GACTTCCCGTGGTCAATGTGCCCTATCGTCCCAATGTTTAAATGCGGCTTCCGCCTCTCAAACTTCTGCTTGCTCATACCCCTTTCCTCCTTCCTTTACGCTGCTAACTTGGACTTGCGGACTATTTCCTCCGCCAAAGCTTCAGGCAATTTTTCGTAATGCGAGAACTGCATAGTAAAGGTTGCCCGACCCTGTGTCCTGGACCGAAGTTCTGTAGCATATCCAAACATTTCTGCCAAGGGCACCAGGGCCTTAATGACCCGCACCCCTGGACGTTGCTCCATCCCTTGAACCTTTCCGCGCCGAGAAGAAATATCGCCCAGGACATCACCCAGATATTCTTCAGGGGTTACCACTTCGAGCTTCATGATGGGTTCAAGGAGCACCGGTTTGGCCTTCTGAGCGGCCTCCTTGAAGGCCAGGGAACCGGCAATGGCAAAGGCGAGCTCCGAAGAATCCACCTCGTGATAGCTACCGTCTACCAGGCGGACCTTCACGTCCACCACCGGATAGCCTGCAACCACACCTTGCTCCATGGCTTCCCGGATACCCTTTTCCACCGCCGGGATGTATTCCTTCGGAATCGCTCCCCCGACGATTTCGGAGACGAATTCAAACCCCTTCTCGGGATTGGGCTCAAGGACGATTTTCACGTGGCCGTACTGACCGCGGCCACCAGTTTGCTTGATGTATTTGCCCTCGGCCTCCGCGGGCATGGTGATGGTTTCACGGTAAGCCACCTCGGGCTTGCCCACGTTGGCCTGGACCTTAAACTCGCGAGTGAGTCGGTCGACGATGATCTCCAAGTGTAGCTCTCCCATCCCCCAAATGAGGGTCTGGCCGGTTTCGTGATCGGTAACCACGCGGAAGGAAGGATCCTCAAGAGCAATCTTCTGAAGGGCCACGGAAAGCTTTTCCTGGTCGGCCTTGGTCTTGGGCTCGATGGCCACGGAGATGACCGGCTCGGGAACCTCGAGGGACTCGAGCTCGATGGGATGCGCCTCATCACAGAGGGTATCACCGGTGGCCGTGTTCCGAAGCCCAAGAGCCGCTACGATATCACCAGCCTCGGCCTCGGTAATTTCTTCACGCCGGTTGGCGTGCATCCGCACCAAACGCCCGATCCGCTCACGCTTGCCCTTGGTGGCGTTGTAAACGCTCATGCCGCTTTCGATACGGCCGGAATAGATGCGCAGGAAGGTAAGTGTGCCCACGTAGGGATCCGTCATGATTTTGAAGGCCAGGGCTGCAAGCGGAGCATCCGGATCGGTGGGACGCTCTTCGATCTCCCCGGTTTCGGGGTTTACGCCTTTGACCGGAGGAATATCAAGAGGTGAAGGCAAGAAATCTATGATGGCGTCGAGAAGCGGCTGAACCCCTTTGTTCTTGAAAGCTGAACCGCAAAGAACGGGCACCCCCTTCAGGGTAACCGTGGCCTCACGCAGGGCAGCCCGAATCTCATCCGGGGTGATCTCTTCACCCTCAAGGTATTTGATCATGATGTCTTCGTTGACATCCGCCAGGGCCTCGAGCATCCGCACCCGGAACTCCTCGGCCTTGTCTTTGAGCTCGGCTGGAATCTCTTCGTAGTGGAACCGGGCCCCCAAAGTAGACTCATCCCAAACGATGGCCCGCATTTCCACGAGATCGATGACACCACGGAAATCTTCTTCGGCCCCGTAAGGAATCTGAATGGGGATGGGGTTGGCTCCCAGACGGGTCTTCATCTGCTCGAGACAGGCCTCAAAGTTGGCTCCCACGCGGTCCATCTTGTTGACAAAGGTGATCCGCGGGACACCGTACTTGTCTGCCTGGCGCCAAACAGTCTCAGATTGAGGCTCCACCCCTCCTACCGCACAAAAGACCACCACCGCTCCGTCCAGCACACGAAGGGCTCGCTCCACCTCCACGGTAAAATCTACGTGCCCCGGAGTATCGATGATGTTGATGCGATGATCGCGCCAGAAACAGGTGGTGCAGGCCGAAGTAATGGTGATACCTCGCTCCTGCTCCTGGGGCATATAATCCATCGTGGCCGTCCCTTCGTGGACCTCTCCAATTTTGTGGGTCCGGCCCGTGTAGTACAGGATACGCTCGGTGGTGGTGGTTTTACCGGCGTCGATATGTGCCACGATACCGATGTTTCTCGTCTTCTTGAGCCTGGCCAAAGATTCCTTGTTCATGCTTCCTTAAACCCCTTCCAATCTTCAAAATTTCAAACATAAAGAATGGGGAAACTTCAGGAAGTCTCCCCATTCTTTAAATGGGCAGAAGTGGAAAAGTTACCACCGATAGTGGGCAAAGGCCCTGTTGGCCTCTGCCATGCGGTGGGTATCTTCCTTCTTTTTAATGGCGGCACCACGATTATTGTAAGCGTCCCAGAGCTCCCCAGCCAGACGTTCTACCATCGTCCTTTCAGGACGCTCACGGGCCGCCAGAATAATCCAGCGAATAGCCAAAGTGCGCTGACGCTCCGGACGCACCTCTACCGGCACCTGATAAGTAGCACCACCCACCCGCCGTGAACGTGTCTCCAAAAGCGGCTTTACGTTTTCCACGGCCTTTTCAAAAATTTGCAGGGGGTCTTCCCCCTTCGACTTCTTCCTCAAAAGCTCCATCGCACCGTAGAAGATACGACGGGCCACACTCTTTTTACCATCCACCATGAGGCGGTTAATAAAACGGGCTACCAGCTCACTACCGTACTTGGGATCTGGAGGAATTTCTCTTTTTGGTACCGGTCCTCTGCGCGGCATAGCTCCTACCTTTATTTGGGTCTTTTTGCTCCGTACTTGGAACGTGATTTGCGCCTGTCCTGCACGCCAGCCGCATCAAGGGCCCCGCGGATAATCTTGTACCTTACGCCAGGCAGGTCCTTAACACGGCCCCCACGCACCAACACCACGGAGTGCTCCTGAAGGTTGTGCCCAATACCCGGAATATAAGCGGTGACCTCGATTCCGTTGGTCAACCGCACACGGGCCACCTTCCGAAGCGCGGAGTTGGGCTTCTTGGGGGTGGTAGTATAAACCCTCGTGCATACCCCTCGACGCTGAGGGCACGCCTGCAGCGCAGGCGACTTGGATTTGGTCTTTCTCTTTTCACGACCAAGCCTTACAAGCTGGTTGATCGTCGGCATTCCGGAACCTCTCTTCAAAAAAGTAAATAGAGCCCCTTGGGTTCTCACCCTGCGGGCCGCAGTTATATAACGGTCCTCCCGGGAATTGTCAAGAGTTAAAGTACCCGCGGGGAACCCAAGCTCTCTTAAAAGCGGATTTAATTTTAGCGGAATTGTGGCATGTTGTCACTATGGGTTCGGGAAACCTGTGGGAAAGATCTTTTCAGCTTCTCGTACGAGAATGGCTTCTTTGCGCCAGTGTGGTAGGGCTTCTGATAACATCTTTCCACCTTCGGAGATTTCCCCTCTATGAAAAACGAGACTTTGAAATCGTCTTTTTGCTTGGTCTTTTCTTCGTCCAGATCAAAGGGCTTGAAAGAGCAAACGTCTTCAAGGTTTTGGCCTACCACTTAAAAAGAGGGCGGGCTCCGGGCCTGAAACTCCTCGCAGGAACTTTCTTCCTGGCAGCTTTCATCACCAACGATTTGGCCCTTTTGATTACGGTCCCCCTTTGTTTGGAGCTCGGATCCTCCAAGCTGGAGCGTTCTTTAGTATTTCTCGCCCTGGCAGCCAACGCCGGTTCTGCCTTTACCCCCATCGGTAACCCGCAAAATCTTTTCATCTACTGGTTCTACCAGGTGCACATTTTCGATTTCGTGAGGGAGATCCTGCCCCTTTCGGCCGCCCTGGGGCTCTTACTTCTGGGACTGGGAGCACTCTTTCTAAGGACGGATGGCCCCCACGAACCAGGAGAACCACCCGCCTGGGATCGAAAAAGAGGGCTTTCGTTTCTTTTTCTGGCGACTCTATGCTTGGCCCTGGTTTTTAAGATCATCCCTTTACCTTTTGGGCTCATCATCCTTCTGGTAGCTCTCTGGCTTGACCCAAAAAGTTCGAAAATCGATTACATGCTTCTTTTGACCTTTTTGGCCTTCTTTGGATTTACCGATAACCTGCGAGCCTCCCTAAAAATACAGCTGCAAAACAAAACCCAGGTCTTCTGGGCCGGAGCCCTGATAAGTCAGTTCTTGAGCAACGTTCCCACGACGCTCCTCCTTGCAGATTTCACGCCCCACTGGCGAGACCTGTTATGGGGGGTAAACGTCGGCGGGTTCGGAAATCTCATCGGATCCCTGGCCAACCTCATCGTCTTCAGGTTTTACTTGAAAACCAAACGGCCTCCCAAAGAATTTCTGTTATCCTTCCATCTTTGGGGATACCTTTTCTTCTTCCTGGGCATTGTCCTCTATTTCTTCATTCATCTCTAACCGTTTCATTCTCTCACCCCTCCGGCAGAAGTTTCGAAGATCTCCTCATTTTCCCTGGCAAAAATGCTCTGTGGAAAAAGCAGTTTTCAACTACTTTTGAAAAAATCTAAACTTATACTTTACAAAATCACTAGGGCTAATTACCGTAAAAGAAAAGCGGAGGGGTAAAAATGGAAAAGAAAATTACGTGGCTCGAATCCTTGGGAGAAGGGCTAAAGCAAGCCAGGGAAGGCAAAAAAGCCGTATTTCTGGACTTTTTCAACCCGGGCTGAATCGGCTGTCAGCAAATGGATGCCGTGACGTATCCCGATGAGAAGGTAACTCGTTTCCTCCAGGAGAAATTTATTCCCGTCCGCCTCGCGCATGATCACCCGGAGCTTTCCAGAAAGTTCAACGTCACCTGGACTCCGGCCCTCTTCATCCTCGATGAGGAAGGCACCATCCACCACAGTTCCGTGGGGTTCCTTTCACCGGAGGAGCTTATCCCATTCGGTCTTCTGGGCCTTGCCAAGGTGGCCTTTGACCAGGGGCGTTACGACCAGGCCCTTGGCTATTTGGATGACATCCTCGAACACCATCCCGAGAGTGCGGCAGTCCCTGAGACCATCTACCTCCGGGCGGTCTGTCTCTTCAAAAAGACGAACGACGCAAGCGCCCTCAAAAAGGCTTACGAGGAGCTTTCCAGCCGTTTTCCAGAAAACGAGTGGACGAAACGGGCCTATCCTTACCAGCTCCTTCAGCCATGAACAAAAGAGTCGAAACAAGTTTTTTGTTCGGTGGCCGGGCTGGCGACGGCGTAAGGCAACTGGGCACCCTCTGGCCCAAAATCACGCTTAGGAGGAAAAAATGACAAAAAAGATCCAGATTGACCCGGAAAAGCTTTGCAAAAAGATCGAACAGATCTATCCGGATATCGGGGCCTGCGGGATCAACGTCTCCGTAGAGTGGGACGAAGAAGTGGGTAGCTGGGCTGTCGTGCTTGAGAAGGACGGAAAGAGTCTCAAAACCCATCTGGAACCAGAAGACATCGAGGCCTGTGAAAAAGGAGAGAAGTGCGTGGCGCTTGGCCTTCAGATCGGAGAGCTCAAGAGAAACCTGGGGCTCCTTTAGGCCTTGATTTTCTGGACCGGGCAGAAAAATTGCTACTCCTCTGAAGGGGAGATTATTCCGTGTGCGGGCTCCGGGCAGGATGGGGAGTTCCGGCTCGGGGCCCACAAAGATCCGCGTTTCAAAATCCACGGGGAGGTGGTGGAAGACCTCCTGAGCGGGCTCTTCTGGCCCAAAGACGCCAACATCTTGGGTTTTCCTCTCCCCTGGGAAGAAGCTCTGGCCAAAGTAAGGGAGCTCAATCGCCAAAAATTCCTGGGTTTTTCTGACTGGCGCCTTCCTAACCGACGCGAATTAAGAAGCCTTGTCTTCCTGGAGGCCAAAAACCCAGTCCTCCCGCCGGGGCACCCTTTTACGAACGTTTTCCATGGCTGGTACTGGACCTCCACCACCGCCGCCATCAGCCCCCGTTACGCCTGGAATATCCACTTTGGCGGAGGACGCATGTTTTACAGCCGGAAAGACGAGGAAAGACTCCTCTGGCCGGTGCGCGGAGAGAATAAATACCTCTTTGCCACGGGTCAAAAGCATTGCTTCGACTCCCGGGGGATGCCGATAGACTGTCTCGGTACAGGCCAGGACGGGGAATATCAAACGGGTATCCCCTGGCCTGCACCACGTTTTGAAGCCCGGGGAGAAATCGTAAGAGACAAATTGACCGGCCTCGTTTGGACTCGAAACGCCGATCTCGCCGCTGGCCTTACCACCTGGGAAGAGGCCTTCGCGGTGATACGAGAGCTAAATCTCAGAAAATGGGGTGGATTTTCGGACTGGCGGCTCCCCAATATCAACGAATTCGAATCTCTGGTGGACTGTGCGACGCACTCCCCGGCTCTCCCCCGAAGTCATCCCTTCAAAGATGTACGGGAGTTTTATTGGTCTTCCACGACCAGCTTTTACGAACCCGTATGGGCCTGGGCCCTTTATCTGGCCAAGGGAGCCGTTGGCGTAGGGCTTAAGAGAGGACGGCACTTCTACGTCTGGGCGGTGAGAGGCAAACCCTGGTGCCCCCGGGAGGACTCGAACCCCCAACCAACGGCTTAGAAGGCCGCTGCTCTATCCGGTTGAGCTACGGGGGCAACAACCAGGCTCTTAAAATAAGATTAGCTGGTCTTTACTGGAAGGCAAGACCTTATTCTTCGGAGGAGGCCGCTACCGGCTGGGGAGCCCGGATGAATTCGCGGATCTTTTCGATCTCTTCCGGAAGATCGGGGTCAGTCTGACACACCGGGCAATGCTCCACATGGCGCTGGATGAGCTCCATCATCCGCGCCGGAGCAAGGGCGTCTTCTTTTACCTTTTGATACCAGTCTCTCGCTAGTCTTTTAAGCCTCTGGCACTGCATGAAAACTCAAATCTCCTTAAAATTTCTACAGGGCTCTTACCGAATTTCTCCTTTGGTATCAAGGGATTTTTAGCCCTTAATTGCTAAAGATTTTTCAAGATTTTAATGACTATCAAAGCTTTAATTCAAAATACTTGATTTGGATCAAAAATTTTGTTACTTCTCTCTAGAAGAACTTATCGTTCTTACCTCCTCTACCTTAATCGCGGGCGCGCTAGAAGGCGCGCCTTTTCTTTTGAGCTTGGCAGAAGCAAAGTCTCCTTTTATATAACGGCAAGGGAAGGCGCGATGTTTAGTTTCAACCAAAAGTTGGGAATCTTTTGCCGCAATTGCAAGGCCGAACTGCGCCTTTGGCGCACCTGAAGGAGGGTGGCCCTCCGGTGTGAGGGGTGCGGCAAAGAATTCGGGCTAAAAGACTACTGGGAAGAAATGACCCCAGAGCTTGAAGAAGTTTTGGCCTTAATACGCTGTGATCGTCTGACTTAGGAGGTTTGA
>JAADDY010000061.1 GCA_013153725.1 Thermodesulfobacteriota bacterium
ATGCTTGACACGAGCCTCCGCATCCTCAATTACAAAATTCGCAAATACGGCATAAACCCCAAAGCCTTCCGCGTTTCTAGCAAAGGCTAGACGCGAGGAACAACAAAATGGGTTAAACTCTTTTCGAAAACTTCCCGGACTTACGGACAGATGCTGTTGCAGGAGAAAAAGCTGGAAAACTGGAAACAGGGCGAACTCTTCCAGGAAGGGGAGCCAAAGCCTGTCATCATTCCCCGCTCCGAGCACCCGATTTCCCGCAAAAACATCCCTCCCGAGGTCCTGAAGGTCCTCTATCGTCTCAAGAAGGCCGGGCACCTGGCCTATCTCGTGGGGGGAAGCGTGCGAGACATGCTTCTTGGCCTCACCCCCAAGGATTTCGACGTGGGCACGGACGCCCGCCCGGAAGAGATCCGCAAGCTCTTCCGGTGGAGCCGCATCATTGGGAAGAGATTTCGCCTGGTCCACGTCTATTTTCCCGGGGGAAAGTTCATCGAGGTGGTAACCTTCCGGGGGCCGGAGGGGGCGGAAGAAAGCGGCCTCGAAGTCTTTGGAACCCCTGCGCAAGACGCCTTCCGCCGGGATCTCACCATCAACGCCCTCTTCTACAACATCGCCGACTTTAGCATCATCGATTACGTGGGTGGCATGCGAGATCTTAAGGAGGGGATCATCCGGGTCATCGGCCCTCCGGATCTGCGTTTCACCAGGGATCCGGTGAGGATGATGCGCGCCATCAGGCACGCCGCCCGCATCGGGTTTGAGATCGAAAAGAACACCTGGGAGGCCATCTGCCGGCACAAAGAGAAGATCGTCCTCTGCGCTCCCATGCGCATCCGGGACGAATGGCTGAAGGATGTCCTCGGGGGCTGGTCTTCTCCCTGGGCGGATCTCATGCTCAAATCCGGTCTCTTCTACGAGGTCTTCCCGGCCTACGGGAGATACCTCAAGGAAGCCCCGGTGGAAGAAAGGCGCTTTTTCCTGAAACTCTTGGCTGCTTCCGACAAAAAGCTCCGCAAGGGTCGTCTGAGCGAGGCCCAGGCCCTTGCCCTCTTTCTTTACCCCTTCCTGGTAGGGAAGGGGAAACTCCCGCGTCTCCCTGAAGGGGCGGGCCGCCCGTACCAGGAAATTCGCAAGGAGATGGAAAAGGTCTTTTTCCCCTACGATTTCAAGAAGGAGCTCTTTGAAAATACCCTTCAGCTCCTGGCAGGGCTCTGGCCCGTCAAATATCATCTGCTCCACAGCAAGCGGATGCCCCGGCGTCTTTCCAGCAAAAGCTACTTCGAAGAAGCCCTTGCCATCTGCAAAATCATCCTCAGATTAGAAAGAGAGGTGCTGGGGATGGAAATTTCTTTCCCGAGAAAGAAAAGACGGCGTCGACGGAGGGCTTAAGATGCCTGGTTATCGCAGCTCTCTGGGGTTCAAATTTTTACAGGCCACCAAACACAATCGCCTCGAGCTTTTGAGGCGAGAAAGAGAAGAAATCACCCCTGCCCCCTGGTTCAAGGTCTATCCCGATGCCCCCCGGGTAACACTTCCTCGCCCGTCCTTTGGCCCGGAAAACTTGTGGGAAAGCCTTCTGAGGAGGCGCTCCATCAGGCGCTACACCAAGGAGCCCCTCACCCTGCGGGAACTTTCTCTGCTCTGTTTTGCCGCCCAGGGAGTCACCGGTGAAGTGGGGCGGTATCTCCTGCGCACGGCTCCCTCTGCCGGAGCCCTCTACCCCATCGAGACCTATCTTTTCGTCAACCGCATGGCCGATCTTGCCCCGGGAATCTACCATCTCGAAGTGCAGGATTTTGTGCTGGAGCAGCTCGCCGAGGGTGCCTTTGGTGAGGCTCTCACCGAGGCCTCCCTCTCGCAGCATCAATGCGCCCGCGCCGCGGTGGTCTTCGTGTGGTCTGCTATCCCGCGACGCACCATGAGCAAATATGGCTCACGAGGCGTGCGATACATCTTCATGGATGTCGCCCACATCTGCCAGAACCTGCTCCTGGCTGCTTCTGCCCTGGGGCTCGGGGCCTGCCCCATCGGAGCCTTTTTCGATGACGAGGTGAACGAGCTCCTGGGGCTAGACGGGGAGGAAGAAACCGTCATCTACCTGACTTCCGTGGGCTGGCCCGCGGAATGATCCTCGCCTGGCACGAGGGTGCGCTGGGAGACCTTCTCATCGCACGTCTGGCCCTGAGTACCCTCCGAGAAAGGCATCCCGGCGAAAAGATCATCCTCTTTGCCCGCCACGAAGCCCGCAAGCTCCTGGTAGAAGCTGGCCTGGTGGACGAGGCCTATCCCACCAGCCTCTCACTCTTGAGAAAAAAGGCTCCTCTCGTTTATCTCTTCGCCCGGAGCAAAGATCTCGAAACTCTCTTGCGCCCCTTTGCCGAAAGGCTTGTCATGCTCCCCACAAGGCCCGGAGGAAGGCTCCACCTGGCCTTAAAGCAGCTCCTCTCCCTGGGGCACTTTTCAAAGAGGGGTATTTTCTTGCGAAAGAAAGACCTTGCGGGGGAAGTGATTTTGCTCCATCCGGGAAGCGGAGGCCGTTACAAATGTGTGGCCCCGGAACTCTGGAAAGCTCTGGGGCAAGACCTCGAAAGGCGGGGAGCAACCGTCTTCTTCTTGCTTGGACCGGCAGAGGAAGATCTGCTTGGTGCCTTCCCGAAAGGAAAGACCCTCTACTCTCCAACCCTCGAGACAGCCCTCCAAATTCTTGGCAAGGCCCGGGGCTTCCTGGGCCATGATTCCGGGCTAAGCCATCTGGCAGCAGCCCTGGGGCTTCCGGTTCTCTCCATCTTCGGCCCCACCGCCTGGTGGCACTGGGCCCCTTTTGGGCGGGTAATGGTGGGCAAGGTCCCCTGTAAATGCCTGAGAGCAGGGAAAGACTCCCGGCTTTGCCCCGCCCCCTGCCTTCGAAATCTCACCTACGAAGCTTTGAGAGAGCTTGCAGAGAGATTCTTCAATACCATTCCCACGTTTTTCCGGATGGAGGGGGAGGAGGTGCCGTCTGATAGCTCGGGCTTCCTCCGTAAGCTGGAGGAGATTGAGGCGGAGGTGGCGGCGGAGGCGGAGGGTAGGACCCTTGAGGAGCTTTTGGAGCTTGTGCTCGGTATCCGGGTGGTGGAGGTGGAGGGGGAACACTCTCTGAAGGGGTGATGATCTTTTCTTCCTCGTCTTTGCCGAACCAGTTGCCCGGCCAGAGCTTGGACCAGAAGCTTTTCTTCTTTTTGTGAGTCTTGGGTTTTTCTTTCTTCTTGTTCTCGATGATAAGTGGCGCAAGGTCTTCTTCCTCGGGAGGATAATCCGGCCAGGGGTCGATATCGGAATATTTGTACTTGCTGGCGCGGACTTCCTGCTCCTTCTGGGCCGGAGCCTGCGGGGCCGGTTGAGATGGTGCGGCAGCCCTTGCCGTCACCGCCGGGGCCGGTGGCGGCCCCTGGGTCCGGAAGACACGCTCCGGATGCATCTTGTTTATGTCTTGTGGGGTGGCATCTGCCACGGCATTCGGGGCTTGCGAAACAGGCGGCGCGGAAGCATACCCCGAGGTGGACGGAGCTTGTGGAGCATAGGAAGATGCCTGGGGGTAAGAAGGAGTCTGAGGATAGGAGGCCATCATCTGCTGTCTCACGGGCCGACCTTCGATATAAGCCACACCCTGGCTGGCAAAATCTGCCAGCTTTGGAATGAGGTCGTCCAAAGTATCCGTGCTCACATAGAGGGCCAGAGGAGGCTTGTCTCCCCTGACCGGAACGAGTTTGGCGTCGAGACTGGCTTTCTGGCCAAAAGTGGTGAGACTCCCGAAGACGACGTAATCTGCCCCCAGCTTTTCACCAATCTGGCGAGCCGTCTTTTCGTTCAAGGGGCCGGAAAAGTTCCTGAGCGCCCTCTTGACCTCTGTTTCGTCGATCACCACCACCTTGCCCGGCACATAGAGCCGTGTGCTCAGCATATCTTGAATGCCTTCCCGAACGTAGGAAAGATCGTGGGGAGCGTTGATCTTGAAGGGAAGCACTGCCACCTTGATAGTAGCGGCCTGCACAAAGGTTGCACTGCAGAACCAGAAGAAAAGAAGACCCAAAATAACTCTCATGTGCCCTCTCCACGCTGGATTTTTGAAAGTAGGCTAACAGCAGCGATATTCGGAGTCAACCGACTAAGAATGCAGCCAGATGTTGCCGTAAGCATCCAGAGCGGCTCGCCAGCCTGGCTCCACCCAGACCGTGGCGTAGTCTCCCACCAGGAGAACCGGGCCTCGAAATTCCGCTTCCGGAGGGAGCCCTTCCCAGCGATAGACCGGCACCTCGACTTCCTTTCCGTCGGCGAGCAAGACCCTCTGGAAAGCAAGCGCCTCCTTTCTGGTGCCTTTTATTTCAGGGAGAGCCGGAGAGGGAAAATCGGCGGCCAGGTTTATCCTTATGGCCACCGCCTCAAGCGGAGAAAGTGGCATGCTGTAGCCGTAGAGACGTTGATGGAGGGTGTGAAAATGCTCCCTGAAGTTTGCCGTAAAAGGCACCGTGAGCTCGTAGGATTGCCCCTGGTAACGCAAATCGATCTCGGCTTCGGCCCGGAGATCCTCCCGACGATACCCGTAACGCGCCACCTCGGAGAGGGCCCTCTCTGCCAGTTCCTCCAGAAGGGGCAGGAGATATTCGAAGGCCACCCTCTCCCCTTCGAGAAAAACGGTCCGGGAAAAATCGAAGGAGGGACGGGCCATGAGAAGCCCCAGGGCCGACAAGACCCCGGAAAACCGGGGGACCAGGACTTCTTTGATCCGGAGCCTCTCAGCCAGGGCCGTGGCGTGAAGCCCCCCGGCCCCGCCGAAACAGACCAGGGTGAAATCCGCCGGATCAAGCCCGCGCTCTACGGAGACCTTTTTGATGGCCTGCTCCATGTTGGTGTTCACGATGGCAATGGCTCCCAGAGCCAGCTCCTGAACCTTGAAGCCGTATCTTGCGGCAAGGGAAGAGAAGGCCCTGAGGGCTTGATCTTGATGCAAAGGGAGTCGGCCTCCCAGGAAAAGATCCGGTACCAGACGACCGAGGACCAGGTTGGCATCTGTGACCGTGGGGACACTTCCCCCGCGGCCATAGCAGGCTGGCCCTGGAGCTGCTCCAGCACTCTCCGGCCCCACGCGCAGGGCTCCGCCCCGGTCGAAGGAGATGACGGAACCGCCCCCTGCTCCAATGGTATGGATGTCGATCATCTTGAGATGGACGGGGTAACCTTCGAGCTGGTAGTTGCGAGTGAAGGTGGGAGCGCCATCACAGAGTGAGACGTCGGTGGAGGTGCCCCCCATGTCGAAGGTGATGATCCGGTTCCGCCCCAGGGATCGCGCCAGGGCAAAGGCCCCGTAAACCCCGGCCGCCGGTCCTGAAAGTAGCGTAGCCGCGGCCCGTCGCCCCACCGCCTCCGCGGGCATGAGCCCCCCGCTTGATTGCATCAGGAAGAGCTTGGTGCGAGGAAGGCTCTTTCTCAGACGCCCCACATAGGAGGCCATGATGGGAGCCAGATAGGCGTTTACCAGGGTGGTGGAGGTGCGCTCGAACTCCCGAAATTCCGGAAGGAGTTCCGAGGAGAGGGAGACCGGAAGCCCGAGATCAGCCAGGGCTTCTCTCACCTTCTGTTCGTGAAGGGGATTGGCGTAGGAATGAAGGAAGGAGACCGCCACCGCTTCGAACTTCTTTTCCTCCAGGAGGTGCCTCAGAAGAGAAAGGGCCTCTTCGTTCAAGGCCCTCAGGACCTCTCCTCTGGCACTCACCCTCTCCGGGAGACCTATCACCTGGGAGCGCTTGATGAGAGGAGGTGGCTTGGTGACGAAAAAATCGAAGAGTTTGGGACGGTTCTGACGACCGATGAAGACGACGTCTTCAAAACCGCTCGTGGTGACCAGAAGAACCCGGGCCCCCTTGCGGGTGAGAAAGGCGTTGGTGCCCACGGTGGTGCCGTGAAGGAGGACCTCCGGAGCCCCCGCCTCAAGCTCCTCAAGGCCCTTCAATACCGCTTCTGACGGGTCCTGCGGGGTAGAGGAGACCTTGTGGGTGAAGAGCTTGCCGTCCTTTTCGGCAACGAAGTCGGTAAAGGTGCCTCCGGTATCAACGGCTACCCTCATCAAAGGTCACCTTTTCGATTTTTCGCGTTTCGGTGTCAAAGAATACCATGGTGGGCGGACCTTCCTTGCCAAGGAGCTCCCCGGGATTGATCACCGGGACACCCTGAATCTCTTTGACCTCGTAAACATGGGTGTGCCCACAGCATACCAGGTCGTACTTCCCGGTAAGGGCAAGCCCCTCGGCGAGCTCCGGGAAATGGACCAGGGCCACCTTCAGGCCCTCGAGCTCTTCGAAGGCGTACTGACCGTGAAAATGGATGTTTGGAAAGCGGGCACATTGCTTGGCCAGCAGCCAGACATCCCCGGGGTTGTTCCCCAGGATGAAGTGCACTTCACCTTGGAAACGAGCCAACTCAAGCACCATGAAGGGGGAGATCAAATCTCCACAGTGGAGGAGATAAGAGGCCTTTTTCTCGTTGGCCAGTTCCACGGCCCTGCGCAGGTTCAAAATGGCGTCGTGACTATCGCTTACGATAGCCAGGAGCATAACGACCTCCTTTGACCGGTGATTTTAAACTTACAGAGTGGGGGCTACGGCTACCTGGGACTCTATCTGCCGCAACTTCTCGAAATAGTCCACGTTTTCTTTGATCCAGCGTTTCACGTAGCGACGTCCGAGGAAACGAAGATAGGCCCCGTAGAGATCGCCCCGCATGAGAAATTTAAGGGCTTCTTTGAGAGAGTAAAACTCCCGGTGGAGCCGAAAACCCTCTTCCTGAAGCTGGGTAAGAGAGAGATTCTTGGGGTGGAAAACCACGTGGTGACCATCGTAAAGATCCCACTGGGTGGAAAAGACCCGCCCCTCCTTGAGCCAATTCTCGTAAAGCACCGAACCCGGGATGGGTGTGAGAACCAGGAATTGGGCCGAATCCAGGCGCACGTCACGGGCAAAATCCAGGGTGGCCTGGATGGTCTCCGGGGTGTCGGTATCGGCCCCGATCACGAACAT
>JAADDY010000047.1 GCA_013153725.1 Thermodesulfobacteriota bacterium
AAGACCGGCCCTTTGGGCCACCCGCCAGAGAGGGACCTCCTCGGGACGAAGCCCAAGGGCCGCGTAGACCGCTGTATCAAGCGCCACGGGATCCTCCGCCCCCAGCAGCAAACCTAAAGATCTCGGCCTGCCCCCGGTTGGCCCCCAGCCCTCCATGGCCACCACAGCGTCGAGGAGATTTATCCGCCTGGGAAAGCTTTGGGCCACTTCAAGAAGCATCTGCGGGAAGAGATCCCCCTCATGGCCTATCTTGGCGTGCAAAAGAGGCTTCTGAAGCCCCACCACACAGCCGAAGAAGTTCTTGACCGCGAGAGTCAGGAGGAGCTGGCAATGGGCCTTGAAACGCGGCACGTTCACGATCACATCGGCCTCCACCGCCTCCTTTGCCAGACGCACCTTGACCCCGCAGGGAAGCCTTTCCGTCGGGCCGGCGGTAAACTTGACGATCCTTACAGGAAGACTACGGAGGGCCTCCTGCGCCCGGGAGGCACGGGCCACCTGAGCCGTCGAACCAAAGGCCGGAGAATCCCCCACCGAGACCCTCGCCCCGGCTTCCACCAGGGCCTTGCATACAGCCTGCAAAACCGCCGGATGCGTGCAGGAGAGTTCTGCCTGCCGGAAACTCACCCAGTTGGGCTTTAGCAGGACTCTTTCTCCCGAAAGTCTGGAGGCTCCTAAAGTTTCCAGGAGAGAGAAGATCTTTTCTTCGAGCAACGGGTCCCCGTAGGAGGAGACCTTCTCTGCTCGCACCGAAAACTGTTTCAAAGGCCAAGCTCTTTGCGGCGAATTTCTTCTTCGATCTGGCGTTGCAGGGTAAGCAGTTTTTCCGTGTAGCGGACGGGATAGAAGACCTCACCCGGGTGTATTTCCTTGAGGGGTTCGGGAAGCTTTGAAAGCTCGTCTTTTACCCTTTTCCGCACTTCTTCAAGGCTTCTTGCGGGGGCACACCTCTCACCACCCTTCATGAGGGGCTTTAGAAGCGGCGTGGCCTCTGGCAGGGTCTCCTCACGCAGACCCACAAAGTCTTCCCGGTAGAGGCCATTCTCCTCGCGTCGGAAGACCTGCTTGGCCCCGGCCAAGGTCTTCTTGCCGGAGGAAAGCTTTGTCACCGGGCGGCCGTCATAGCTCACCAGCTTGTACGCCGCGTCGAGATAAGGGGCATCGGCAGAAACCCCCATCTTGGTGCCCACGCCGAAGGCGTCTATCGGGGCCCCCTTCGCCAGGACCTCGGCGATCTTGTATTCGTCAAGCCCACCGCTTGCAAAGATCTTGACGTAGTCGAGCCCGTGGGCGTCGAGGATCTCGCGAACCTTTCGGGACAACTCCACGAGATCACCGCTGTCAAGCCGCACGCCTTTGAGCCTCTTCCCCTGGGCCTCGAGCTTCTTGGCGATCTGGACGGCCTTTCTGGCCGCCGCCAGGGTATCGTAGGTGTCGAGTAAAAGGACGGTGTTTTCCGGGAAGACCTCGGCAAAGGCGGAAAAGGCCTCGATCTCCGAGGGGAAGCTCTCGATGAAGGAATGGGCCATGGTGCCGGTGACCGGAATCCCGTAGATCTTGCCTGCCAGGGTGTTGCTGGTGGCAGAAAACCCCGCAAGATAGGAGGCGCGGGCCACCTTGAGGGCCGCATCCACCCCGTGGGTTCGACGGGCGGAAAAATCCACCACCACGCGATCTTTGGCCGCGATGACGCTGCGAATGGCCTTGCTGGCGATCAGGGTCTCGAAGCAGAGGGCGTTGATGACGAAGGTCTCGATGAGCTGGGCCTCTATGATGGGGGCCGTGATCTCAAGGAGAGGTTCTCCGGCAAAGAAGATCGTCCCCTCTTCCATGGCGTAGACCTCGCCGGTAAAGCGCAGGCGGGCCAGAAACTCGAGAAACCGCGGCTTGAAGAGCCCGAGACCTTCGAGATAGGCAAGCTCTTCCTCCTGAAAACGGAAATTCTCGAGAAAGCTGAGAACTTCCTCCACACCGCAGGCCACAAAAAAGCGCCGGTTGACAGGGTAGCTCCGGATGAAAAAAGAGAAGGTGGCCGGGGCGAACATCTCCCGCTCGAAGTAGACCGCCGCCATGGTGAGCTCGTAAAGATCGGTAAAGAGGGCTGAGCGGCAAAAACCTTTTTTCATACGATCCTGGCCTTGTAGATACGCTCCATGCGTTTGAGGGCAAAGGCGTGCATCTCGGGGTCAAAATCGCCCACGCAATCCTTGAAGACTTCCAATTTGAAATCCCGAAAGAAGGCGTCGGCCGCGGTGTCCATCACGCAAATGCTGGTACAAACGCCGGTGAGACAAACGGTCTCCACCTTCAGACGGCGGAGAATGTCTTCGAGTGGGGTGCGGAAAAAACCGCTGAAGCGGGTCTTGAAGACCACCTCCTCCCCGGGAAGAGGGGCGAGCTCCGGTATGATCTCGGCCCCCCAGGTGCCGGCCACGGCATGCGGAGGGAAGGCCTCGAACTCGGGATCATCCGGGGCGTGGTGATCGCAAAGGTATATCACGGGCAGGCCTTCCCGGCGAAAGGTAGCTAACTTTTCCTGAAGAGGAGGGATGATCTTGCGCACTTCCGCCCCGCAATAGAGGACCCCTTTTTCATCCAGAAAATCGTTGATCATGTCGATGATGAGGAGCGCTCGCATCTTGAGCGGAAAACTAGCCAATTAATTCTTCTCTGACAAGGCAGAATTGTATTGGCAAAGGGCCGGTGGCTGGGATAAAAGAGAAGAGATGAAGGTTCTGGCCTTTGATGCGGTCCGTTGCATGGGGTGTCATTCCTGCGAGCTTGCCTGCGCGGCGGCTCATCTGGACGGGCTCTCTCTGATGGAAGCCGTTTTGGCCGGCAAGAGGGCCCCGGCCCGGCTCTGGGTCCATCCCGGGCGACCCTTCGCCGTGGTGATCACCTGTCGGCACTGCCTGCGGGCCCCGTGTATGGAGGCCTGTGCCCCGCAGGCCCTCAAACGTGATCCTCAAACCGGCGCCGTGGTGGTGGAAGAGAGCCTTTGCATCGGCTGCCGGGATTGTGTTCTGGCCTGCCCCTTCGGGGCCATCCGGATGGAGGCGGGAAAGGCCGTCAAGTGTGATCTCTGCGGGGGAGACCCGGCCTGTGTGCGGCACTGCCCCACCGGGGCGCTGCGCTTCGTCTCACCGGAAGAAGAAGGGCTCCGCAAACAGAGGCGGACCATCAAAACCTTTTTGGCCAAGGCAGGGAGGAAGCCGTGAAAAAACCTCAAGAACTCTCCTTTGACCAGGCGGCCGTCTTTCAAATCTCTCACGCCCAAAGAACCGGGCTTGAGCTCATCTGGGATCGCTTAGAAGCCCAGGAGCCCCAGTGCGGCTTTGGCACCCTGGGGCTTTGTTGCCGTCACTGCGTCATGGGGCCCTGTCGCATCGATCCCCTGGGAGACGGCCCCAAGAAGGGAGTTTGCGGGGCCACGGCCGACACCCTGGTGGCCAGGCATCTGTGTCGCATGATCGCCGCCGGCGCCGCCGCCCATTCGGACCACGGCAGACGCCCGGCCATCCTCCTCAAGGAAGTGGCCCTGGGAGAAAACTCCGCCTACACCATCAAAGACGAGGAGAAGCTCCGGGCCGTAGCCGCACGGCTCGGGATCTCTCCGGAAGGAGAGGTTTCGCAAGTGGCTCTTGCCGTGGCGGAAGTGGCGCTCTCAGATTTTGGCAAGCAGGACACGCGGCCTCTTCGTTTTCTCGAGGCCTATGCCCCCAAAAAGCGCCTCGAACACTGGCAAAAACTGGAAGAAAAGCTCCTGGCGCAAACCGGGGCCCTTTTCGGGGTGCTTCCCCGGAGCATCGACCGGGAAGTGGTGGACATCATGCACCGCACCACCATGGGCATGGATCACGACCCGGCTTCCCTTCTCCTTCAGGGGGTAAGATGCGCCCTCTCTGACGGCTGGGGAGGCTCCCTCATCGCCACCGAAATCCAGGACATCCTCTTTGGAACCCCTTATCCGCGCAAGGTCCGGGCCAATCTCGGTGTGCTCAAGGAGGAGGCGGTAAACATCGTGGTGCACGGCCACGAGCCGGTCCTCTCGGAGATGATCGTCCAGGTGGCCCAGGAAGAGGAGCTCGTAAAGATGGCCCGGGAGATGGGGGCGGAGGGGATAAACGTCGTGGGCCTTTGCTGCACCGGAAACGAAATCCTCCTGCGCCAGGGAGTACCGGTGGCGGGCAACGAGTTGCACTCCGAGCTCGTCCTCACCACCGGGCTCTGTGAGGCCATGGTGGTGGACGTCCAGTGCATCTACCCTGCCCTGCCGCGCCTGGCACAGTGTTTCCACACCAAGTTCATCTCCACCTCCGACCAGGCCAAGTTTCCCGGGGCCGTCCACATCCAGTTCTTCGAAGAAAAGGCAGCGGAGGTGGCGCGGGCCATCGTGCGCCTGGCCGTTGAAAACTTCAAGAACCGTGATCCTCAAAAGGTCCACTATCCCCGGATCGCCGAGGAGGCCCTGGTGGGGTTCAGCGTGGAGGCCCTCCTCAAGGCCCTGGGAGGCAGCGTAAAGCCCCTCGTAGACGCCATCGCCCAGGGTGTCATCAAGGGTGTGGCGGGGATCGTAGGCTGCAACAACCCCAAGGTGAGGCAGGACTACTTCCTGGTCAGCCTCTGCCGCGAGCTCCTCAAAAGAGACATCCTGGTGGTGGGAACCGGCTGCTGGGCCATCGCCGCGGCCAAAGCCGGCCTCATGAAACCCGAAGCAGCGGCTGAAGCAGGCCCCGGTGTAAAACGGCTCTGCGAAACCCTGGGCATCCCGCCGGCACTTCACATGGGCTCCTGCGTAGATTGCAGTCGGATGCTCGTCCTCCTCGGAGCGGTGGCGGATCACCTCTCCTGCGACATCTCAGACCTTCCGGTGGCTGGCTCCGCCCCGGAGTGGACCACGGAGAAGGCCGTCTCCATCGGTACCTACTTCGTGGCTTCCGGGGTCCCGGTGCATCTCTGGCCAGCCCCTCCCGTGCTGGGCTCTCCTGCGGTGACCAAGCTCCTCACCCAGGAGCTCGATTCCCTTCTGGGAGGCTTCTTCTTCGTGGAAGAAGAGCCCGCCAAAGCCGCCCGGAAGATGGAAGAGGTCATCCTGGCCCGCCGGAAGAAGCTCGGCCTGGGCTAGGTTCAAAAGATCTCCCTCTCCAGACGATAAGTGTTAAAGGTCCATGTCTTACGCTCTTATTCTGCTCGTTATCGTCGGGGTGGTTCTGGTAGGGTTTCTCTTTTGGCGAGGAGGAGCCCCGCAAGAAGACGTTCCGTTGAAACACCGTGTTTCCCCCCGCAGGAGACGCTCCAAATCTCAAAAAGAGCTTCCGCCGGAAATAAGAAACAACAAGCTCTACTATCGCGAGATCTTTCGCAAGAGATCTTCTTGTAAGATCTACTCTCTCGAGCCTTATCCGCTGAAAACTTCGCGAGATCTCACTGAGGAGCAGAAAGAATTCCTCTATCAGGAACTCAAACGTTTCCCCCTCCCTTCCGGGGCCGCGATGCAACTCTCCGAGATGTTGCGCGACCCTTACGTGGACTCCCGCAAGGTTGCGGCGCTTGCCTCCACCGACCCGGTGGTCTCTGCCCGGCTTCTCGCGGTGGTAAACTCCGCCTACTTCCGCCCCCGCTCTGGAAAGAAAGTGAGCTCCATTCACCGGGCGATCCTCCTCCTGGGATTCAACCAGGTGCGCAATCTCCTCTTTCAGCTCGTCTTGGAACACGCCGTAAGCAAACACTCTCCGCTCTCCAAAGAAGAGATCCAGAAAATCTGGCTCCATTCCGCTTCAGTTTCGGTGGCGGCGGGGGAAATAGCAAAACGCTACAAAGAACATCCCGGGCTCGTGCTCACCGCGGGCCTCATGCACGACATCGGAAAATTCTTCCTGCCCTATTTTCAAAATCAGGAGGAGGTGGGCTCCTTTCTGGCCCATGAAATGGGAGACGACCTCCCTCCGCTCATTCAGGAAGAAAACCTCACAGGCTTCAACCACGCGGTGATCGGAAGTGTGCTCTGCTACATCTGGAAACTCCCGCACGAAATCTCCCAGGCGGTGGTCTTTCATCACTTTGGAAACCCGGAAAGACTCTTTCAGCTCGAGGTCAAGATGCGCCGCGTCATCACCACCGTTGCGGTGGCCGACTACATCTGCCACCTCCTGGGTTACGCCGGCGAGGAGCCCTATCTTTACGAGATCCCCAAGCAGGCCCTGGAAGCCTGTGGTTTTCCAGCCTATCCGGAATTCTTGATCACCCCGGAGCTCGAAAAAGAAGTGGAAAAGATGGTCAACCTCTTGAAGGAGTATTCCCTCTAGCGGGCGCTCAATTTCATCTTCTTAACATAAGCCGTTATCCCGCGGGCGATGCCCTCGGCGACGAGATCGAGATATTTCGGATCCCGCAAGCGCTTCTCCTCCATAGGGTTGCTCAAAAAGCCTATCTCAACGAGCACCGCTGGCATCCTCGTCCCGATGAGGACCACGAAGGGCGCGGTCCGCACCCCGCGATCCTTCACCGGACGATAACGGCGACGAAGCGTCTTCACGAGATTGCGCTGCACCGCTTCTGCCAAGCGATGAGATTCCTCGAGTTTGGTGTTCAAGAGGATTCCTTTCAGGAGATCCTGAAGCTCACTCAGGGAATGAGTGGAAGCGGCGTTTTCCAGCGCCGCCACTCGCATGGCCTCTTCATCGCTTGCAAAGTTGAGGTAGTAAGTCTCGATGCCGTAGGCCCGGCGCCGCGGGGAGCTGTTCACGTGGATGGAAACAAAGAGGTCGGCCCGCTTCATGTTGGCGATGGCCGTGCGTTGTTCGAGAGGGATGAAGACGTCTTTCGTGCGGGTAAGCACCACTTCGCAGCCCAATTTCGCCCGGAGTTTCTGGGCCAAAAGCTTGGAGACCCTGAGCACGATGTGCTTTTCCTTGAGTCTTCGGTTCCGGCACCCCGGGTCCCTCCCGCCGTGGCCGGGATCTATCACGACCCGCCGGATACAGAGCCCCAGCTGCTGGGCCAGGGAGATCTCGCCGTTGATGATCTTCGGAGGCGCGGGGCAGGCGGGCTTTTCAGAAAACCCCTTGCCAATCAGGTCGATGACCAGCCGCGCAGGCTCATCCAGGAAAAAGACCCTGTAGTCCGTAAGGCTTGCCAGATCCAGCACCACCCGCACGGTGTCTTTGCGGTACTGACCAAAGCGAATCTGCTTGAGGAGCCCGTCTTTTATCGGGATCACGGGTTTGAGATAGGGGGAGATACGCGCCGGTTTAATGTCGACGTAAAGCCGCGGAGGTTTCTCCTTGGAAGCCTTCAGAACGTGAGGAGAGTAAGAGACCTTGCGCGAAAGATCCAGCACCACCCGGCTGTAGTCCTTGCTGGACCAGTAGCGTATCTGTTTGATGGTTCCCCCTATCTTGACCGCCAGGAGCTTGGAAGCCGACTTCTTCTCGCCTGAAGAAGTCTTTTTCTCAGCCACGCTGACAGCTTGGGTGGAACGCTTCGGCGGAGGATTCTTCTTTGCCTGCCTGGCAACGGTAGGGGAGCGCTCCCTCATGCCTGCCAGGCGCTTCAGCTTCTTTTTGAGGGCCAGGGCCTTTACCGGGGATCTGAGCTTCCTTTCGTAAATGACGATGGCCCGCTTGAGAGCCAGCCTGGCGTGGGAGCTTTTGGGATACTTCTCCCAGAGAAGCTCGTAGTATTTCAAAGCGGCATAGAGATCGGCCTTGCGGCCGGAGTAACCATAAAGCTCTTCGTAGAGACGCCCCACACGGTAGAGGGCTCGGGGAGCCACCCGGCTTTCGGGGTAGCGGCGATAGATGTTCTTGAAGCGGGCAATGACCTTCAGCCAATGACGCCGGTAACGGAGCTTTTGCCTGGAAGCGGCGAATCTTTGCAATTCTTTTTCCGCTTGCTGATAAGCTCTCTCCGCCTCGGTAAGGGAAGAGGCCGGAAGCGGAAGGGCAAGATTCAGGACAAGCCCCAGGAGAAACAGCCAGAACAGCCGGCGGAAATTCGTCGAAATATTGACGCTTAGCCGAAATTTCATCTAACTCTTCTCCGCCAAGCGCCGTAGCTCGTAAAGCTTGTTGAGGGCCTCAAGAGGCGTCATCCGGTCGGGATCAAGCGCCAGGAGCTGGTTTTTCAGGACGTTGTCCGGAGAAAAGAGGCTCTTTTGCAGAGGCTTTGCCGTCCGAGAGGGGGTGGGCGCGGGCTTTTCTTCGAGAGAGGCCAGCACCTCTTTGGCCCGCTTGACGACCTCTTTGGGAAGCCCTGCCAGAGCCGCCACCTGGATGCCGTAAGATTCGCTGGCTGGCCCGGGCATCAAGCGATAGAGGAAGATTATGTCATCCTCCAGGGCTTTTACGGCTACGTTGTAATTTTTGGCGCCGGGGTTTTCCGCCGCGAGTTCCGTAAGCTCGTGATAGTGGGTGGCAAAAAGGGTCATCACTTTCTTTTTAAGCAAAAATTCTGCCACCGCCCAGGCGATGGCCAGACCGTCGTACGTACTCGTACCCCGGCCGATCTCGTCGAGGATCACCAGGCTGCGAGAGGTAGCTTGGTGCAAAATATTAGCGCATTCGCTCATTTCTACCATAAAGGTACTGCGCCCGCGAGAGAGCTGATCCGAAGCCCCGACCCTTGTAAAGATGCGATCGCAGAGCCCGATGCGGGCCTCCTCCGCCGGCACAAAGGCCCCCATGTGCGCCAAAAGGGTAATGAGGGCGGTCTGGCGCAAGATCGTCGATTTGCCCGCCATGTTGGGGCCGGTAATGATGAGAAGGGTGTTCTCTTCGAGATCCAGACGCACGCTGTTGGGGACGAACTGCCCCGCAGGGAGGGTGGCTTCCACCACAGGATGGCGGCCTTCTTTGATCTCGATCACTGGTTCTTCGGTAATCTCCGGCCTCACGTAACGGCGCTCAAGGGCCACCTCGGCAAAGGCCAAAAGGACGTCCAGGGTGGCCAGAGCCTTTGCGGTCTCTTTGATCTCACGGCTGTGCTCGACCACCCTTTCTCGCAGCGCCAAAAAGATGGCGGCTTCAAGCTCCTTGAGACGCTCCTCTGCGGAAAGGACCTTGGCTTCAAACTCTTTGAGCTCCGGCGTGATGAATCTCTCTCCGCCCACCAGGGTCTGTTTGCGAATGTAATCCGCCGGCACCTTTCCCAGATGGCTCTTCGAGACCTCGATGTAATAGCCGAAGACCCGGTTATAACCGACTTTCAACTTGGGAATCCCGGTGCGTTTTCGCTCGCGGGCCTCGAGCTCCGCCAGAAAGGAAAGGCCGTCTTTTTTGAGTCGGCGAAGCTCGTCAAGCTCGGAATTCACTCCCTCGCGCACAAAGCCTCCGTCTTTGTAGCTCACCGGGGCCTCTTCCACGATTGTCTGCGTGATCTCGGCGGCAAGCTCTGGCAGAGGGTGTAGCCGGGCCTTGAGTTCCCCCAGAAGGGGGATCTCTTCGGGCAGGAGCTCCCGGAGCTCCGGAAGATGCGTAAGAGAACGCCCAAGGGCCAAAACGTCTCGCGGGCCCGCCAGTTTGAGCGCCGCCCGGCTGAGAAGCCTCTCAAGATCGCTCACCCCTCGCAGGAGTTTGCGCAGCTCTTCGCGCCTGGCAGGCTCCTCCACGAAATAAGCTACAGCCTGAAGCCTCTTTTCGATGGCGGCTTTCTCTCGCAGGGGATAGAGAAGCCATTCCTTGAGAAGTCTCCCCCCCATGGAGGTTACGGTGCGATCAAGCACCCAGAGGAGACTTCCGCGCACGTTTCCATCGAGATTGTTGCGCAGGAGCTCCAGGTTGCGCTTGGTGGTTTCATCGACGACCAGAAACTGGCCCAGGTGGTAAAAACGAGGAGGGGAGAGGTGCTCGGCGTGGTGCTTCTGAGTCTCCTGCACGTACTGCAAGAGGGCTGCCGCGGCTCGCACCGCCTCCGGGGCCTCCTCAAGACCGAAGCCCGAAAGATCGAGCACCTTGAACTCTTCGCAGAGGAGCTCCCTTCCGCGGCGGAGATCGAAATAAAAGTCCTCCACCGCAGAAAAGAACACCTGCGGCAAGATCTCCCTTATGCGAGCGGCAAAGGGGGTTTCCTGAAGCTTTTTGGGGAGCAGAATCTCCTTGGGCTCGAGCCTGAAGAGCTCGTTCAGGAGCTCTTCCTCGGCGGCCAGTTCGGTGGCGCGAAACTCGCCGGTGGAAAGGTCCAAGAAGGCAAGCCCCAGATGACGCCCTTTCGAGATGGCCACCAGGTACTGGTTTTCCTTGGAGGAGAGCGCTTCTTCGTCGAGATTGAGCCCCGGGGTGACCACCCGCACCACCTCCCGACGCACCAGGCCCTTGGCCTGGCGGGGGTCTTCCACCTGCTCGCAGATGGCCACCTTATAACCCGCCTCCACCAGACGGCTGATGTAGGGAGCAGCGTTGGCCGCCGGCACGCCGCACATGGGGACCTTTTCCTTGGCCCCCTTGTCTCGCGAAGTGAGAGCAATGTTCAAGATGCGGGAGGCGACTTCCGCGTCTTCGAAGAACATCTCGTAGAAATCCCCGAGGCGGAAGAAGAGGATAGCATCGGGGTATTGCTCCTTGATCTCCAGATACTGGCGAAACATGGGGGTGAGGCGTGCCATGGGGATAAATTTTAAACCAAAGACGGGCGTTTTAGGAGAGAAGCTCCCGGCGGGAAAAGACCACCCGCCCGCCGACGATGGTGTAGACGGCGCGGCCTCTCATCTCCCAGCCCAGGAAGGGGGAATTCTTGCTCTTGGAATGGAGTTCTTCTTCGGTCACCACCCAGCGTGCCTCCGGGTCGAAGACCGTGACGTCTGCGGGAGAACCCTCTCGCAGGCTTCCGCCTGGAAGCTTCAAGATGCGAGCCGGAGCGCAGGAAAGGAGCTCCACCAGCCGGGGGAGAGAAATGATCCCCCTTTCCACCAGGTGCAGGGCAAGAGGGAGGGCCGTCTCAAGACCTATGAGGCCAAAGGCCGCCCTCTCGAATTCGCAAAATTTCTCAAGCGGGCTGTGAGGAGCGTGATCCGTGGCGATGGCGTCGATGGTACCATCACGAAGGGCCTCTTCGATGGCCCGGCGATCTTCCTCGGAACGCAAAGGAGGGTTCACCTTGGCGTTGGTGTGGTAGCCAAAGGTGGCCTCCTCGGTGAGGGAGAAGTAATGGGGGGCCGTCTCTGCCGTGACGGAAAGCCCCGCTTCCTTGGCCCGTCGGATGATCTCGACCCCGCTTCTGGTGGAAACATGGGCGATGTGCACCGGGGAGCCGGTGAGCTCGGCAAGCATCACCTCGCGGAAGATGGCGATGGCCTCCCCCTGGGCAGGGATACCGCGCAGGCCGAGCCTTGCAGAAGCAAGCCCTTCGTTTACGTGCCCGCCCCTTGAAAGAGAGAGCTCTTCGGCGTGAGAGATGACAGGAAGATCGAAGTTTTTGGCGTACTCAAGCGCCAGACGCATCACCGCCGCCTCCGGTACCGGGCGACCATCGTCTGAGACCGCCACCGCACCGGCTTCTTTCAGTTCGCCAAACTCCGTAAGCTGCTCACCCTTTTGGCCTTTGGTGATGCAGGCCACCGGCCAGACCCGGCAAAGGCCCGCTTCCTGGGCCTTCTTGAGGATATAACGGGTGACTTCGGCGTTATCGTTCGGGGGTCTGGTGTTGGGCATACAGGCCACCGCGGTGAACCCTCCGGCCACCGCCGCCAGGGAGCCGGTGGCGATGGTCTCTTTCCATTCCTCGCCGGGCTCACGAAAGTGGACGTGGAGATCGATGAGGCCCGGGCAGACAATCAACCCCTCGCAGGGAAGCACCCGGGCGTCTTCCTCCGCGAGATCTGGGGCAAGGGCCACGACTTTTCCGTCTTCCAGCAGGAGATCGGCCGCCTGATCCAGCCCCTGTGAGGGATCAACGATGCGCCCGCCCTTGAGCAAAATCTTCATGCCCCACCCCCTAAGAGAAGGACCAGGAGGGCCATCCTCACCGCCACTCCGTTGGTTACCTGTTCCAGGATGACACTGCGCGGGTCGTTTTCAAGCTCCGGGTGGAGCTCCACCCCCCAGTTTATGGGCCCGGGGTGCATGAGGAGGCAGTCTTCTCTGGCAAGTGCCAGTTTTTGAGCGTTCAGGCCGAACTCCCGGGCGTATTCCCGCAGTGAAGGAAAGAGCTCGCGCCCGTGGCGCTCCTTCTGGACCCTCAAGGCCATGACCACGTCGGCGTCCTTGAGCGCCTCCTCCAGACGATAACAGACCCTGGCCCCCAGGGCCTCCCTCTCTGGCGGAAGCATGGTGGCTGGCCCGGAGACGAAGACCTCCGAACCCATCTTCCGAAAACCACAGATGTTGGAATGGGCCACCCGGCTGTGGCGAATATCCCCGATGATGGCCACCTTGAGGCCGGAAAGGGTGCCCTTCTTCTCTCGCACGGTGAGCATATCGAGAAGGGCCTGGGTGGGGTGGGCGTGGAAGCCGTCTCCGGCGTTGATGACTCTGGTCTCGGTGGCGCGGGCGATGAAGTGCGGCGCTCCCGCCATCGGATGGCGGATGACGAAGAGATCCGCTCCCATGGCCTTGAGATTCAGGACGGTGTCAAGGAGAGTCTCACCCTTCTCCACGCTGCTCATGCGGGCGGTGAGGTTGAAGACGTCGGCAGACAGAGTCTTCGCCGCTCTTTCAAAAGAAAGTCTGGTGCGGGTGCTCGGCTCGAAAAAGAGATGCGCCACGAGTTTTCCCCTCAAAGTGGGAACTTTTGGTATCGGGCGCGAGAGGATTTCTTTCAGGTTTTCCGCGGTGTTCAAGATGTAAGAGATGTCTTCGGGGGTGAACGCAGAGATATCCAATATGTGGCGGTGGAAGAATTCCATGGCAGCCCCTGGCCTCGGCAAAGGGATACCAAAAGGCCAGGGGCTGGTCAAGAAACTTTACTGCACCTCTTCTGAAAGGGCGGTGAAATCTATGTTTCGGCTGGCGAGTTCCCGGTCGATCATGAAAAGGGCCTCTGGGGAGTCTTTCACCAGGCGCATCTGTGCCACGATGCTGCCAAAGGAGTCTTCCTCTTCCACCTGCTCGGTAACAAACCACTGGAGAAAAATCTGGGAAGCGTGGTCTTTCTCGATCTGCGCAAGCTCCATAAGGGTATTGATCCTCTTGGTAACTTCCTGTTCGTGGGCGAGAGCAAACTCCATCACCGCCAGGGGCGAATCCCACTCCGTGGGGGGCTGGTCGATCTCCTGGAGGATCACCCGGCCCCCGCGCTCGTTGATGAAGTTGTAGAACTTCATGGCGTGCATGGATTCCTCGACGGCCTGGGCCTTCATCCACTTGGAAAACCCGGGAAGATTCACGCTGTCAAAATACGCCGCCATGGAAAGGTAGAGATAGGCGGAGTAAAACTCCCATTTCAACTGCTCGTTAAAGGCTCTTTCCATCTTTTCACTAAGCATTTTGGACCTCCTTCAAAGGATAGTTTTTTAAGGCCTCTCTCAGGGCCTCGTAAAGGGCGTCTATTTCACGATAGGCAACGATGAGGGGGGGTGTAAAGCGGAGCACGCGATCTTTGATACAGGTGACCAAAATGCGCTTCTCCTCGAAGAGAAAACGCATCACCGGGCTTGCGGAGACCTTCAGCACCAGGCCCTGGAGCAACCCCTTTCCCCTCACCTCTTGCACCAGTTCGGAAAATTCCTCTTTAAGAGAATTTAAGCGTTGCGCGAGAGAAAGTCCCTTAAGCCCCACTTCTTTTAAGAAATCTTTGTTTAGAACGATTTTTAACACCACTTGAGCAGCAGCGCAACTTACGGGGTTTCCGCCAAAGGTGGAGGCGTGGGTACCGGGCTCAAGGGCGGCCATGACCTCCTCGCGAGCCAGCATGGCCCCCAGAGGAAGGCCCCCGGCGAGCCCCTTGGCAAGCATCATGATGTCTGGTTCGATTCCGTACCATTCGTAGGCGAAGAGTCTTCCCGTGCGGCCTACTCCGGTCTGGATCTCATCGAATATCAGAAGGGCCTGGTTTTTGTCTGCCAGTTCCCGGGCCGCCCTGATGAAGCTCTCCTCCAGGGGAATAACGCCTCCTTCCCCGAGAATGGGTTCCAGGATGATGGCACAGGTCTCTCCGGTGACAGCCCTTTGCAGGGCTTCGATATCGTTGGGAGGCACATGCCTGAAGCCTGGCACCAGGGGCTCGAAGCCCTGCCAGTAGGCGGGCTGGCCGGTAGCGGAGAGGGCCCCGTAGGTGCGGCCGTGAAAGGAGTTCTCCAGGGCGACGATCTGGTGCTTCTCCGGGCCAAAGTTCTTCCAGGCATAGCGTCTGGCAAGCTTGAGGGCCGCTTCCACGGCTTCGGCCCCGCTGTTGCAGAAAAAGACCTTGTCGGCGAAAGAGTTCTCACAGAGGAGACGGGCCACCTGGGCCTGGGGTTCGGTCCAGTAAAGGTTAGAAACGTGAAGGAGTTTCTGGGCCTGCTCACAGATGGCCTGGGCCAGCACCTCCGGAGCATGCCCCAGGGCACAAACCGCTATCCCAGCGCAGAAATCCAGATACTCTCGGCCTTCTTCGTCGTAAAGACGGGTCCCCTTTCCTCTCACAAAGGCCACCGGGAAACGCTGGTAATTACCCGCGAGGTAGATTTCCCCCAGATCTTTGATAAAACCCATCTTCCGCCTCCAAAAAGCTTTAGAATTTTTATTGGCCTCGAATATTTTAAAAAATTTTGTCTAGTTTTGACAAAAAGTTTCCAAATATTTCCAAGGCTTTCTTTTTTGCTTTACATTATTTGCCCAAAGATTATAATGGCCTTAGTAATAATTTTACAGGAGGATTTTTGTAACATGGTTAGAGGTAAAGTTAAGTGGTTTGACGAAAAGAAGGGCTATGGTTTCATTTCCAGGGAAGACGGCGGAGACGTTTTCGTTCACTACTCCGCTATTCAGATGGACGGTTTCAAGACCCTCCAAGAAGGACAGACTGTAGAATTCGAAATCACACGTGGGCCGAAAGGGGAGCAAGCTGCCAACGTCCACGTAGTGGAATAACCTGCATCAAAAACCGAAAAAAGGGGCCCCCGGAAGGGGGCTTTTTTATTTGAGCATCTCCTCCACTTTCTTCAGATCTTCCGGTGTATCGACCTCCGGGCAATCATACTTCGTTATGGTCACCACGATGGGATATCCGTACTCCAGGGCCCGGAGCTGTTCCAGTTTTTCAGCTTTTTCCAGTATCCCGGGCGCCAAACGGACGAAAGTATCCAGAAAATCTCGCCGATAAGCGTAAAGGCCGAGGTGTCTCAAATAAAGAGGGCTTTCTCCTGGTGGACGGTGATAAGGTATGAGAGAGCGGGAAAAGTAAAGGGCTCGGCCCTCTTTGTTGAGTACCACTTTTACCCGGTTGGGGTCATGTTTTTCTTCTTCGCGCGAGATGGGGACCGCCACCGTGGCCATGGGTACTTCGGTTTGCAGGAGCAAAGGGCGGACCAGCTCTTCGACCAGCGCGGGCTTCAGGAGAGGTTGATCTCCCTGGATGTTGACGACGATGTCATCCTCGGCCAAACGCAAGAGCTCCGCGGCCTCGGCGATCCTCTCCGTACCACAGGTATGATCTTTGCTGGTGAGAAGGGCCTCTCCTCCCACGGCCTCCACGGCCTCTTTTATGCGAAGATCATCGGTGGCCACGACCACTTTCTCCAGAACCTTGCTCTTTTTGGCCCGAAGATAGACGTGCTGGATCATGGGTTTTCCGGCAATCAGGGCCAGAGGTTTCCCGGGAAAGCGGGTGGATTCGTATCTTGCAGGGATAACGGCGACGATTTTCATCAAGTCCTCCGTTGAGAAATACCTTTTGAATCTTATATACTTTTTTGTTCACAATAACAAAGAGAGGAGGAACAAATGGCCTTTTTCTATCGGCGGGAGGAGATCAAGTTTTCGGATCACCCCAAATTTGAGGGGGTCAAATGGGCCCTTTTGGTGGATTCCAAAAAGAGCTCACAGGCAAGTGTTTCCATGCTCCATATCGAACCGGGGGTGGAGATCCCCATCCACACTCACGAGACCCAGATCGATTCCATTTACGTCCTTGAAGGAGAGGGCGAAGCTTACGTCAATGGCCGCTGGGAAAAGATAAAGGCCGGAGATTACATTTTCGTGCCGGCCAAAGAGGAACACGGGGTAAAAAATACCGGCGAGAAAGCGCTGCGTCTTTTCATCGTGCACAGTCCTCCACTTTTTTAGCTGTTAAAAGGTGTTATTTTAGCGCCAACGGAGGTTAAAATGGCCAAACCGGATTTTGAAAAGGCTGGGGGGCTCGTTCCAGTCATCGCCCAGGACTGGCGCAGCGGCAAAGTCCTGATGTTAGCCTACATGAACGAAGAAGCCTGGGAGAAGACCCTGGCAACGGGAAAAGTACACTATTTTAGCCGTAGCAGGCAAAAGATCTGGCTTAAAGGGGAATCTTCCGGAAACGTTCAGATCGTCAAAGAGATCTATCTGGATTGTGATCTCGACACTATCCTGGTGAAGGTGGAACAGCTGGGAGGAGCCGCCTGTCACAAGGGCTATCAGAGCTGTTTTTTCCGACGTCTTAAAGAAGACGGAACTTTGGAAGTTGCAGAAGAAAAAATCTTTGATCCTGAGGTGGTCTATGGAAAGAAAACTTAAACTCGGTATTCCCAAGGGAAGTCTCGAAAAAGCGACGATCGAACTCTTTGAAAGGTCTGGTTGGCGAATAAACGTACATCATCGGAGCTATTTTCCAGACATAGACGACCCCGAAATCGAATGTGCCATCTGCCGGGCACAGGAGATGAGCCGCTACGTGGAGCAGGGAGTGCTCGACTGTGGCATCACCGGGAAAGACTGGATCCTTGAAAACGACTCCAAGGTTGTCACCGTGACGGATCTCATCTATTCGAAGGTCAGCAAAAGGCCGGCCAGATGGGTGCTCGCGGTCCCCGCGGACTCTGAAATAGAACGGCTGGAAGATCTCGAAGGGAAAAAGATCGCCACGGAACTCGTAAACTTTACCAAGCGTTATTTCGCTGAGAGGGGTATCAGCGTAAAGGTAGAATTTTCCTGGGGGGCCACCGAGGCCAAGGTTGTTCAGGGCCTCGCCGATGCTATCGTGGAGGTTACGGAAACCGGGTCCACCATCAGAGCGCACGGGTTGAAGATCATCCACGAGTTGATGCAAACTTATCCGCAGCTCATTGCCAACGAAGAAGCCTGGCAAGACAACTGGAAGAGAAAGAAGATCGAACAGCTGGCCGTGATGCTTCAGGGCGCTTTGCGGGCAGATCGCCTGGTAGGGCTCAAGATGAACGTTTCCAGGGAGAATCTGGAAAAGATCGTCAAAATCCTTCCCAGCCTCAATGCGCCCACCATCTCTCCTCTCTACCAGACGGATTGGTTTGCGGTAGAGACGGTGGTGTCCGAAGATAAAGTAAGAGAGCTCATCCCCCAACTCCTCGAAGCGGGAGCACAGGGGATAATCGAATACGTTTTGAACAAGGTAATTTAATGCACAAACTTCTTCTCATCGTTTCAATTTTGCTGGTTTTGACGACCCTAGGCTGCCAAAGTGTGGAACCTCCTCCGGAGTTCTATCACGAAAGGGCTGACGTGCTTTTGCAGCGGGCAATCATTTATTACAACGAAGGACAACTGGCAAAAGCCCTTTCAGAAGCTTTAAAAGCCAAAGAGGTCTATCCCAACGATCCGGAAATATACAATCTTCTCGGTCTTATTTACATGGATCGTGGAGACCTTACCGAGGCGGAAAAATACTTTCGGAAAGCCCTAGAGATAAGGCCAGACTTTCCCGAAGCCCTGAACAATTTGGGTTCACTTTATCTTATTTTAGGAAAATACGAAGAAGCCATCTCCTATTTTCAAAAAGCCCTGCAAAACCCCTTCTACCAGAAACCTTTCATCGCTTACACCAATCTGGCCTGGGCTTATTACAAGCTGGGTGATGAAGAAAAGGCCCTCTTTTATCTGAACAAGGCCCTGGAAAGCAACCCCCGTTACTCTCTGGCCTACTTTTATCGGGGCATGATGGCCCTCCAGAAGGGAGAATTGGAAAAGGCCCGCATCAACTTTCGGAGAGCCGTGCGTTTCAATCGCCAGGATATGGCTGCAAGATACTTCCTGGGCCTGGTTTATTACCGCATGGGAGAAGTAGAAAAGGCCAAAAAGATTTGGCGTTCCATCTTGCAGCTGGCTCCCGAATCGAAATGGGCCCTCAAGGCCGAAGATAAACTCCTCACCCTGGAGGAACTCGAGGGAAAATAGCTACTTACGAAACAAAATCGAAAGAATCAAAGTCAGAAGGACACTCAAAAGAATTGACGTTGCCAGAGGAAAATAAAAGGTAAAATTCCCCCTCCTGATCACAATATCTCCCGGCAGTCTCCCCAGCAAAGGGATCTTGCTGCCCAGCAGAAGGACTATCCCCAGAATCACGATCAAAATTCCCATGAGAATGAGAATTTTGGCCAAACTTTCCAGCGGATTCATAAGACCTCCCTCTCTTTCTTCATTCTTTTCCGCCACTTTTTGTCGTACCGTTCTTGCTCGCTGAAGATGCAACCACAATATGCTTGGCGGTAGATTTCCAGCCTTCGGGCCTCTTCCTGACCTTCTTCCCAGCCCTTTCGAAAATCGTAATAACAGAAAGTAACCCCGTAACGAAAAGAAAGATCTTCGGCAATCTCTTTTATAAGTTGGTGAGCCTGATACCTGCTGTAAAGGAGTGTGGTGGTGAAAGCTCCAAAGCCCAGTTCCTTTGCCTTCTGGACCGCCTTTTCAAGTCTCATCAGATAACAAGTTTCACAACGCCGGTCTTCGCGAAAGACGGTCGACTTCAAAAAGGAACGGAGACCATACTCCTTTTCATAGATTACGGGGAGATCTTTGCTTTCTGCTACCTGTTCCAAGGCCCTCAGACGACGGCGAAATTCCTGGTAGGGATGTATATTGGGATTGTAAAAATAACCTTGAACCTCGAAACCCTCTCGTCTTAGAACCTTCAAAGGGTAGAGCGTGCAGGGCCCGCAGCAAATATGAAGTAAGACTTTCTCTTTGGGCATCCTTCGTGGTAAATATCCGAATTAAACTTGATCTTCAAATTTTAAACCGGATTCGGGAGGATTAAAATTACCGAAAAAGAAGGAAAACAAAGAAGATTTTGACGTGTTGTTACGAGCTAAACATTAGCAGTTAAGTATTGCGGGCCTCACTCAAAGATGGTCCATCGTCAACCTCCGGTGGAGGCACTTGAGAGACAGAAAAATGTTCACCAGTGTGCAAGAAAGCAGACAAAGTTTTCAACTGAAACCTGTAGATAAAGTGTTGAAAACCTGTCGAAATCTAATTTCACAAATTTTCAACAAAAATTTGAACAACCGTTCCTTAAAACCCAAAAGAGGTCTTTATAATTATCGACAAATCAACAGGTTTTATAAAAACAACTCTAAAATTTCCAAAAGGAGATAGAAATGAAACTTGTAGTAGAAAAAGAGAGGCTTCTCAAAGTTCTTTCAAGGGTTCAAGCGATAGCCGACAAAAGATCCAGCATGGCCATACTCTCTACGGTACTTTTAAGGGCCTCTGATGAAGGAATCGAACTCTCGGCCACAGACCTGGAAATAGGTCTTCGTTCTCGCGTGGAGGCAGAAGTAGAAACTCCCGGTGAACTGGCAATTCCGGCCCGAAAATTCTACGAGATTATAAAGGATTTCCCTCTGGACTACATACACCTGGAAGAAGAGAACGGTTGGCTAAGGATTACCTCTCCGGGCGATGAAGAGGTGTTCTTCAGGTTGGCCTGTCTTCCTGCCGAAGATTTTCCTTCCCTTCCAGAGATCGAAGACGCAGATCTGATCGAACTGGAAGGGGCTCTTCTTGCGGAAATGATCAGCAAGACCATCTTCTGTGTGGCCACCGAAGAAACCCGCTTCATCCTCTCGGGTATCTACGTGGAACAACCCGAGGAGGAAAAACTTTTACGCTTTGTGGCCACCGACGGGCATCGTTTGGCCCTCATCGACCGTGCGGTGGAAGGAATTGAAGATCTGCGTTTGACCCCTGGGGTAATCGTTCCCCGGAAGGCCGCGCAAGAGATGAAGAAGATTGCTCAGGACCACCCCGTGGTACAATTCGGCCTCAAAGACAACCAGGCCGTTCTGGCCCTTCCCCATCTGGTTTTGACCGCTCGTCTCATCGACGGGCAGTATCCTGATTATCGGGCGGTCATTCCTCAAGAGAGGGAGAATCCTCTTCGAGCTCCCCGCAAGAAACTGCTTGAGGCCCTGAAGCGTATTTCGGTCCTTTCGCTTGAGAGATACCGCCCTGTAACCCTGAATGTGTCCCAAAATATGCTGACTCTGGTTTCCCAACACCCTGATCTTGGCGAAGGTAGAGAGAGAGTACCGGTGGTCTACGAGGGTGAAGATCTCACCCTCAATTTCAACGCCAAGTATCTCATCGACGTGCTAGAGGTGATGAATTCCGAAGAGGTGGAATTTTTTATGCGGGATGAGAACATCCCTTGTATTATTACAGGGCCCGACGATCAAGGTTTTCTCGGTCTTGTAATGCCCATGACGAGTGTGTAGCCATGGATGATAAGTACAAAGCTTCGCAAATAAAGGTCTTGGATGGCCTTGAAGGTGTTCGTGTCCGCCCGGCGATGTACATCGGTTCTACCGGGGTGGAAGGGTTTCACCATCTCCTGTGGGAAGTGGTTGATAACGCGGTTGATGAAGCCCTTGCCGGGTACTGTACGGAGATCAAGATCGTCATTCATCCCGACAATTCCATTACCGTGGAAGACAACGGCCGTGGTATCCCCATCGACATTCACCCCACCGAAGGCATACCGGCCCTCCAGGTGGTGATGACCAAGCTTCATGCCGGTGGGAAGTTTGATCACAGTGTTTACAAAGTTTCGGGTGGTCTTCACGGTGTTGGTGTTTCGGTGGTGAACGCACTTTCCGAATGGCTGATCGCTGAGGTCCACCGCGACGGAAAGATCTATCGGCAACGATATGAAAGAGGCCAGGCCATCACCCCGGTGGAAGTGGTGGGAGAGACCAAAAAAACCGGCACGAAGATCACCTTTAAGCCGGATCCTGAAATATTTGGGGAGCAAGAGTTTCAGTACGAAATTATCGAACACCGTTTGCGAGAGCTGGCCTTTTTGAACCCGAAAGTGAAATTCATCCTCATCGATGAGAGGGCGGGAGCCAAAGAGGAGTTTCATTACAAAGGTGGCATCATAGAGTTTGTAAAGTATCTCAATCGCCGGCGCGAGGTCATCAATCCGGAGCCCATCTACGTCTCCGGTGAAAAGGATCTGGTGCAGGTGGAGGTTTCGCTTCAGTATCACACGGGTTTCAACGAGGTCTGTTTCTCCTACGTGAACAACATTCACACCCGGGAAGGAGGCACCCACGTCGTAGGTTTCAGGGCCGCCCTCACCAAGGCCATCAACCGCTACATCGCCACCCACGATAATCTCCCAAAGGCCTTGAAGATCAAAGTCGAAGGCGATGACGTGAGGGAGGGGCTTACCTCGGTGATTTCCATTCGCATGCCAGAGCCCCAATTTGAAGGTCAAACCAAGACCAAGCTTGGAAACAGTGAGATAAAGCCCCTGGTGGAGTCCATTGTCTTTGAGGGATTGAGTCGCTGGTTTGAAGAACATCCGAAGGAGATTCGCAAGATTCTGGCCAAGATTGTAGAGGCGGCCCGGGCGCGGGAAGCTGCCCGCAGAGCACGGGAGCTGGTACGAAAGAAGGGTCAGGCCCTCGATGTCATGATGGCTGGAAAGCTTGCGGAATGCCAGTCCAAAGACCCGGCGGAGAGGGAACTCTTCATCGTGGAGGGAGATTCTGCCGGGGGTAGCGCCAAACAGGGGCGTGATCGGCGGTTTCAAGCGATCCTGCCCTTGAGGGGAAAGATCCTGAACGTAGAGAAGGCCCGTTTCGATAAGATGATCTCTTCGGAGGAGATAAGACAGCTTGTGGCCGCCCTTGGCACGGGCATCGGCCCCAAGGACTTCGATCCGGACAAGTGCCGTTACTCCAAGATCATCATCATGACCGACGCCGATGTTGACGGCGCTCACATCAGGACCCTTCTCCTCACCTTCTTTTATCGCCAGATGGCCCCTCTTATCGAAAGGGGTTATCTCTATATCGCTCAGCCCCCGCTTTACCGGATAGTTGAGGGCAAAAAGGAAATATATCTCAAAGACGATCAGGCTCTCGATTCTTATCTCTTTGAGAGAGCGGTCAAGAACGTGGTTTTGGAGATTGATGGCAAGCCTTTGACCAAAGAAGAGGCCAAGACTTTTTTGCGCAATCTCTCGGCCTTTGAGGAAGCCCTTCAGGAACTTTCCCGAAAGGGAATCTGGCCAGAAGCCGCCATGGTGTTGTTGCACGCCGGTCTAAAGCGTGCGGACCAGTTTACAGACCGTTCCTTTGTGGAAAACTTGCTTTCTCTCTTCCAGGACAAGGGTTTTAAGACTAGTTCCATAAGGCTTAGCCGGAGCCGGGACGACGCTTACGAATTCGACGTTACCTCCAAGGAGTTTTCTTATCTTTTCTTCACGGTTGGGCCTGAAATCCCCATTTACAGGGAATACCGAAAGGCCCTCAAGAAATACGAGGCTCTCAAAGATTATCTTGGGAAACCCGTAAAAGTCTTGGTAAGAGGAGAAGAACACACCTTTGAGAATCTCCGGGAACTCCTGGAATTCATTAGAAATGAAGGGCGTAAGGGGCTCCACATTCAGCGCTACAAGGGCCTCGGTGAGATGAACCCGGACCAGCTCTGGGAAACCACGATGAATCCCGAGAAGAGAAGACTCCTGAGGGTCGATATCAGTGACGCCTCCGCTGCTGACGAACTCTTTACCACCCTTATGGGTGAGAAAGTGGAACCGCGGCGAGATTTTATCCAGACCCATGCTCTGGAATATCGTGAACTAGATATTTAGGAGGATAATGATGGAGTGTCAGAAGGAGAAGAATCTGAAGAGATGTATCTGTACTTACGAACCCTGCCCGAAGAAGGGCATATGCTGCGAATGTTTGAAATATCATCTTTCAAGACGGGAGCTTCCGGGTTGCTGTTTTCCTCCGGAGGCCGAGCGTACCTGGGACCGTTCCTTCGAACACTTCGCCCGTTTGGTGCAAGAAGGGAAGGTCTAAAGTTTTCTGCGCATTAATTCAGGGTTTTCTTCTTAAAACGACCTAGCCAATTTTGATCAAACCTCCCCATGATCCCTTTTTGCTTTCTCAAAATACTTTCTCTTCACGGGAACAGAAGCCGTGCTCATCATCGGAGAGTTGGGGTCTGAAAGTGTCTCTCCGGCCTTATTTGCGCTTATTGAGGGTTCATCAGTGGGTCAAAAATACCTTTGTTCTGGCCCCTTTGATTTTCTCTGGGAAATTTTTAGATCCTGAGGCTGTAAAGCAAGCCTTATGGGCTTTTTTTGCTTTCTGTCTCGCTTCTTCAGCCACTTATATTCTCAATGACCTGCGAGACATCGAAAAAGACCGCGCTCACCCCGTAAAACGCCTCAAACGCCCCCTGGCTGCCGGTATAATTTTTCCCCGGACGGCAAAAATTTTGCTCATATCTATTTACGCTTCCCTTCTGGGATTTTTGATTTTTCCCTCGACGCGGGCCTTTATGCTTCCGGTCATAGCGTATCTGGTGCTCAACTTGGCTTACAGTTTTAAGCTAAAAAATATCCCTGTGCTTGATATCTTCTGTATCGCGGCGGGGTTTATGCTGCGTCTCTTTGCAGGAGGAGAAGCCCTCAACATCGAAATTTCTTCGTGGATGCTCGTCACCACTCTTTCGCTGGCCCTTTTTCTTGCTTCTACAAAAAGGCTTCAGGAGCTACGTACCCAGGGAGATAATGCACGAAAAGTGCTGAAACACTATACCGTCAAGTTGCTTGAAAGTTACGCCCAAATCTCTGCTGCTGGAGCTCTGGTTTTTTATGGGCTTTATGTCATCTCTTCCCGGCCTGGTTTGGTCCTCTCCATACCCTTTGTCATCTTCGGGCTTTTCCGCTACTGGTATCTGGTGGAATCCGAAGGGGCAGGAGAGTCTCCGACCGAGGTCTTGTTAAGAGATTGGCCGTTGGTCATCACCGTTACAGCCTGGGTTGTATTTTGTGCTTGGAAAACGTTGAAATTCTCTCCCACTTACCTTGGAGGATCTCCTTGAAAAGGTTCCTCACCACCTGGTCAAGATATCCTTTAATAGAAAGTGAAGTCGAGGAACCTTCTTCTCTGGTAGAAGCTCGTGAATATTGCCAAAGAAAGTCACATTTTATCGCTTATGGCTGCGGGCGGAGCTACGGTGACGCACCCCTGGGAAACTTTGTCCTAAAAACCAGGAGATTCCGGTTCTTTCATCATTTTGATCCTCAAACGGGAGAATTAACCGCCGAGGCTGGTGTCACTCTCGAAGAAATAATCAAACATTTCCTGCCTCGGGGTTGGTTCCTTCCTGTTACTCCTGGAACCAAGTTTGTTTCCTTGGGAGGGGCCGTAGCAGCCGATGTCCACGGGAAGAACCACCATGTTGATGGTTCTTTCTGTAATTGGGTTACCGGCATTTGGCTCCTCTTGCCTGATGGCAAAGAGATCTTTTGCTCTCCTGAAGAAAATACGGACTGGTTTCGTATGACTTGTGGGGGAATGGGTCTTACGGGGCTCATTACCAAAGTCCGGCTGCGTTTGCGCCCTGTGCAAAGCTCTTTTATCGAAGAGACCATTATTAAATGTCCGAATTTGGAAGAAAGCTTGTCTATTTTTGAAGAATATTCCTCAAGCCCTTATTCGGTAGCCTGGTTAGATTGTACCGCCAGAGGGAAATCTTTTGGGCGCTCTCTTTTGATGCTCGGCCTTCACGCTGCGGAGGGCGAGCTTTTTGTTTCAGACAAGAAGACCTTGTCCTTTCCGGTAGATGCCCCCTCTTTTCTTTTGAATCCTTACACTATCAAATTGTTCAATGACATTTACTATTCGCGTATCAAAAGAGAAATTGTTCAGCAAAGGGTAACCTATGAAGATTTCTTTTACCCTTTAGACAAAATTAACCATTGGAACAGACTATATGGCAAAAATGGTTTCTTACAGTATCAGTTTTTGATTCCCAAAACTGAAGCTCAAAAGGCTATTCGAGAGATTCTCTTTACGATCAAAGAATATGACGAGGCGCCATTTTTGGCAGTTTTAAAACTCTTGGGAAAAGGAAACGATTTTCCGCTCTCCTTTCCAAGAGAAGGTTACACCCTAGCGTTAGATTTTAAGCTTACACCGCGAGTATTTTCTCTTTTCAGAATTCTAGACGAAATAGTCCATTATTATGGTGGAAGAATTTATCTAGCCAAAGATGCCCGCTTGAGTCGTAAGTATCTAGAAAGTAGCTATCAAAACCTCGAACAATTTATAAGATTTCGTAAAGAAAAAGATCTGCTTTCTCGAGTCAGATCTCAATTATCAGACAGGTTGAGTTTATGAACAGAAGATACATGCCCTTTTGCAAGAAGAAGGGGAAGTTTTTTTATAGTTACAGAGAAACCAGAAATAGAAGCAGCTTTGTCAAAGCTAAAGGTTTTCAACCGAACCTTACTTAAAGATGTTAGAAGATAATATTCGACAACAAAATGATGCCAGGGGTGAGCAAGATGGATTATATCCTTATTTTAGGAGCAGGATCTGATATTGCGCAGGAGTTGGCCAGACTCTATGCCGAAGAAGGATACAATCTCTATCTGGCTTCCAGAAATTTGAATTTGCTTGAGCGTCTGGCAAAAGATCTAGAAATTCGTTATCAAATAAAGGCAAAGCCCCTCTTTTTTGATGCCACATCCTACGAGACTCATTCTGGATTCTACCAAAAGCTAGAACCCAAACCTTTAGGAGTAGTGGTTGCATTTGGTTATTTGGGAGATCAGCTGAAAGCCCAAAAAGATTTTAACGAAGCCCGCAAGATAATCGAAACAAATTTTCTTGGAGCGGTAAGTATTTTAGAAATTATTGCCAAAGATTTCGAAGAGAGAAAGGCTGGTTTTATCATCGGTATCAGTTCTGTAGCCGGAGAAAGAGGGCGGCAAAGCAATTATATTTACGGAGCTGCCAAAGCGGCCTTCAGTATCTATTTGCAGGGTTTACGAAATAGACTTTACCGTAGTGGTATATCTGTTCTAACGGTTAAACCAGGGTTTGTGGAAACCAAGATGACAGCTTCTATGAAGCTGCCCAAATTATTGACAGCTTCGCCAGTTAGAGTAGCTCAAGATATCATAAAGGCTTGGCATAAAAAGAAAGACGAGATCTATACTCTCTGGATCTGGCGTTATATTATGTTCCTCATCAGGATGATACCGGAAAATATAGGGAAGCGTTTGGAATGGTAAAAGTCCTTATCAAGAGATTTTCGATATGTTATTTTGCTTTAATATATTTTTTTGTTTCATTAGCCTATATTCCTCTTTTTAAATCC
>JAADDY010000087.1 GCA_013153725.1 Thermodesulfobacteriota bacterium
CCGGGATGACAGGAGGCCTCACCACGGCTCCGGTGATGGCGGCCACTTCCCGGGCCATCCCGTAAATCGAAAGACAATCCCCCCGGTTTGGCGTGATGGCCACTTCAAGGACCGGCTCCTCCAGACCCAGGACCCCGATCACCGGCTTGCCAAGCGGGACGTCCTCTTCGAACTTGAGGAGCCCGCTCCTATCCGGCCCGGCCCCCAGTTCATAAGCCGAACAGAGAACCCCTTCGGAACGAACCCCGCGAATCTGGGCCTCGGAGACCTTCTCACCGGTAAAAAGGATGGTTCCTGCCGGGGCAAAGGCGGCCTTGAGCCCCTCGGCCACGTCCGGGGCCCCGCAAACCACCTGGTATTCCCTCTCGCCGTCGGAGACCTGGCAGACTTTGAGCTTCTCGGCCTGGGGATGGGGAGCCACCGCCAAAACCCTTACCACCCTTGCCGGGGCCAGGTCTTCGTAAGCGTTGAAAACCCCCTCCACTTCCAGACCAGAAAGCGTCAGGCGCTCGGCAATCTCCTCCGGACCTTCGGTGAGGGGAACCAGTTCTTTGAGCCACGAATAAGGGACCAGCATCGCTAAAATTGCTCCAGAAAACGCAGGTGATTTTCGTAAAAGAGACGGATGTCATCGATGCCAAACTTGAGCATGGTGATTCGCTCCACCCCGAGACCAAAGGCAAACCCCACCCATTTCTCGGGGTCGTAGCCCACCGCTCGAAAGACGTTGGGATGCACCATCCCCGCCCCCAGAATCTCGAGCCAGCCCGTCTGGCCACAGACCCGGCAGCCCTCTCCTCCGCAGATGACACAGCTAATGTCCATCTCCACACTGGGCTCGGTGAAGGGGAAATAGCTGGGGCGGAAGCGCACCCTGGTATCGGAGCCAAAGGTCTCCTGGGCAAAGATGGTGAGGATGCCCTTCAAGTCGGCAAAGGAGACGTCTTCATCCACCATGAGGCCCTCGACCTGGTGGAACATGGGCGTGTGGGTGACGTCGGAATCGCAGCGGTAGACCTTGCCCGGGGCAATGATGCGCAGAGGAGGCTTTTCACGCTCCATGGTGCGGATCTGAATGGGAGAAGTATGAGTCCGCAAGAGCACCTTGGGGCCGAAATAAAAGGTGGCCTGCATGTCGCGGGCGGGGTGATCTTCCGGGATGTTCAGGGCCTCGAAATTGTAGTAATCGAGTTCGACCTCCGGGCCGGTGGCGATGGAAAACCCCATCCGCAAGAAGATCTCGCAGATCTCCTGCATGACCTGGGTGATGGGGTGAAGCTTCCCCAAGGGATAGGGCCTTCCGGGAAGCGTAAGATCAAGGCCCGGGATGCGCTCTTCCCGGCGCTTCTTGAGCTCCGCCTGGGCCTCTTTGAGGGCCGCCTCGAGCTCCTTCTTCAGCTGGTTGGCCAGACGGCCAATAACGGGTTTGAGCTCCGGCGGAAGCTTGGCGATGGATTTGAGGATCTGGGTGAGTTCACCCTTGCGGCCCAGGAACTTCACCCGGGCCGCTTCAAGGCTCTTTTCGTCCTGGGCCTCTTTGATTTCCGCTAAGGCCTGGCGTCTTAGTTCCTCAAGGTGCTTTTCATCTACCATTAGTGCCACTTGGAAGCCGCAAGATCCACCAGCTTCTTGAAGGCCTCTGGTTCGGTGACAGCAAGGTTGGCAAGGATCTTCCGGTCAAGCTCCACCCCGGACTTCTTCAAACCGCCCATGAAACGGCTGTAATTGAGCCCGTGGAGCCTTGCCGCGGCGTTGATCCGGACCTGCCAGAGGCGCCGGAAATCCCGCTTGCGTTGACGACGATCCCGATAGGCGTAAACCAGGGCGCGTTCTACCGTCTCCCGCACCCTCCGGAAGCAGTTCTTTCGCTGCCCCCAGTAGCCCTTGGCCATCTTGAGATATTTTTTGTGGCGCCTTCTTGTCTTCGGACCACCTTTTGCCCTAGGCATAACTTCCTCCTCTCCTCTTAGAACTTGTAAGGAATGAGCCGCTTGACCGCCGAAAGACTGGCCGGTGAAAGGACGACGGCCTTCTTGAGATGTCTTTTGCGTTTACGGCTCTTCTTGCGCAACAAATGGCTCTTGCCAGCCCGAAAATGCATGACCTTGCCCCGGGCCGTAACCTTGAAGCGCTTGGCCGCCGAGCGGTTGGTCTTCATCTTGTTTTTCGCCATAAGATCACCTTCCTTGAAAAAATTATGCCCCAAAGGATTAATGCCGGTTTTAGACTTTGACAAGCCCCTAGGACCTTTTTGGGGCGAGCACCATGATCATCTGCCGGCCTTCCATCCGAGGCTTCATCTCCACCTGAGCCTCTTCTTCCACCGCGGAGAGGATCTTTTTGAGGACCTCCATCCCGAGCTCGGGCTTGGTGATCTCACGACCCCGGAAGAAGACCCGCACCTTGACCTTGTTTTTGTCTTTCAGGAAACGCTTGATGTGGCGGATCTTGGTCTCCAGATCGTGGACGTCGGTCTTGGGGCGGACCTTGATCTCCTTTACTTCGACGATGGTCTGCTTCTTGCGGGCCTCTTTGGCCTTTTTGGCCTGCTGGTAAAGAAATTGCCCGTAATCCATGATACGGCATACGGGAGGATCCGCCTGGGGGGCCACCTCCACCAGATCAAGCCCTTGATCCTGCGCCAGACGCAAAGCCTCGTGGCGCGACAGAATGCCCAATTGTTTCCCGTCGGAATCCACCACGCGGACCTTGGGAGCCCGAATCCTTTCGTTTACCCGGAATTTCTTTTTGTCTATCTTGGCCACCTTTTCTCCTAATTAAGGACTTTTGCCGAAATTTCCTCTTGAAGTTTGGCGATGAAATCTTCGATGCTCATCAGAGGTAGATTCTCGCCTTTTCTGGTCCTCACCGTCAAGGCCTCGTTTTCAACTTCTTTATCGCCAATGATGATCATGTAGGGGATTTTCTGGAGCTGGGCCTCGCGGATCTTAAAACCGAGTTTTTCGTTGCGAAAATCGGTCTTGACGCGCAAATTTGCCCCGCGCAAGCGCTCAAAGACCCGCTCTCCAAAGGGAATGTGCCGGTCGGCCACGGTGATGATGACGGCCTGGATCGGCGCCAGCCACACGGGGAAGGCCCCGGCATAATGCTCGATGAGCACCCCGAAAAATCTCTCGAGAGAGCCCAGGAGGGCCCGGTGGATCATGATGGGACGATGGGGACGGTTGTCTTCGCCAATATACGTGATGTCAAACCGTTCCGGAATATTGAAATCCACCTGGATGGTGGAGCATTGCCAGAAACGGCCCAAGACGTCCTTGATCTTGATGTCTATCTTGGGGCCGTAGAAGACCCCTTCTCCCGGGTCGATCTCGTAGGAAAGCCCTTTGTCTTCCAGGGCCTTTCGCAGCGCTCCCTCGGCCTTTTCCCAGATCTCTTCACTTCCCACGTACTTCTCGGGCCTGGTGGACAGAAAGATCTGGTACTCGTCAAAGCCAAAAGTGCTCAAAAAATAGACCGTAAGATCCAGACAGCGGAAGATTTCTTCTTCGAGCTGATCCTCACGGCAAAAGATGTGGGCGTCGTCCTGGGTAAAGCCCCGCACCCGCATGAGCCCGTGGAGCACCCCGCTCCTTTCATAGCGGTAAACCGTGCCGAGCTCACACCATCTGATGGGAAGCTCCCGATAGCTGCGCCGGCGGCTCTTGTAAATAAGGATGTGAAAGGGGCAGTTCATGGGCTTGAGCTGGTACTCCACCTCGTCGATCTTCATGGGGGCGAACATGTTTTCCGCGTAAAAATCGAGGTGCCCGGAGATCTGCCAGAGATGCCGCCGCGCGATGTGGGGCGTGACCACGAGCTCGTAGCCCCGCTTGAGATGTTCCTCCTTCCAGAAATCCTCGATGATCTTGCGCACCAGGGCCCCTTTGGGGTGCCAGAGAATGAGACCCGGGCCCACTTCTTCCTCAATGCTGAAAAGTTCAAGATCCTTGCCAAGGCGGCGGTGATCCCGCCTTTTGGCCTCCTCCAGGCGTTCGAGATATGCCTTGAGGTCGTCTTTCTTGAAGAAGGCCGTCCCGTAGATACGCCAGAGCATGGGGTTTTTCTCGTCTCCGCGCCAGTAGGCTCCGGCCACAGAAAGGAGTTTGAAGGCCTTCACCCAGCCGGTGTGTGGAAGATGGGGGCCGCGACAGAGATCGACAAAATCTCCCTGCCGGTAGATGCTCACCGTCTCTCCGGGAATCTCCCGAATGAGCTCCAGTTTGTAAGGTTCGTTGCGCTCCTCGAAGAGCTTGAGGGCCTCTTCTTTCGTAAGCTCCTCGCGCCGGAGGGGAATCCTCTTTTTGACGATCTTTTTCATGCGCTTTTCGATCTCTTTGAGATCCTCCGGCGTGAAAGACCTTTCATAATCGAAATCGTAATAAAAACCCTGCTCCGTGGCCGGACCGATCCCCAGTTTGGCCTCGGGAAAGAGCTCCTTCACCGCCTGTGCCAGCACGTGGGCCGCGGTGTGACGCAAAATTTCAAGGGCCTCCGGATCTTCCGGGGTAAGAGGCGAAAGGGTTCCGTCACGCGTAAGCGGGGTCTCAAGATCGATGACCTCGTCTCCGAATTTGGCTCCGATGGTCTCTTTGGTGAGGAAGTCTTTGAGGGCTTCTTTGGCCTTGATCCCAGAAGGGAAAGATTCTTCACGCCCGTCCGGAAGAGTGATCTTTATTTCCACCTGTCCTCCTAATCCATAAAGAAAAGGCATCTTTTGGGCACCGGCCCAAAGATGCCTTTGGTTTCGTGGTAGGCGCGGGCGGGATCGAACCGCCGACCTCTTGCGCGTCAAGCAAGCGCTCTCCCACTGAGCTACGCGCCTAACCTTTCGGCTTTGGCTAAATGAGTATCAATCTTTGTTTTCCTTGTCAAGAAGACTTATCGAGCTTCAGGATCTCCTCCGCAAGCTCTTCGATCGTCTGCTTCACCTTTTGACGAGCTTTGGGAGAAAAACCCGCCAAAATAACGCGGGTGTTCTTCTCACCAGGCATTACCGCCACCCAGTAACGCTGGTGGGCAAAAAAGAGGGCGGCAAAGATACCCAGAATGAGGAGGCTGAAGCCCAGCCAGACCACTGGCACACCCGGGTCTTTCTTCACCTGAAGCCCGGTAGCATAGACGGGCTTGGCGTCTTCCAGGGTGACGATGATCGGCCCGCTCTTGAGTTCGATCCGACGGGGGTGCCCTTTGAGCACCCAGAAGGCGAGCGGCGGCTCTCCCTCCTCTGCCAGCCAGATGCGGGCGGCAGGGAGCCCGTGAGCCTGCTGAAAATCAAGGAGCCCCACCCGGATCTTCCCCTCCTCCCAGGTGGCCTGGTTGAACGGCTCGATTTCCAGCTCCTTTTGCCAGGGCCCCTTCAGAATGCGGATCTTAACCTTGGCAAAGGTGTTGTAACTCGACTGGTAAAAGGTGATTCCCTTGTAGGTGAGAGGGTCGTTGACCCTGATGACACCTTTGAGGACCTCTTTCCCGTCTTCTAGGATGGTGACGTCGGAACGGTACTCTTTTGGCATCCCGTTGGGATAAAAATCGATGTAGAACTTGTCGCACCGGATGGTGAACCCGAGCGGGATGGACCGGTGTTTTTTGCCCCGCACCAGGACCTGGTCCGTGCTCTCTCCTTCCAAGAGGTTTACTTCGCCACGGAAGCCCCAGACCGCCCCGATGATGGCCCCGGCGATGATGATCAGAATGGAAAAGTGCACCACATAGACGGAAAAATAGCTCCACCGGAAACGGTCCTTCAGGAAGAGGACCCCGTCTTCAAAAGCCGCTTTCTCAAGCCGGCCAAGCTTTTTGGAAAGGAGCTCTTCTACTCTGGCTTCGAGCTCCTTAAAAGGGGCCTTGAGCTTGAGCTCTTTGGAAACCGGCATGCGGGTGAGTTTCTCAGGGTCCACCGCCAGAGGATCACGCCGGAAGAGTTCCAGAGAAAAGGGAAGCCGCTTCAGAGAACAAAGGGTGAGGTTTACGCTGAAAAGGGCAAGAAGGGTGACGTACCACCAGGAGTGATAGGTGTCGTAAAGATGCAAGAACTTGATGATTTGCCCCAGGGTCTCGCCGTAACGCTGGAAATAAAAGGGCAAAGGTTGGCCCTGGGGGAGGATCGTCCCGATGATAGAGGTTGCCGCCAGAGAGAGGAGGAGAAAAATTGCAAGCTTGATGGAGCTCAGGAAGCGCATCACGGGGTTCTTAAACACTATTTTTCGACCTCCTTCTTTTCTTCTTTCTCTTCACCCTCTTTCACCGCCTTGCGAAAATTCTTGATGCCCTTCCCCAGGCCTTCGCCGATCTGGGGCAGGCGACTCGCCCCGAAAAGAACTACTACGATCACCAGGATCACTACTAATTCCGGCAACCCCAAACCGAACATGACGCCTCCTTTTCAAAAAGTTCTAAACTAAAAAGATCCTCAAAATTGCCCTTGAACCTATCCCGTGCCGGAACTCTTGGCAAGCACTAGAGAGTATTCTTTCTCTCGAAGAAGGCCCGGAAGACAGGCAGGAGCCCTGCCAGGGTCTTGCGCAAATCCTTTACCTTGAGCCGCTCGTAGCGAGGCACCAGACGATCCGAGAGCAGAAGAAGAGAGGCGAGGGAGATCCCCAGGGCCTTGCCCACACTGAAAAGGGCAGATGTTTCCATATCGACCACCTGCGCCGCGGAAAAGCGGGCCAAAAAATCTTCGTCTTCCCGAAAGAGGGCGTCGGTGGAAACCACGGTGCCCACCTCGAAGACGAGCCCCTGAGCCACGAGTTCGTGATAAAGCCACCAGAAGAGCTCCCTTGAGGGGTAAGGATGATAGCCGTAATGGGAGGAAGTGCCCTCCGCGGAGAGGGCCTTCTCCGGCAAAAAGAGGCTTCCAAGAGGGAGCTCCTCCCGCAGGGCCCCGGCCCAGCCGAAGGTCAGGATCTCTCGCACTCCGGAGGCCTTCAGGTATTCCAGGGCGATGGCTGCCTGCGGGGCCCCCAGCACCGGGCCACAGAGGAAGATCTCATCCCTTCCAAA
>JAADDY010000088.1 GCA_013153725.1 Thermodesulfobacteriota bacterium
CGATAGTGGTCCTCCTCCAGGAGGGGCAGCTCAAGCGGGAAGATCTCTACCTGGTGGGCATCCCCTGCCCCGGGATGCTCGACCCTTCCAAAGTGCGGCAGAAGGCCCCGGAGATAAAGGCCATCGAAGATAATCTTTCAGATGAAGTTTTTATCGTAACTTCCGAAGAGAAAATGAAATTTTCGCGGGAAGAGCTTCTGAGGGGCAATTGTCGGGAGTGTCGTCACCCCACCCCTCCTCTCTACGACGAGCGGATCGAAGCCCCTGCCCGCCCCCCTGCTTCGGAGCCCTACGCGCGGGTGGAAGAGATCGAGGCCTTGGATATTTCTTCGCGCTGGGAATGGTTTGAGAAGGAGATTGTCTCGCGCTGCCTGCGCTGCTACGCCTGCCGGCAGGCCTGCCCGCTCTGTTACTGCCCCACCTGTTTCGTGGACGACTCCCGCCCCCAATGGGTGGGAAAGACGCGCGATCCGGTAGACACCGCCCTCTATCACCTGGTGCGGGCCTATCATCTGGCGGGCCGGTGTGTGGATTGCGGCTCCTGTGAGGCGGCTTGCCCCATGGATATCCCTCTTCGGCTGCTCACCAAGAAGCTCGAAAAGGAGGCCCTCAGGGCCTTTTCCTTCGAGGCCGGGCTCGATCCCGAAGCGCCGCTCCTTTTCACCTCTTTCAGTGAGGACGACCCGGAAGATTTCATGCTAACCCACGAGCTCAAAGTGGCGGGAAAGATCTAGGAGGCAAGGTATGTACCTTCTCCCGAAAAAGGCCTTAAAAGACTGGCTTCTAAAACTGGCCTCGGATTACGAGGTCTTTGTACCCCGCTCTCCGGAGGGGTTCGGGCCCTACGAAGGCGAGCTCTATCTCAAAGGCAAGACCAAGCTCTCCGCCAAGGAGTTTTTCCTGCCCTGGCGCGAGGAGATCCTCTCCTTTGAGGCGAGGCCCGGGGCAATTCCGTCTCCGGTCTTCTTTGAACCCGAAAGAGAAAGGGTGGTCTTCGGGGTGCGCCCCTGCGACGCCAAGGGCGTGACCCTGATAGAGAAGGTCTTTCAGCACGACCCTTTCTTCCAGAAAAGACGTGAGAAGACACTTCTCCTGGGGCTTGTCTGTCGCGAACCGGGCCGTGAGTGTTTCGGCTGGGCGATGGGGGTAAACCCCTTTGCCGGAGAGGGGCTTGACGCCCTGTTTCTCGAAGGAGAAGAAGGCTATTTGGTCAAGCTTCTTACCGAAAGGGGGAGAAAGCTTCTTGAGTCCGGGCCCTTTGAGGAGGCGGAGGAGACGGCTTCGGAGGTTTTCCGGCGGGCGGAAGAAGAATTCCTCGCCAGGCACCAGAAGGCCCCGGCGCTTGAAAAGTTAAAGGGGGCCGATCTGCTAAAGATTTACGAAGCCGACTTCTGGGAAGCCCTCGCCCTTCCGTGTCTCAACTGCGGCACCTGCACCTTTCTCTGCCCCACCTGCTATTGTTTCGACGTGCAGGACGAAGTGGTCGGCACAGAAGGGGTGCGAGTGCGTCTACCTGAGGCCTGTATGTTTGAGATCTACAGCCGGCACGCCTCCGGGCACAATCCGCGGCGCTCTCCGGTAGCCCGTTTCAGGAATCGTTTCCTCCACAAGTTCAAGTATTTCCTGGATCAGTACGGTGAACCTCTTTGCGTGGGCTGTGGTCGTTGCAACGAAGAGTGCCCGGCGGGAATCAATCTCTGGGAAGTGATCCGGGCCATGAGCACCGTTTAAGGAGGAGAAGATGGTAGCCGTCCCCGAAAAACTCGACATGATACCGCTTCCGGCACGGATAGAACGCCTGGTGGTGGAAACCGACGACGGCCTGCTCAAAAGTTTCTATTTGCGCCTCCTCGACGAAGAGGCCCACCGGGCCTTCAGGCACCGGCCGGGGCAATTCGCCATGCTCTCGGTGCCGGGCAAGGGAGAATGCCCCATCGGTATCGCTTCTTCTCCCTCGGAAGAGCTCCTCATGTTTACCGTCTTTCGCACCGGCCTGGTGACAGACGCCCTTCACCGCCTGCCGGAAGGCACGGTCATCGGCCTGCGCGGACCCCTGGGAAACGGCTACCCCCTGGAGGAGTTCCGCGGTAAGAACGTGGTGCTCATCGCCGGAGGGTTTGCAGTCACCACCCTGCGGGCCACGCTGGTTTACCTCCTCGAGCACCGGGACGATTACGGCGAGATCACCATGATCTACGGGGCCAGAAACCCCGGCCTTCTCCTTTACAAACCGGAGCTTGAGGCCTGGAAGAAAAGAAAAGATTTGAAGCTCTATCTCACCATCGACCGCGAAGCCCCGGGCTGGGACGGATTGGTGGGGTTTGTTCCGCAGATAACCGAGCAGGTGTCCCCCTCGGGGGAAAATGCCGTGGCCCTGGTGTGCGGGCCGCCCATCATGATCAAGTTCACCCTTCCGGTGCTTGAAAAATGCGGCTTCTCACCGGAGCAGGTCTATCTTTCTCTTGAGAATCGTATGCGTTGCGGGCTGGGGCTCTGCCACCACTGTAACGTTGGCCCCTTTCTCGTGTGCAAGGATGGCCCGGTAATTACCCTTGCCGAACTCCAAAAGCTTCCGCCGGAGTATTAGCGGAGGTAAGACGCGGTTTCTTTGTCCGTTTTCAGAATATGTTCGCAGAGCCAGTGGCTCAAAAAGGCAAAGAGCTTCAGTATGGCTTCTCTTTCTTGCTCGCCATTCCGATAGGCGTCGAAGACACCGTGGAACTCCTGGACTTTGTCTATGAAGTAACGGTGTTCTCGAAGATGGCGCTCCCTTAGCTCCTTTGGAAATTTTCCGTCGGCCTTTTCCATGAGATCTTCTTCGGTGCCGAAGTGCTCCACGGTGTAGTTGTCAAGGAATCGAAGAATTTCGAGGATTTCTTCGTGGCTTCCGCCGTGTTTGAGGAGAAAATGGAGAGTGTTCAGGGTCTCAATGAGTCTTTGATGTTGGGCATCCACCTCTGGAATGCCGGTGAGGAACCCCTCCTGCCACTTGATGAAGGACATAGGCCCTCCTTATGACGGATTTTTCTTTAAATCGTGTCGGCCTTGGAGAGAAAAACCTAAAATTGGTATAATTCCGTAAAACTTAAGGGTTCCAAGTGGTATTACTGAAAAGGTTCTCTCCTTCCGATAAAGACCTCCTCTGGCGGTACTCCCTGGTGCTCTTGGCAGCCGGAATCCCTCATGAGATCAGGAAAGAAAAAAATTCCTGGGAAATCTGGGTGGAAGCTGCCGACCTTGAAAGGGCCCTTCGGGAAATCGAGGCTTATGAAAGGGAAAATTCGGGCTTCCGTTCAAAGGAACCCGCGCTCCAAGAAGGTGCTGGAGAAAAGACGTTTTGGTCCTTTTTCATACTCACGGCCGTCCTGTCCTTTACCTTTGAACCCCGCTGGCAGGATCTCCTCTTCAGGTGGGGCATCCTCGACGGCGCTCTGGTGAGAAAGGGCGAGTGGTGGAGGGTGTTAACGAGTCTTTTCCTCCACCAGGACCCCGGCCACCTTCTGGGAAACATGCTCTTTGGAGGGGTCTTCTTCGCCTTCTTGACCAGATATTTGCCCTTCTGGAAGGCCTGGGGGCTTACGATTCTTTCCGGTGTGAGTGGAAACGTGCTGAGTCTCCTGCTCCACCCCGAGAACTACCGGGCGCTTGGCTTCTCCACCGCGGTCTTTGGCGAAGTGGGCCTCCTGGCCGCCCTGGGGCTTTCGGAAAGAAGGCACCAGCTCCTCCTCATCATGGGCTTTGTCCTGGCCTTTCTGGGGTTCTTGGGAACCGCCGGGGAAAATACGGACCTCCTGGCCCATCTTTGTGGAGCAGTCAGCGGGGTGTTCTGGGGGCTCGCATACCGCAGATTCAGGAAATTTTCCCAAAAATTTTAGCTTTTTTCCGGTTTATGCCGAAATCTTTCTAAGAGAAGTATGACGGTGGGTTTGTGCAATTTTTTTCATGGGGGCTTGTATGGTTCGAGATCTTAGTTTAAGAAGACGAAGCATGATAGAATTGCGCGGCGAAATTTCCTATCGGCGTTCTAACCGGGGTTTTTTCCTCCTGGTGGCAATTCTTTCTCTTCTGGGCTTCATCTACTGTTTTACCGAGGTCATTCTCAGCTCCTTCGGAAAGAGCCTTTGCCACAGCGACACCTGCCAAATAGTGGAAAGTTTCTCTCTCCTTCCCCGGCCTTTGCTCGCAGCGGGGGCGGCTTTTTATTTTCTCCTCCAGGGAATTCTGGCCTACAGGGTCTTCCGGAAGGGGTCTCGCTCCATAAAGTTTCTGGTCTTCCTGGCGGCCATTGCCCTGGGCGTGGAATGCATCCTGGTCGGCAGGCAATTCATCGATTACCGCATTCATTGCCCCTTCTGCCTCACGGTGGCGCTCTTTACCATCATTTCGGCCTCTCTTGTGCTTCTTTTGTCGAAACGTCTTGCCGTCTTCGGGACAGTGCTCGGAATCGTACTGGCTCTGATACTTACGCCGATCTCCCTTACGCCCCTGAGTGAGGCCGCTATCAAACGCATCTACCGCGGGAATCCTGCGGGAAAGATGATCCTCATCTACGCCGAAAACTGCCCTCACTGCCACGAGGTCCTCTCTTTCTGTAACCAGATGTCAGACATCGATCTTCTACTCTGCCCCAAGGAAAGGGCCTTGGCCTTCTTGCGCACCCTTGATATTCAGGGGGTGCCAGTGCTCGTGGTGGATAAGAATGGCGAAAAGGAAGTCCTGATAGGCTCAAAAGTCATTCTCTCCTACCTGAAATCTTTTCAGGAGGCCTCGAAACCGGCTCTCCCGCCTCTGGAAAAACTTCTAACCCCGGAAGGGATCTGCTCGGAAGTACAAAAGTGTGAACCTTAGCGGAACCGCAGAGAAACCTTTTTGATGCCCTCGGCCAAAAAGATGAAGGAAAGGCCAAGCAAGGCAAAGACAAACCACCAGGAAGGCGCGATGGGCTCCGTCTGCAGGTAGCGGTTCAAGATGGGCACGTAGACTATCAGGAGCTGGGAGGCCACCATTCCCAGGGCGCAGAGGTTGAGCCACCTGTTGGCAAAGGGGCCTATCTTCCACAGGGGTAGCCTCTCGGAACGGGCCACGTAAGCCACCGGAATAGCCAGCAGAACAAAGCCCGTAAAGAGGACCGTTTGCGCCGCCTTGAGTGTCAGATCCTCCACCGCCAGGGCAAAAACCGGAAAGAGAAAGAAAAAGAGCAAGAGGGCGAGCCCTGCCAGAAGAAAGACGAACTGGCGCGTGAAGACTCCCTCCTGCGGTGGGCGCGGGGGTCTCTTCATGAGGTCCGGAGCCGGAGGGTCAACCCCAAGCGCCAGGGCCGGAGGACCGTTGGTGACGAGGTTGATCCAGAGGATATGAATGGCCGTGAGGGGGAGCGGAAGCCCCGCCAGGAAGCCCGCCACCAAGACGAAGATCTCCGACAAGTTGAAGCTCAAAAGGAAGAGGAGATACTTCTTGATGTTGTCGAAGATGGTGCGCCCCTCTTCCACCGCCGCCACGATGGTGGCGAAGTTGTCATCGGCCAGGATGATGTCGGCGGCCTCTTTGGCCACTTCCGTTCCGGAAATGCCCATGGCAATCCCGATATCAGCGGCCTTGAGCGCCGGGGCATCGTTTACGCCGTCGCCGGTCATGGCGACGATCTCCTGTTTTTCCTTGAAAAGCTTTACGATGCGCAACTTATGCGCCGGAGAGACCCTGGCAAAGATGGCCACCTCGTCCAGACGCTTCCGGAGCTCCTCGTCTGAGAGCCTCTCCAGCTCCTGGGCCTTGATGACGTAAGTCATCTTTTTCTCCGGCACCAGGCCGAGCTCGTGCGCGATGGCAAGGGCGGTTTGGGCATGGTCTCCGGTGATCATGATGACCCTTATGCCGGCCTCGAAGCACTCTCTGATGGCGGCTTTGGCTTCCGGGCGGGGCGGATCGATCATCCCTTGAAGCCCGACGAAGACGAGGTCTTTTTCGATTTCTGCAAGAGGGGGTGGCTCTCCGGGAATTTCTCGGTAGGCAAACCCCATCACCCTCAGGGCCTTGGAGGCCATCTCCTCTGAGACCTTGAGGATCTCGGCCCGTTTGGAGGGGGTAAGAGGCACTGGCCGGCCATTTTCCAGGCAGGCCGAAGAGATTTCGAGGAGGATTTCCACAGACCCTTTGGTGAAGACCCAGTACTTGCCGGCGCGGTCCTTCACCAGGACCGACATCCGTTTCCTTTCGCTGTCGAAGGGAAGCTCGGCCACGCGGGTGAAGCCCTCTCCGGAAAGGCCAGCCTTGGCCGCGGCCACCAGGAGGGCGATCTCCGTAGGGTCTCCCAGAAACTGGCCCTCTTCCACCCGGGCGTCGTTGCAAAGAAGCCCGGCAAGGAGCGTGAACTTGAGGGCCTGGCTGTCTTCAGGGGATACCTTCCGGCCGTCTCTCAGGATTTCGCCCTCGAGTGTGAAACCGGCTCCACTTACCTCGTAAGTCTTGCCAGCCGCCCAGATGAGGCGGACCGTCATTTCGTTTTTGGTGAGCGTGCCAGTTTTGTCGGTGCAGATGACGGTGGTGGAGCCCAGAGTCTCTACCGCCGGAAGACGCTTCACGATGGCGTTTCTTTTGGCCATCCGGGAGACTCCGATGGCAAGCGCCCCGGTAACCACCGCGGGCAGGGATTCCGGGACCGCCGCCACCGCCAGGGAAACTCCCCAGAGAAACATCTCGAGAAAGGGATAACCCCGGAGGATTCCGATGCCCGCGGCCAGGGCCGCAAGCCCCAGAGAAAGCCCTCCCAGCCAGCGACCGATCACCGCAAGCTTCTTCTCAAGAGGGGTCCCCTCCTCCTCTACCGTCTTGAGAAGCCCGGCAATCTTTCCGAACTCGGTCTCCCGGCCCGTGGCCACCACCACGGCCTTTCCCCGGCCGTTTAGCACGATGGTCCCGGCAAAGACCATGTTTTTTCTCTCGGGAAGCGGGGTCTCTGGGGGAAGAAGGAGGGAGGCGTCCTTTTCGACGGCGGTAGATTCTCCGGTAAGGGGAGATTCGTCGACCCTCAGGTTTATGGTCTCGATCAGCCTGGCGTCGGCGGCGACCTTGTCACCGGAAGCCAGGATCAGGATGTCTCCCGGGACCACTTCGCGGGCCGGGATCTTCAGGGCCCTTCCCTCCCGCAGGACCACGGCTTCGGGAGCTGCCATCTGTTTGAGGGCCAAGAGGGCCTTGTCGGCCTTCCACTCCTGCAGGAAACCCAGAAGGGCACAGGCAAAGACGATGAGGAGGATGACCAGGGCCTCGATCTGGTCTCCCACCCCGAAGGAGACCGCCGCGGCTACCAGCAGGATGAAGGTAAGGACGTTGGCAAACTGGGAAAGAAAGATCTTGAGGGGCGAGCGGGAGGCTTCCTCCTCAAGCTCGTTGGGGCCGAATTCTTCCAGGCGCCTTCTGGCCTCGGCGTTGGTAAGCCCTTCAGGAGAGGTGGAGAGAATGGAATAGATTTCTTCTGGAGGAAGGCTGTGGGGAGGTTTGGGAAAATTGAGGGGAAAAGAGCCGGGGGCTTCGCCCCCAGGCTCTTTAAGCGCTCTTTTTCTCACGTTTCATGGCGATGAGGCCGGTCCTTACGAGTTCCTTGATGCCAAGTGGCTTCAAGAGTTCGATCACCGCTTCGATCTTGCTCTCCGGCCCGGTGACCTCTACGGTATAAGTCCTGGGGCTCACATCCACCACCTTGCAGCGGAAGATATCGCACATCCGCAGGACTTCGGCCCGGGTCTCTTTCTCCGCCCGGACTTTGATGAGGGCCATCTCGCGTTCCACGAATTCCCCTTCTTCGGTAACATCCACCACCTTGTAGACGTCGATCAGGCGGCGAAGCTGCTTGATGATCTGCTCGATGATCATGTCGTCGCCGTGGGTCACCAGCGTGAGATGGGAAAGGGTCGGATCCAGGGTTTCTGCCACGCAAAGACTGTCGATATTAAAACCCCGTCCGGCAAAAAGCCCAACGATACGCGCCAGCGCTCCCGGAGTGTTTTCCACCAAGACGGAAAGGGTGTGTTTCTTTTCCATACCTCCTCCCTTACACCAAGATCATTTCGGTAGTAGCACGCCCCGCAGGAACCATCGGAAAGACTCCCTCTTCCGGGGCAATGTGAATATCCACCAGGACCAAATTGTTGGTTTCAAGGGCCTTCTTGAGCACCCCTTCCACTTCCTCGGGCTTGGTCGCTCGCAAACCAACGGCTCCATAGGCTTCGGCAAGCTTGACGAAATCCGGGATGGTGGCGAATTGCACCGCGGAGTAACGCCGATCGTAGAAGAGTTCCTGCCACTGCCGCACCATCCCGAGATAGCCGTTGTTGAGAATGATGACCTTGATGGGCAAGCGCTGATCCATGGCCGTGGCCATTTCCTGGATGTTCATCTGAATGGAACCGTCACCGGCGATGTCGAGGACCAGCTTGTCGGGGTTTGCCATCTGAGCCCCGATGGCGGCGGGGAAACCGTATCCCATCGTGCCCAGGCCGCCGGAGGAAAGGAGAGTGCGAGGCTTGTCGAACTTGTAGAACTGCGCGGTCCACATCTGGTTCTGGCCCACTTCGGTGCAAACGATGGCCTCCCCCTTCGTGAGCTGATAGAGCTTTTCGATCACGAACTGAGGCTTGATGTGCTCGCCATCCTGTTTGTAGGTCAGGGGATAGCGGCGTCTCCAGATGTCGATCTGTTCCCACCATTCTTTGAACTGTTCCTTCCAGAGTTTGGAAGGACGCCCCACCTCCTTGATGATCTCAAGGAGCTTGGCGAGGGAACGTTTGCAATCTCCCACGATGGGAACATCGACCCGCACGTTTTTCTGGATCGAAGTGGGGTCGATGTCGATATGGACGATCTTCGCCATAGGGGCAAAGGCGTCCACCTTGCCGGTCACCCGGTCGTCGAAGCGGGCGCCCACGGCGATGATGAGATCGCTGTTGGCCACCGCCATGTTGGCGTAATAGGTACCATGCATACCGAGCATCCCGAGGGAATACTCGTGGGTGCCCGGGAAGCCTCCAAGGCCCATGAGGGTCATGGTCACGGGAATGTGCAGGAGTTCGGCAAGCTCCCGAACCTCTTCGTGTGCTCCTGAGGAGATTACCCCGCCGCCCACGAGGATGACCGGACGGGTCGAAGATTCGAGGAGCCGGTAGGCCTTTTCCACCTGCCTCTTGTGGGGTTCGTAAACCGGGTTGTAGCTCCGGAGCCGAATCTCTTCCGGCCAGTGAAAATCGGTCTTGGCCTGCTGGATGTCTTTGGGAAGATCCACCAGGACCGGGCCCGGCCTTCCAGTACGGGCGATGTGAAAGGCCGCTTTCAAGGTCCAGGCGAGGTCCTCCACCCGCTTGACAAGAAAGTTGTGTTTCGTGCAGGGCCGGGTGATACCGGTGATGTCTACCTCTTGGAAGGCGTCGTTCCCGATGAGCTTGGTGGGAACCTGGCCGGTGAGGACGACGATGGGAATCGAATCCATATAAGCGGTGGCGATCCCCGTGACGGTGTTGGTGGCTCCTGGACCTGAGGTCACCAGGCAAACACCAACCTTTCCGGTGGAACGGGCCAGACCGTCAGCCGCGTGAGTTGCTCCCTGTTCGTGTCTTACGAGGACGTGTTTGATCTCCGGGGTACGATAGAGTTCGTCGTAGATGTCAATCACCGCGCCACCAGGATAACCAAAAACAATGTCAACCCCCTCACGTTTGAGGGCTTCCACGATGATTTGGGCACCAGTCATTTTTGTAGCCACTCTTACTTTCCCTCCTCCATTTTGCGATATTTTTCGACGATGGCCAGGATTTGGTCTTTAAGGGCCAATTTGCGGACCTGAATTCTCTTCTTCTCTATTTCTTCTTCCGCCGTGAGATAGGGGCGCTTGTGAAATTCTTCAAGTTGTTGGTCCAGCGCCCGGTGTTCTTCCACCAGTTTTCGAAGCTCTTCATCCTGGGCCGCATATTTGGCAATCAATTCTTTATCTTTGTCCATACCTCCTCCTTTAAACGTGGATTTGGAGTTTTAATGCGTTTTTAGCTCCTGTCAAGGCCAAGTTAATTTTTACACAATGAAACCTCTATACCTCCAAATTTTGCCCGAAGTTTTTTGTGTAACCTACGCTCAAAAGGTTACTTTTGCGGTTGTGAATATGATAACTCGAAGCCGTGCCTGGCATAGGTCTGCTGCGCCTCTCTGGTGCTCAGAAATTCGTACCACGCCCGGGCCACTTCGTCTTCTCGTCCCCTGACGAGGGCTACCTGGTAGAGGCTCACCCCCTTCTTTCCTTCAGGGAAAGTCAGGTGCTCAAAAAGCGGGTTTTCGAAAAACTGCGGATTCTGGTAGTAATAGGCAAAGTGGTAATAAAGGGGGGCCACATCTGCCTTGCCAGCATACACCAGCGCCGGCACCTCCCGATGGTGAATGAGTCTGCTGAAGAGGGCTTCTTTTTGGATCTTTTCGAGAAGCCCCGGAACGTGCTCCAGGGCTCTGGCGTAAGAATTGAAGGAGTTGACCTCGGTTTGCGGGTTTGAAATGGCGATCTTTACGTCTTCTCGCATGAGATCAGAAGGCCCCGTGATGCCTTTGGGGTTCCCCCTCTTGACCACCAGAACCACCCCTTTGTTTTGCATGAAGGTCTTGGGGGAAAGAATCTTCTCCGCCACTTTTTTCATGAATTCCGGCGGAGCCATGACGATTTGAGGCTCAAGCGTGAGCAGGAGGTTTCCCACCGCCAGCGGTTCTCCAAAGAGGGCCCCCCGAAACCTCGGCGGTGGAAGCGTGGCGTAAAAGACTTCCACCCGGCGCCCCAGGTATTCGTAAAAGGCCTCCAGGAGATCGGGAATGACCATGAACTGGTTCCCTTCCATCAGGATGGTAAGCTCGGCCCGCAAAGGGTCGCCGTGGAAGTCGTAGACCACGTTGCTTCCGGGGAGAAAGATCTGATTGGGGGAATCCCTTCCGGTATCGAGCGGCCAGGGGAGAGTCAAACAAAGGGTTTCTTCTTCCATATTTTTTAATTAGGCTTTTTTGGCAAATTCGTAAAGTATTTTTTGGAATCCATGCCAGAATATCTCTTGATTTTTGCCGCTTTTGGCGCAGGTTTTCTCTTGGCCTGGTACCTGAGAGGCCGGGAGTCAAAAACCCGGGAAGACCTCCTTGAAGAACGCCTCAGGGTCGCGGAGGAGAGGCTCAAGCTTCAGGAGGATCTCCCCGAAAAGATGGCTGCCAATTTCCGCCAGCTCGCCGCCGAAATCCTCAAGGAAAATACCGGCACCTTTATAAACCTTGCCAAAGAGCTCTTTGAGGGCCGAGAGAAGGCCTTCATAAGGCTCAGCAAACCCCTTGAGGAAAACCTGGCCTCTCTGCGAGAGGAGATCCAGAGACTTGAGAAAGAACGCCAGACCGCCTACGGGCGACTGGAAGAAAGATTGCGGGCCCTGGTGGAGGAACATCTCCCGCGCCTTGAAAAAGAAGCCCAGAACCTGCAAAAAATTCTTGAGGTGCCCCAGAGTCGGGGCAAATGGGGCGAGATCCAGCTCCAGAGGCTGGTGGAAATGGCGGGTCTTTTAAAACATTGTGATTTTTATCCTCAGAAGACCCTCAAAGGCTCTTTGCGACCGGACCTGGTGATTCACCTCCCCGGTGAACGCTTTCTGGCGGTGGACGCCAAGGCTCCCTTGCCTGAAGATGGGAGCTCTTACGCCAAAGCCCTCAAGCGGCACATAGACTCTCTGGCGCAAAAGGCTTACTGGGAGACCCTGCGGGAGATGTCTCCCAGAGGGCCGGATTTCGTGATCCTCTTTTTGCCCGCTGAAAACCTCCTTTCCCTGGCCTACCAGGAAGATCCGGGCATCCTGGAGTACGCCCTGCGAAAGAAGGTCATCCTGGCCACCCCGCTCACCTTTCTTTCCATGCTCAAGGCCGTGGCCCTGAGCTGGCAGGAGGAGGCCTTCGTGCGAAACGCCGAGGAGATCATCAAATCCGGCCAGACCCTCTACCAGCGTCTGGCCACCTTTTCTTCCCATCTGGGGAATTTGGCCCGCAGCCTCGACCAGACCGTAAAAAACTTCAACCAGCTCGCTTCTTCTTTTCAGAAGAGGCTTCTGCCGGCGGCCAAACGTTTCGAGGAAATGGGGGTGGTCTCTCCCAGCGAGAAACTCAGATCCTCTGAAGACCTTGAGCTCGAAGGCCCGGCCCAAAAGGACCTTGACCTCTGAAACTCTGGCCTGTTAATGGAGAGCTAAAATCTCCAAAAGGAGGAGAAGATGTTCTTTCCGGCATATCGTCCCCGCAGGCTGCGTCGTAACGAAAAGCTGCGAGCCCTGGTGCGGGAGACCGAACTTTCCGTAAATCACCTCGTCTACCCCCTCTTTGTGGTCCCGGGCAAAGGGGTGAAGGAGGAAGTCACCTCCATGCCGGGGGTCTTCAGATTCTCGGTGGACCGGCTTGCCGACGAGGCCCGCGAGATCGCAGACCTCGGGATACCGGCGGTGATCCTTTTCGGCATCCCGGAGAAGAAAGACGAGATTGGCTCCGGGGCCTATGCCAAGCGTGGCATCGTACAGCGGGCCATTGAGGCCATCAAGAAGGCCACCCCGGAACTTCTGGTCATCACCGACGTCTGCCTTTGCGAATATACCAGCCACGGCCACTGCGGCATCATCAAGGACGGTGAAGTAGAAAACGACCTCACCCTGGAACAGCTGGCGCGCACCGCGGTCTCCCACGCCAAGGCCGGGGCCGACATGGTGGCTCCTTCCGATATGATGGACGGGCGCGTGGGAAGGATCCGCGAGGCCCTTGACGAAGCGGGGTTCAGCCACATCCCCATCATGAGCTATGCGGTGAAGTATTGTTCGAGTTTTTACGGTCCTTTCCGGGAGGCCGCCGAATCCGCTCCCCAGTTTGGAGACCGGCGCAGCTACCAGATGGACCCGGCCAATGCCCGGGAAGCCCTGCGAGAGGCCACGCTTGACGTGGAAGAAGGGGCCGACATCTTGATGGTCAAGCCTGCCCTTCCCTACCTCGATATCATCAAGACTTTGCGGGAGAGCTTCAATCACCCGATCGCCGCGTACCAGGTAAGCGGGGAGTACGCCATGCTCAAGGCTGCCGGGCAAAATGGCTGGCTTGACGAAGAACGGGCGGTGCTCGAAAGCCTCCTCTGCATCAGGCGCGCCGGGGCCGACATCATCCTCACCTATTTTGCGAAGGAGATCGCCTCTAAGATTTCTTAGCCTTCCGGCGGCCCCGCTTCTTCTTGGCCTTTTCTGGAAGGAGGGCGATCTCAAGGATCTGATCCATATGGCGCACGGGGATGAACTCTATCCGGCGCCGCATGGGTTTGGGGATCTCCTCCAGGTCCTTGAGGTTCTTCTCCGGAATGATGACCTTCTTGATGCCCTTGCGCAGAGCAGCCAGCGATTTTTCCTTGATTCCACCCACTGGAAGCACCTTCCCGCGCAGGGTGATCTCCCCGGTCATGGCTACGTCTTTGGAGACAGGGATCTCGGCAAAGGCCGAGAGCATGGCGGTGGCAATGGTAACGCCGGCGCTCGGGCCGTCTTTGGGAATGGCTCCGGCGGGGAGATGGATGTGAACATCATATTTTTCGTAGAAATCCTTGGGGATCCCCCATTCTTTGGCCTTGGAGCGGGTATAGGAGAGGGCCGCCTGGGCAGACTCCCGCATGATCTCTCCCAGCTGCCCGGTAAGGATGAGGTTGCCTTTCCCCTCCATGACAAGGGCCTCGACGTAGAGGACCTCTCCGCCAGAAAGAGTCCAGGCAAGCCCCGTGGCCACGCCAATTTCGTCTTCTTCCTGTTCGAGCTCCGGGACATAAGCCGGCGGGCCGAGGTATTTGTGGAGGTTTTGTCTGGTGACCCGGAAGGGGCCCTTTTCGCCTTCGGCGATGCGCCGGGCGATCTTGCGACAGATGGCGGCGATCTTTCGCTCAAGCTCGCGAAGCCCGGCCTCTTCGGTGTATTCGTTGATGACCTTGAGGATGGTCTCATCGGAGATCTGGAGGTCTTCGGGCCGGAGGCCATGTTCTTTGAGCTGACGCGGCAGGAGATAGCGCTTGGTGATGGCGAGTTTCTCCTCGGCGGTGTAGCCGGAGATGTAGATGATCTCCATCCGATCTTTCAGGGCCGGAGGAATGGGGTCGGTCATGTTGGCGGTGGCGATGAACATCACCTTCGAAAGATCAAAGGGTACTCCCAGATAGTGGTCCACGAAGGCGGTGTTCTGTTCCGGATCAAGCACTTCGAGGAGGGCCGCCGCCGGATCACCCTGAAAATCGGCACAGAGCTTGTCGATCTCGTCGATCATGAAGACCGGATTTTTCGTGCCGGCCTGTTTGAGACCCTGGATGATACGGCCCGGCATGGCCCCGATGTAAGTGCGACGGTGGCCGCGGATCTCGGCTTCGTCCCGCACCCCGCCGAGGGAGATGCGCACGAATTTGCGACCCAGGGCTCTCGCGATAGAACGCCCGAGAGAGGTCTTTCCCACCCCGGGAGGCCCCACGAAACACAGAATGGGCCCTTTGGCCCTGGGGTTCAGCTTCCTTACTGCCAGGTATTCCAGGATTCTTTCCTTGACCTTCTCCAGGTTGTAGTGGTCTTCGTCGAGAATCTTCTTGGCCCGCTTGAGGTCGAGCTTGTCTTTGGTTTGCTTGCTCCAGGGGAGTTCCGTGAGCCATTCGAGATAGGTCCGAATGATGGCGGCCTCGGCAGAATCCGGATGCATCATCTCGAGCCGCCTGAGCTGCTTGAGGGCCTCCTTTTCGACTTCCTTGGGCATGCGGGCCTTGGCGATCTTTTCACGAAACTCCTCGATCTCCTGGGCGTGCTCGTCTACCTCTCCGAGCTCCCGTTTGATGGCCCGCAACTGCTCCCGCAGGAAGTACTCCCGCTGAGTGCGGCTCATCTCCTCCTGAGCCTCCGTCTGGATCTTGGCCTGCACGGTGGCGACTTCAAGCTCCCTCAGGAGGTGCTTGTGAAGCTTTCGGAGCCTCTCGATGGGGTCAAAGGTCTCGAGAAGGTCCTGAGATTCGGGAATACGGAGCCGCAGATGGGAGGCCACAAAATCCGCCAGCCTTCCAGGCTCGGAAACACTGTCGAGGACGGTGTTTAGTTCCGGAGTGAGCTGACCTCTCAAGGCAAAGACCTTCTCCGCGGTCTCCTTTACGGAGCGCATGAGGGCTTCGGTTTCGACGTCGAGGCTTTCCGGTTCTTCCTCGCGAAGGGGCTCGATGCGCACCAGGAAATAGGGTTTCTCCTTCAGGAATTCGAGCACCCGGGCCCGGGCCACGGCTTGCACCAGCACCTTCAGCCGTCCATCCGGGAGCTTGAGGGTGCGCATGATGATGGCTACCACCCCCACGTGGTAAAGGTCTTTGGGGGTGGGCTCGTCCACCTCGGGGTCCTTCTGAGTCAGAATTACGATCAGTCTCTCGGCCTTAAGGGCTTCTTCCAGGGCGGCGAGGGAGGGCTCCCTTCCCACGTACAGAGGGATCACCATGGAGGGAAAGAGAACCACGTCTCTTACCGCCAGAGCGGGAAGCTCTTCCGGGATCTCGATGTTTTCGTCTTCGAAGATTTCCCCGACGGATACCTGCTCTTCTTCGAACTCGCTCATGCCAACTCCTTACTAATTTGATACAAAGACGTCATCGCAAAGGCGGCGCAGCCACTTGGCAATCCTGTCGCGAATGTCTGCCACACTGTCATCACGGGGCCTCCCAAGGAGGCCGTCGTTTCGCTACACTCGCCGAGATTGCTTCGGTCGCTTCGCGACCTCGCAATGACTCTCAAAGGATCTTGCGCCCAACGATGTTTCGCCAAGGCGTTGATTCTCTCGAATTGTCGCTTCAGGTATTCTCCGTTTACAACTTCAGGTATTCTCCGTTTACAAGAAAAGTTTAAAACATATTTAACTCGATTTTTCCTCAAATAACAGCCTGCGAAGATATAGCCTGGCCGGCCTTGAAAGCTCATAATAGGTATGATTCATGTGTTTTGGCTTTCTGAGCCCCTTCTTTTTGAGGAATCTTCCCTCGATGCGTTCGAGAAAGCCCATGTTCTCAAGCTCTCTCAAACGCTGCATGGTTTCCCCCAATTCCAGGCGAAGCCTTCGGGAAAGGAACTTGGCGCAATCCGGGGCCGTGGCATAGAGATCTTTGAGGATCTTCCAATCTTCTTCTTCCAAAACTCCCCAAGGTAAAACCGCCATAAACGCCTCTAAACCTTCAAAAATCCTTCAAATTGCCTGTTTGATCCCGAGGAATGCGCTTGACATTAAAAACACAATCTTGCTAAAAAGCATAAAGATATTCAAGTCGTGCAAGGTCTTCATCCGATGGAAAGCTCTTCTTCAATAAGAATAAAAGGCCTTCCTGCTAATCTCCAGGCTAAAAAATTTTTGATTTGAGAGGAGGAATGTATGCCCAGCGAACCCTTTATTTTATGGTTTGACGAAATTTCCATCAAGGATGTCCCCCTGGTTGGTGGTAAGAACGCCTCCCTTGGTGAAATGTTTCGGAACCTGACCCCCAAGGGGATCAAGGTGCCGGATGGTTTTGCGGTTACGGCCGCGGCTTATCGCCATTTCATCCGGGAGAACCATCTGGACGACAAGATTCGCCAGATCCTCGAAGGCCTCGATACCCACAATCTCAAAGATCTCCAGCGGCGAGGAAAGAAGGTGCGGGAGCTTATCCTCAAGGCCAGGATGCCCGAAGACCTTGCCAGCGCTATCAAAGAGGCATACCACAAGTTGGAGGAGAAATATTACCCTGACGTGGACGTAGCGGTGCGCTCTTCGGCCACGGCGGAAGACCTTCCGGACGCCTCCTTCGCCGGCCAGCAAGAGACCTATCTCAATATTCGCGGGGCAGAAAACGTCATCAAATACGTCAAAAAATGTTTTGCCTCCCTTTTTACCGACCGTGCCATCTCTTACCGAGAAGATAAAGGTTTTGACCACTTCAACGTCTATCTCTCGGTGGCCATCCAGAAGATGGTCCGAAGCGACGCCGCCTCGGCCGGAGTGATGTTCACCCTCGACACGGAATCCGGTTTCCGGGATGTGGTCTACATCACCGGGGCCTGGGGGCTTGGGGAGAACGTCGTGCAGGGAGCGGTAAACCCCGACGAATTCTACGTCTTCAAGCCCACCCTGAAGAAGGGCTTTCGTCCCATCCTCTCCAAGAAACTTGGTTCCAAAGAGTACCGTATGGTTTACGGGAAGAGCCCCCGCTGCCCGGTAAGGAACCTCCGCACCCCGAAGGAGCTCCGGCAGCGTTTCTGTCTGGAGGACGATGAAATCCTCAAGCTTGCCGAGTGGGGTTGCCTGATAGAAGAACACTATGGCCGCCCGATGGATATCGAATGGGCCAAAGATGGTGATGGAAAGGAAGTCGGCACCGGCGACCTCTTCATCGTCCAGGCTCGTCCGGAAACGGTTCACGGAGTCAAGAAGGAGCAGTACTACGAAATCTACAAGCTCAAAGGAAAGCCCGAAAAGATCCTCACCGTGGGCAAGGCCGTGGGGAGCAAGATCGGTCAGGGTAAGGCCCGGGTGATAGAAGACGTCTCAAAGATTCACGACTTTCAGCCCGGTGAAGTCCTTGTTACCGACATGACCGACCCGGACTGGGAACCGATCATGAAGATCGCGGCTGCCATCGTAACCAACCGTGGAGGGCGGACCTGCCACGCCGCCATCGTCTCCCGTGAGCTTGGAATCCCCTGTATCGTGGGCACCAACAACGCCACCGAAGTCATCGAAACCGGCATGGAGGTAACGGTAGATTGTTCCCAGGGTGAGGAAGGCTATGTTTACGAGGGGCTGATTCCCTTCGAAGTGGAGCGTATCGACCTCACCAAGATTCCACGCACCCGCACCAAGATCATGATGAACGTGGGAATACCCGAGCAGGCCTTCCATCAAGCCCAGCTCCCCAACGACGGCGTGGGGCTCGCCCGGCTCGAGTTCATCATTGGTTCCCACATCGCCATCCATCCCCTGGCCCTGATAAACTACGAGGAGCTGAAAGAAAAGGCCAAAAAAGACGCGAAGATCCGCAAGATCGTTCGCATCATAGACGAAAAGGCGCCCATGTATCAGAACAAGGCCGACTTTTACGTGGACAAGCTGGCCCAGGGTGTGGCCATGATTTCAGCGGCCTTTTACCCCAAAGATGTCATCGTGAGGCTCTCAGATTTCAAGAGTAACGAATACGCCAACCTTGTGGGCGGATATCTTTACGAGCCCGTGGAGCACAACCCGATGATCGGCTGGCGTGGAGCCTCGCGTTATTACGATCCGCGTTTCGAACCCGCTTTTGCTCTGGAATGTAAAGCCCTCAAAAAGGTGCGCGAAGAAATGGGGCTCACGAACGTCAAGGTCATGGTTCCCTTCTGCCGCACGGTAGAAGAAGGAGAAAAGGTCATCAAAGTGATGGACAAATACGGCCTGAAACAGGGTGAGAACGGCCTTGAAGTTTACGTCATGTGTGAGATTCCGAGCAACGTGGTGCTGGCCGACGAATTTGCCAAGATCTTCGACGGCTTCTCCATCGGTTCTAACGACCTCACCCAGCTCACCCTGGGGCTTGACCGCGACTCCGAACTCGTTTCGCATCTCTACGACGAACGCAACCCGGCGGTAAAAAAGCTTATCCGTCAGGTAATCCAGGACGCCAAGAAAGCCGGGCGCAAGGTGGGTATCTGCGGGCAGGCTCCCAGCGACTTTCCGGATTTTGCCGCTTTTCTGGTGGAGTGCGGCATCGACTCCATGAGCCTCACTCCGGATACCATCATCAAGACCTGGCTCCTGGTGGCGGAGAAAGAGAAGGAGCTTGGCATAAAACCCGAATAGTAAAGACAACAGGTGTTGTAAAAGCGAAAGGGGGAGGTTCACGCCTCCCCCTTTTCGTTTTCTTTTACATGAAATACAGCTGGCCTTGTTAAGTCCGTGCTCTTCAGTCCTTGGCCTTCACAATGGCCGTCATGTAAAAGTGTTCTCATTAATGGTTGCCTAAACGTCTCCTTCGGTGTTAAATAGCGGCAAAACTCACGCCCTCTCGCAGGGGTGGCCGGGTGTCCGCTGGCGGATTGGTCACCCTAGGGGCGGAGGAAAAACCCTAGAAGGAGGTCTCCTTATGTCCAGACTCACCATGAAACAGCTCCTGGAAGCGGGGGTCCATTTTGGTCACCAGACCCGCCGCTGGAATCCGAAGATGAAGCCCTTCATCTTCGGGGAGAGAAACGGCATCCACATCATTGATCTTCAACAAACAGTTAAACTTTTTGACGTAGCTTACGATTTTATCGTTGATACCGTCGCCAATGGTGGCAAAGTTCTTTTCGTCGGGACCAAGCGCCAGGCCCAGGACACCATCAAAGAAGAGGCCGAGCGTTGCGGAATGTATTATGTGAACCACCGCTGGCTGGGCGGCACACTCACCAACTTCCGTACCATCCGCAAAAGTATCGACAAGCTCAAGAAGCTTGAGAGCTGGTTCGAAGATGGCACCATCGAGCGTTTCCCCAAGAAGGAACGCCTGAAGCTCGAACGTTTGAGACAGAAGCTTGAGAGAAACCTGGGAGGAATCAAAGACATGGAAGACCTCCCCCAGGCCATCTATATTGTAGACCCCAAGAAGGAACACATTGCCGTGCTCGAGGCCCGCAAACTGGGCATCCCCATCGTGGCCATCGTTGATACCAACTGTGATCCGGATCTTATCGATTACATCATTCCGGGAAACGACGACGCCATTCGGGCCATCAAGCTCCTCACCAGCAAGATCGCCGACGCCTGCCTCGAAGGCAAATCCCTTTGGGAAGAAAAGCTTCAGGCAGAAACGGACAAAGAGATTGAGGCCGAAATGATGGAAGCCGCGGAAGCCCCGGCGGAAGAAGAGGCGGAAAAGCTCGCCGAAGAGATCGTAAGTGAAGCTTTGGCCGAGGCAGAAGCCGAACCCGGAACCCAGGCAGAAGCCCAGGAATAACCCGGAAAATCTGAGACCGAGAAGGAGGACATTATGGCGGAAATCACCATGGATATGATCAAGAAACTGCGAGAGAAGACGGCTGCAGGGATGATGGATTGCAAAAAGGCCCTGGAAGAGGCCGGTGGAGATATGGAAAAAGCTATAGACATCCTGCGCCAGAAAGGGCTGGCAGTAGCAGCCAAACGGGCCGGAAAGGCCACCAAAGAAGGGGTGGTCGCGGCCTACATCCACGCCACCAAAAAGCTCGGTGCCATGGTAGAAGTAAATTGCGAGACGGATTTCGTGGCCCGGACGGAAGAGTTCCAGAAGTTCGCCTACGAAGTGGCCATGCACATCGCCGCCACCAATCCCATCTGTGTCTCCCGCGAAGACATGCCGGCGGAAGTAATTGAAAGAGAAAAAGAAATCTACGTCGCTCAGGCCAAAGAGAGCGGTAAACCCGAAAACGTGATCGAAAAGATCGTCGAAGGGAAACTCGAAAAGTTCTTCAAGGAATCCGTTCTGCTTGAACAGCCCTTCGTAAAGAATCCGGACCTCACCATCCAGGATCTCTTGAACGAACTCATGACCAAGACCGGGGAGCGCATCCAGATCCGGCGCTTTACCCGGTATCAGGTAGGAGAGGAAGAATAATGGCGGAGGAGGCCCCGCGATACCGGCGCATCCTCTTGAAACTAAGCGGCGAAGCCCTCATGGGCTCCGCCGCTTACGGAATTGACCCCATCGTCCTATCTTCTCTGGCCAAGGAACTTTCCCAACTAAGAAATCTGGGTGTCCAGGTTGGCATCGTCATCGGCGGAGGAAACATCTTCCGCGGGGTGGCCGGAGTGGCCCAGGGCTTTGACCGGGTGCGGGCTGATCAGATGGGAATGCTCGCCACCATGATAAACGCTCTGGCCCTCTCCGAGGCCCTCCTGTCTCATGCCGTGCCGGCCAAAGTCCTTTCGGCCTACGAGATAAGAGGGGTCCTTGACCCCTTCTCCAAGGAGAAGGCGGTCTCTTTCCTCGAAGAAGGCTATTTTGTGGTCTTGGCGGCTGGCACCGGGAACCCCTTCTTTACCACCGATACGGCGGCAACCCTGCGGGCCCTTGAAATTGAAGCGGAAATCCTTTTCAAGGCCACCAAGGTGGACGGTGTCTACAGCGCCGATCCGGTAAAAGATCCCACCGCCCAAAAATTTGATTATCTTTCCTACGAAGAGGTCCTGGCCCGCAACCTGCGGGTGATGGATCTCACGGCCATTTCCCTGGCCAAAGATCACAACCTTCCGGTCTTGGTCTTCAGCATGCAAGAGCCTGGCAACATCGTGAAGGCTGTTTGCGGAGAAAAGGTGGGAACGCTCGTAGGAGGTGAGCGTCATGATTAAAGAGCTTCTGGAAGACGCCAAACGTCGGATGGGAAAATCCGTGGAAACCTTCAAAAACGAGGTGGCGAGGGTACGCACCGGCCGGGCTTCCGTGGCCCTGCTCGATGGCATCAAGGTGGATTACTACGGCACCCAGATGCCCCTCAATCAGATGGCCACCATCACGGTGCAGGACGCCCGCCTCATCGTGATTCAACCCTGGGACGTCTCTGCCATCGGGGCCATAGAGAAGGCCATCCAGCGCTCCGAGCTTGGCCTCAACCCGGTAAACGACGGCAAGGTTATCCGGATCTCCGTGCCGCCTCTTACGGAAGAGCGGCGTAAGGAACTCGTCAAGATGGTGCGCAAAATGGCGGAAGAAGCCCGGGTAGCCATCCGAAACATCCGGAGGGACATCCTCGACGACCTCAAAGAACTCAAGAAAGAGGGCGAAATTTCGGAAGACGAATTCTACCGGGCCCAGGATCAGCTCCAGAAGATCACCGACGAATACATCGGCAAGGTGGAAAAGATCCTCGAACAAAAAGAAAAGGACATCATGACCGTCTGATGTTTGAAGGGCTCGATCCGGCCAAACTCCCCCAGCACGTGGCCATCATCATGGACGGGAACGGACGCTGGGCCAAGGCCCGGCACCTTCCCCGTATCATGGGGCACCGGGAGGGGATGAAATCTGTGCGGGCGGTGGTGGAGGTGGCCCGCAAGCTGGGGATCAAGGTCCTCACCCTCTACGCCTTCTCCAAAGAAAACTGGCAGCGCCCGCCGGAAGAGGTCTCCTTCCTCATGCGCCTCCTGAGGGAGTATCTCGAAAAGGAAGTCGAGGAGCTCCACCAGAAGGGCATCCGTGTCAAAGCCATCGGAGAGATAGAACTCCTACCAGATGAGATTTACCGCCTGCTCCTGGGAGCTATGGAAAGGACCCGCGCCAATAAGGGCATGATCCTCAACCTGGCCCTGAGTTACGGAGGCCGGGCCGAAATCGTAAACGCCGCCAAAGAGATCGCCCGTCTTGCCAAGGAGGGAAGGTTCGACCCCGAGGAGCTCGACGAAATGAGTTTTGCCACCTTCCTCTATACCAGGGATCTTCCAGACCCTGATCTTCTCATTCGCACCAGCGGCGAGCTCAGGCTTTCTAATTTCTTGCTCTACCAGTGCGCTTACACGGAGCTCTATTTCACTCCCACCCTCTGGCCGGACTTCAGAGAAGAGGAATTTCTGGAAGCCTTGCGCGATTACCAGCGGCGTGAACGTCGCTTCGGAAAAACCAGCGAGCAACTTCGGGGTTAAGATGCATCTTTACCGTGTCCTCACCGCCATCGTTCTCCTTCCCGCCCTTCTCTTCCTTCTGCTGAAAGGGCCTCTTTTAGCCATCCTTCTGGTTTCGGGGCTTGCCGCCCTTCTCGCCTGGCACGAATACGCGCGGATGGCCACCCTTCCCTTCCCCGTCTTTTTAGGTGGTGCCTTGGCCCTTGTTATGGGCTTCTTTCTTCTCAAACAGGGAGCAGGGCTCTTACTTCTCGGGCTCTGGAGCGGGCTCTTTCTGTTTTTGCTCTATTTTTTGCGCCACTTCGAGGGCCAAAAGTCCCTCTTTCATTTGCTCAGCGCCATGGCGGGCTTTTTTTACGTCTTTCTGGGTTTCGGCCACCTTTTTCTCATCGTTACCCTTCCCCAGGGTCGCCTCTGGATGCTCTATCTTCTGGCAAGCATCTTTGGCACGGACACCGGCGCCTTTTACGCGGGAAAGACCCTGGGAAGACACAAACTCATCCCGCGGGTGAGCCCGGGCAAGACCTGGGAGGGCACTTTCGGGGGGCTCTTTTTGGGGATCTTGCTGGCGGTCGTATTGGGGCTCCATTTCGAGCTCGGCAAACCTTTCCATCTTTTTCTTCTAGCGGGGGTCCTTTCCATCGTGGGCCAGCTTGGCGACCTCCTGGAATCTCTCCTCAAGCGCGGGTTTGGGGTCAAGGACTCCGGGACTCTCCTTCCCGGGCACGGAGGAATCCTTGATCGCACCGACGCCCTCATCTTTGCCGCCCCCCTGCTTTACTGGCTCCTCCATCTCAAGGGCTATGGGCAGTAAAAAGGTCAAAAAAATTGCCGTTTTGGGTTCCACGGGCTCCATCGGGCGCAACACTCTAGATATTGTGTCCCGCTTCCCGGAGCGGTTCGAAGTGGTGGCCCTGGCGGCGGGGGAAAATATCATCCTTTTGGCGGAGCAAGCCCAGAAGTTTCGCCCCAGGCTCGTCTCCTGTAAGAACGAAGCCCTGGCCCGCAAACTCGCCCCCCTTCTTCCAGCCGAAACCAAGCTTCTGCACGGCAAGGAAGGGGCCATCGCCTGCGCTACCCACCCGGAGGCTGAAATCGTCGTCTCCGCCCTGGTGGGGGCCATCGGCCTCCTCCCCACTTACGAGGCCATCAAGGCCGGAAAGGACATCGCCCTGGCCAACAAAGAAACGCTCGTCATGGCAGGCCCTCTGGTGATGGCCGAGGTCGCGCGCCAGGGGGTGAAGCTTCTTCCCGTAGACAGCGAGCATTCCGCCATCTTTCAGGCCCTTCAGGCCGGGCGCAAGGAAGACGTCTCATATCTCATACTCACAGCTTCGGGGGGACCTTTCAGAACCCGGCCCAGAGAAGAATTCTCTTCCATCACGCCGGAAGAGGCCCTCAAGCACCCCAACTGGCGCATGGGGGCCAAGATAACCATCGATTCCGCCACCCTGATGAACAAGGGGCTTGAAGTGATCGAGGCCCACTTTCTCTTCGGCTTTCCGCCGGAGAAGATCGAGGTCAAGATCCACCCCCAAAGTATCGTGCATTCCCTGGTGGAGTTCGTGGATGGCTCCCTCATCGCCCACCTTGGCATCCCGGATATGCGCATCCCCATCGCCTACGCCCTGAGTTTTCCGGAAAGACTCCCCCTCGGGCTCCCCAGGCTCAATCTGGTGGCCGCCTCCCCTCTAACCTTCGAGGAGCCGGACCTCGAGAAGTTTCCCTGCCTGGCCCTGGCTTACAGGGCCCTTGAGCTCGGAGGCACCGCTCCGGCGATCCTGAACGCGGCCAACGAAGTGGCGGTGGAAGCCTTTCTGGCAGGCCGCCTGCGGTTCGATCTCATTCCCGTCCTTCTCGAAAGAACCCTCAAAGAATGCGAAATTAAACCCCTTCGGAAGTTGGAAGACGTGCTCGATGCCGATATATTCGCAAGGATCAAGGCTCAAGAAATCCTTTACGAACTGGAGAAAAGCTGATGCATACCGTGATCGGAGTCGTCGTTGTCTTAGGGGTGCTGATTTTCTTTCACGAATTGGGCCACTTCCTCATGGCACGGTGGGTGGGTGTGCGCGTGCTCAAGTTTTCCCTGGGCTTCGGCCCGAAGATCTGGGGTTTCGTAAGAGGTGGTACGGAGTATTGTATTTCCGCCATTCCTCTGGGGGGGTACGTCAAGCTTCTGGGAGAGAGCCCCGGTGAGGAATTGCGGCCCGAAGATATCCCCTACTCTTTTTCCCACCGCCCTTTCAAAGACAAGGCCCTCATCGTCGTGGCAGGGCCTCTCGCCAATTTTATCCTGGCCTGGATCTTCTTTGCCCTGGTTTTCACTTTTCAAGGGAAACCCGTCTATCTTCCGGAAGTGGGGAAAGTCCTTCCCGGGACTCCGGCGGCCGAAGCCGGCCTCAAACCCGGCGACCTCATCATCGCGGTGAACGGAAAGCCCATCGAGACCTGGCAGGAACTGAACGAGATCATCAAAAAGAGCGCTGGCCGCCCCCTCAAGCTCACCATCAAACGGGGCGAGGAAAAGATCGTCGTCACCGTCACTCCCCGTTTGCGAGAGGTGAAAAACATCTTCGGCGAGACGGTAAAGGTCCCCATGATCGGCATCATGGCCGCCGGAAAGGCCAGATTCGAAAAGACTGATCCGGCAAGGGCCCTCATAGACGGGCTGGTGATGGTCTTCGCCATGATCAAGCTCACCCTGGTCTCCATCGTGAAGCTCATCGAGCGCGTGTTACCACTTTCCACCCTTGGGGGCCCCATCTTTATCGCCAAACTTGCCGGAGAGCAGGCCCAGGCCGGCCTCTGGCCTTTGGTATCCTTCATGGCGGTGCTTTCGGTAAACCTGGGAGTGCTCAATCTGCTCCCCATCCCCATGCTTGACGGAGGTCATCTGGTGCTCTTCGCCATCGAGGCCATCCGCGGAAAACCCCTCTCCGAGAAGACCAAAGAACTCATCATGAAGGTGGGGCTTGCCATCCTGGTGGTCCTGATGATGGTGGTCTTCTACAATGACATCCTGCGCCTCATCCGAAAGAGCTAATAGCCGCGGTTCTTGTTAAAAAATCAAATCGTGGTGCGGTGACCTTCTTCAAAAAGGAGACCACTTCTTCTAAGAGCTCTTCGGGGATGTGCTCGCGGATGGTGGGGAACTCAAGTATGTCTTCTACCCCCGTAAGACGCCTGATGTCCTCCAGGCTTTTGCGGGCCAGGAATTCATCGGTGGCGAAATGCCAGTTGTAAAGGAGCCCTACCACAAAGAGCCCCCGTTGCTTGAGGGCATTTACGGTAAGAACGGTGTGGTTGATAGTGCCCAGCCGGGCGGCGGAAACCACGAAGACCGGGCACATCAAGAGATTGATGAAATCAAGGATCGTATCTTCCCGGGTAAGGGGTACGTAAAGGCCCCCTGCCC
>JAADDY010000082.1 GCA_013153725.1 Thermodesulfobacteriota bacterium
CACCTCTGGGAAAGTGTCGAGACCCTCTACAACCAGGCCTCCTTCGGCAACTTTCCCTATCCTTTCGTTCTGCAGCCATATTTCCCCAACATTCTCGACGTGCGAGTGGTCCTCCTCGGAGAGTACACAGAGGCCTATGCCCGCCGCAATCCTTCCAATTTCCGCAACAATCTCTTCTTTGGGGGAGAGTCCACCCCTTACGAACTGGACGAGAGGGAATACGGACTTTGCCAGCAAATAATGGAAAGGGGGCAGTTCCCCTACGCTCACCTCGATCTCATGATCCTTGAAGACGGCAGATGCTATCTTGCCGAAATAAATCTAAGAGGAGGGCTCAAAGGAGCCCGGATCACCCAGAAGGAATACGAAGAACGCCTCCGCGGGCTTCATCAGGAGGCCCTTGAGGCCTTCCTTGCCTCCCACCCCGAAGCCGTCATCAAGGAGTAGGCCGATAGGGGATTTCAGCCCCGGGCCTGCTCTGGGGCATCTGTAAAGGAAAGGCAAGCAGGAAGGATTCTCCCTTCTGGGTAAAGGGATTCCCCCTTACGTAGGTCACAAAGACCTCCTGCCCCACGATGGCAAGGCCCTGGAGAGGACCTTCAAAGGTGCCGGTCAGGGGAAGAAGGGTGTAGCCCATGGAAGAACGGGTCAGCACCAGGACCTCTCCGGCCTCGTAGGCGGGAATGCCGGGGATGAGATCACGATGGGCGCTCCGGTTGGCCACCACGAGGACCTCCTGCACACCGTCGGCGTTGATGTCATAGACCACCGGATCCACTTCGGCGCTTATCGCCATCTTGTAACTGAGATGTCTGGAACCGGAGGAAACCGAAATGGAATAAATGGAGCCTCCCACTTTCCGGTTCGATTCCCAGATTTTCTTCCGCCCCTTGAAAATTTGCAGTTTCTTGGCCTTGTTCAGGAAAAGGATCTCCCGCTGCCCGTCTCCGTCCACGTCGGCAAAGGCTGCCCCCAGGATTTGGAAATGGAGGGGGACCTCTATCTTCCGACGGTAAACAAATTTCCCCTCTCTTCCCGGCCTGACCTCGTATACCGGGATCCCAAAAAATTTCTCCTTGTCGTAACTCTGGGCCAGAAGAGTTTCCTTGACCCCGTCAGCATCAAAGTCGAAAAATCCTAGGATGAAATTGGCGTCCTTGACGGCCTCTTCAAATTGGCCCTGATAGAACCTCAGAAGAAGGCTTCGCATGCCTTCTCCTTCCACATAGACGTTGAGGGCAATCCATCCCCTGGGGCCCAGAGAGAAATTGAGGATCTTTCCAAAACCTCGGTATTCGTATTGCCAGGCCCCTGGCGCCTGATATTTGGTGATGTAAAGCGTGGTCGGAGTAAGGTAGACGATCTCCGGGGCTCCATCGCGGTCGGCATCCCCTACCTCAAGGTCGATCACCACTTCGGAAAGATGCCCCACCTTTCGGAACCTTGGAGCCAGCGGTTCACGGTAAGTGAGCGTGGAATAGGGGTAACGCTTGGCCTCTGAAGCCGATACGGCAACAGAAGGGGCGGGAGCAGAAGGAGCGGAAGGGGCGGGGACAGGAGAAACAGGAGCTACGTAGTGCCCTCCGGAGCGCGCCGATGACTCCCGGGATGGCAGCCCCTGAAACCTGGACACTTTGCTCTGCGGGGGTGCTGGAACCGGCCCGGCAACTCCTCCAAGCCCGTAGACCTGCAGGATCTCCAGACGCCTGTTGTACACCTGTATCCTTCGACCATCAGTCAAGAAAACGAGGTCTATACCCTGCCGGGCAAGGTAGGCAGGAGAGAGATCCTCAAAACGGAGGTCCTTGGCAACTTCAAACTTGAGGGCCGGAAGTTTGGCCTTGAGGAGAGGCAGGAGCTCCGAAGCAGCCCCGGGAACACTTTCCACGATCAAGACCTTTTGATCGGCAAAGCGGATGGCCGGCGCTCCGACCTTGATCCTCTCCCGGGCCTCAAGGATCGCCGCCGTACAGAAGTTCTCGTCAAGCCTCTGGACTTCCACTTTGCCGATGGGGATCTTGAGAAATCCCAGGACTTTCTTGGTGGTGGGGTGAATGATCTTCTTCCCCTCTTTATAGACGGTAAAAAGATCACCGGGATGGACCCCGTCGGCCTGACCTTTGTCGAGGATCACCTCCTGGCCTTCGATGCTTATTACCAGGGCCGAAAGGGTGGAGAAATCCTGGTAGAGGTCTTCAAGCGTTTTGGCCTGGACCGCAGAAACCCAGAAGAGAAGGACAAACAAAAGACCGGCTATTTTCCGTGTTCTTCCAAACATAGGCCCTTCTTACCACAGGAGGGCTGAAACGGCTAGTCGAGATAGGCGATCTCTCCGGAGAAAAGGTCGATCTTTTCCCCGGAGAGGGTCTCAATCACCAGACCTCCTTTAGGATTAAGCCCCAAAACCCGGCCCCTCCCCTCCTCGGCCCGGGTAAGATCCTCCCCGAAACGCACCAGGCGTCCGATGCTATCCGTGTAGCGGAAAAATAGCGCCTCAAAAGGGAGAGAAGGACCTTCCGGGAGCCTGGCTTCCACCGCCCGGAAAAGGCCATAGTACTTGGCAAGCCTTGCCAGGAGTTCGGCGGCCACTTCCGGGAGATAAAGCTCTCCGCCAAGGTACTCCTTGAGGGAGATAGCTGGGAGGCCCTCCGGCAGGGGGTTGTTGACGTTAAGCCCTATACCTACCAGGAGCCAGCGTTCGTCTCTTACGATTTCCTCTTCGATGAGGACCCCAGCCAACTTGCGCCCTGCGATCCAGAGGTCGTTTACCCATTTTAGGCGGGCCGGCACGCCAAAATGCCAGACCGCCTCCGCCAGGGCCACCCCCACCAGGAGGGGGAACCAGCCCTTGATTTCGGGCAGGAAATCCTCGTAGAAAGCCACCGCCAGCCAGAGCCCTCCGGAAGAAGCATACCAGTGCCTTCCGAAACGCCCTTTGGCGGCGGTGAGCTCCCGGGCAAGAACCGCCGTGCCCTCAAAAGGGGCCTCCTTTCGCAAAAGCCCCCGGAGATATTCTGAGGTCCGGGGAAGCCTTTCAAAAGAGAAAATCTCTGAGCCGACAATTCTTCCCCGGCGAAAGATTTCATCTCCAGAATAGCCAAAGAGGGGGTCTTGTTCGCTCGCAAGGAGGACGGTCAGGCGCCGGTGGTAAAGGGCCGAGATTTCTTCTTCGAGGTCCCTCAGGCGGGCCATTCCTCTTTGACCCGGGCGATGAGCTTCTCCACGTAGGGTCTTTCCTCTTCCAGACAAAGACCAAAGAGCGGCTCTCCCTGGTCCACCATCTGGCCCTGGGAAAAAAAGACCCGAAAGACCACCATGGGCGGGCCTTCGTGAAGAACGGGTGTTTCCCGCTTCATGAAGGACATGATGGCAAGCTCGTCTCCCGGCTTCACCACCACCCGGCCCTCACCCTCTTTTTCGATCTTTTTGGCAAGCTCCGGCGAAAGAAAGTAGCGGGCCTTTTCCGGAGCGGTAACGATGTGGAGGGTCTTCCTCAGGAGCTCGGCGACGATCTCCTTCTGCGTAAGAGTGTGCTTGATCTCAAGGACGGGCTCGAAGGCCTCCACGAAGCGACCTTCAAGCTCCCGGTTCACCTTGGAGATGGTCCCGCTTGCCTTGGCCCGGATGGTCTTGGGATTCTTCTCCCGCTCCAGAATGAAAAGAGGGGTGCCGGGCTTTTCGAGCCACTTGCCAGAGGGGCCTTTTACTTCGTCTCCCTCCTTTACCAGGAATTCCCGGAGGTAGCCGGTATGCGGTGTCACCACCACGAAGATACGGTACGGGTTGGCGCGAAAGCTCTGGAGAAGCTGGTTTATTTTGCGGTTATCAAGGGCCATGGCTCATCACTTGTAGTAGAGGTTCTGGCCTCCCATGGTGAGGAGGGCCTCGTAAAGTTTCTTCCGCAGCTCCCGGCGATCCCAGATACCCTGGATGTGCCCCCGGCGCAGGGCGTTTTCGGCACTGTGGTAATCGGGCGGCACGTCCTCTCCGGTGGTCTCCCGGATGACCCGGGGCCCGGCGAAACCAATCCTGGTGGAACGAATGGCAAATTGATAGGGTGAACACCCCAGGAAACTCGCCACCGGCCCGGCGTAAGAGTTGTTGTCGTAAACCACGAGGTAGAGCCCACCGGCGTCGATGTATTCCCTCACCGCCATGGTACAGCGGGGCATCTGGATGACCCCGAGTGTGCCCTCGTGGATCCTGATCCCGCCCGTGGTGTGGATGAAGGCCAGGAAGGGGCGTTTGGTGATCCGGGCCCGGTCGCAGGCCTGGATGAACTTCTCACCCTCCGCCACGCCCACGGTCCCCTGGCGAAAATCGGCGATCAACATGGCCACGATGAGAGAGATGCCCCCGATACGGGCCTGGAAGGTGATGATGGCAGACTTGCGCCCGGTCTTTTTCTTCGCCAGGGCCAGTTTCTTATCGTAGCCTTCGAAACCAAGCGGGTTTCCAGAGGCGATGTCCTCGTTGAACTCCTTGATGCTTTTGGCATCAAAGATATTGCTCAGATACCACTGGTATTCCAGCGGGAAGTGATAGCCGCAATTCGGACAGACGCCACAGAACTCCCCGTAAAGATCCGGGACCCAGATGTCCGGGCAGCCGTGCGTCTCGGCGTTGGGGCAGGTAACGGTGCGATCTTCCAGGGCCAGCGGACTCACGTAAAGCTCCGGCAGATCCACCAGCGCCTCTTCCATCGTCACTACCCGGGCCTTGGGACGCCGGGGCCTGGTTCCCAGAAGATCGTAAGCGGTCTTGAGGGGCTCGGTGAGCTGTTTCAGGAAGGCCACCCCTTCACCGGAGAGGTCTTCCATCACCCGCTGAATCATCTTCTGGCCCTGTTTCAGCACCCCGTAACGGAAATCGTGGTAGAGTCTCAGGCCCACGTCCTGCGTCTTTTCCATGTAGCCCCGGAAGGAACATTTGGTGATCCCCAGCACGTGCCGGCTCATCTGGCGATATTTCCGGGAGCGCAAATCAAGGAGCTTTTCGATCTCCACTTCCGAAAGATCCCAGCGCACGTAGATGTCGAATTCGTCCGGAGGATTTTCCTCTTCTTTCTTGCGTCGCAGGGCGTAGCTGCGGAAGGCCTTGAGACTTTTGGTGCGCAGTACCACCTCGTCGGTGGCCCGGATCATCTCGTAACGCAGGCGCTTGAAGAACTGGTAATCGTTCCGTCTGGCCCCTAACGGAGGCTCGGGAACGATGCGATCGATGGTGCCCAGGCGCAGGTTGTCTTCGGCGGTGATCTTGAGCTGGCGGGCACAGAACTCCACCAGTTCGCGGGGCGGGCGCTCGCCTTCTTTGATCTTGCCTTCGATGGCCGCAGCCCCTTCCGGGCTGATTACCGAGTAGTAGCCCCTTGAGGCCATGAGCCTGATGTCGGCTAGCCCGATGGCTTCCGCTCCTCCAGAACCACCTTCTGAGATGAAGGCCACGGTGGGCACCCGGAGCTTGCTCATGAAATAGAGGTTGCGAGCAATCTGCTGCGCGGCCCCGGGGTAGTCCTCAATGGGATAGGCCCCGGGGGTAAAGATGTAGAAATGAATGGGGATTCCCTCGGTCTCTGCCACTCTCATGTAACGAAGGGCCTTCTCGTTCCCCCAGGGTTTGGCACTGCCGCCGTTTCTGAACTCCTCTCCGTGACCCTTTTCGTGACCGATCACGATCACCTGGTGAAGATAGACTTTATCCCCCACGCGGCGTGAGATCATGGCCCGGGCACAGACCACCGCGGGATCGACGTTGATGTCCCCCTCCCCGCCAAGCTCCGTGTAGGAATCGTAGACGTTCTCAAGGATATCGAGCAGCGTGAAACGCTGCGTATTGCGGGTGATCTTTACGATCTCGTAGGGAGTGAGCTCCTTGGCGGCCCGGTCTTCAAGAATTTTGAGACGGGCCTCGTAACTCTCCAAGAGATGGTGGCAGTCCTTCTCGGAGATCTGGAAGAAGTTTTCCTTCAAACGCTTCAGGTCTTCCAGGAGATAGGCGCTTCCTTCCCAGTTCTCTCCCTTGATGTCCTGGAGATAGACGACCCGGTCTATTAGTTCGTGGAGGTAACGCTGAAGCTCTCTCATAGAAACTTAAGGATCTCCGGTAGTTTCTCCTTCAGGTATTCGATGTTGGTCAAAAGGGGCTCGCCCTTGGCGGTTTGACCTTCGATGACGGTGCCCTCCAGAAACCTGAAGCCCCGCCTTTCCGCCTCGAAGGTGTCTTTACCCCAGACAATACCAAGGGCCAGGTTGGGGTCAAACTCCGTGGGGATACGGTAGGGTTCGTCCTGAGGCACATGGGTCCGCACCCGCAACCACTCGTAGGAAGGAAACTCGAACCGGTGGATGACCCCGGAGAGGGGCTTGAAGCCGTGTTTGACGTCTTCGGCGATGAGGCGGAATTCGATACT
>JAADDY010000105.1 GCA_013153725.1 Thermodesulfobacteriota bacterium
TCTAGCCTTTGCTAGAAACGCGGAAGGCTTTGGGGTTTATGCCGTATTTGCGAATTTTGTAATTGAGGATGCGGAGGCTCGTGTCAAGCATCTGGGCGGCCTTGCTCTGGTTGCCCCGGGTTTCTTTGAGGGCCTCGATGATGAGTTCCATCTCCAGATTCTTGACGGCCTGGGCCAGGCTCTTTCGCGCGTAGGTGTTGGAGCTTTCCGCCGTCTGGAGGCTCTGGGGCAGGTGGTAACTCCGGATGACCTCTTCGTCGCAAACCAGCACCGCCCTTTCGATGACGTTTTCGAGCTCGCGCACGTTCCCGGGCCAGTGGTACTGCACGAGGAGATCGATCGCCGGGGAGGAGAGGCGCTTGATCTCCTTGCCGTGTTCGCGGCTGTATTTCTCCAGGAAGAATTCCGCCAGCGGGATGATATCGGTAGACCTTTCTCGCAGCGGAGGCACGTAGATCGGAAAGACGTTCAACCGGTAGTAGAGGTCCTCACGGAAGAGCCCCTTTTCGACCAGCTCTTCGAGATTGCGGTTGGTGGCCGTGATGATGCGGACGTCCACCTTGATGGGGCGGGTGCTTCCCACCCGGTAGAATTCCTTTTCCTGGATTACGTGGAGCAGCTTGGCCTGCAGGGGAAGAGGGAGGTCTCCTATCTCGTCGAGGAAGATGGTCCCCCCGTTTGCCTCTTCGAAGAGGCCCCGTTTGCGGGAAAGCGCGCCGGTGAAGGCCCCTTTTTCGTAACCGAAGAGCTCACTCTCGATGAGGTTTTCGGGAAGGGCGGTGCAGGCCACGGTGATGAAGGGTCCGTTGGCCCGGGGGCTGTTGAAGTGGATCAGCTTGGCGATGAGGGACTTTCCGGTGCCGGATTCTCCGCGCAAAAGGACCGTGGCCGAACTCGGGGCCACCCTTTCGATCATCTCGAGGACCTCTTGCATGCGGGAACTCAGGGCGATGAAATTTTCAAGGCTATACTTGCCCTGCAATTCCCGCTTTAACTTCCGGTTCTCTTCAAGAAGGCGTTCCTTTTCTTCCTGAATGGCCTGGATGTTGGCCACGGTTTGCGCGATGAGGCCGGAGATGATGGTGAGGAAGCGGACGTCTTCCTCCAGGGAGACGTGGTCCGAAAAAATGCGGTCCACCGAAAGGGTCCCGAGGATCTTGGCGCCGCTCTTGATGGGTACACAGATGAAGGAGATTTTGTCCTTCTCGGAGGGTTTACGGCTGCGAGTCTTGTTGAGAAAACGGGGATCGTTGGTGATGGCAGGCACGATGATGGGTTGCCCGGTGGCCACCACCTGGCCGGTGATCCCCTCCCCCAGGCGATAACGCCCCCTTTTGCGGGCTTCGGCGGTGAGACCATGCGCCACTTCGATCTGGATCTCCTGGGTGCGGGGGTTGAAGATGGTGATGGTGCCCCGCCGCATATCGAGTTTCTCGGCCAGGATGGCCAGGATTTCTTCCAGGGCCTGGCGCATGTTGAGGGAGCTTGAAAGCGTCTTGGCGATTTCGTAAAGGCAGGCGAGCTCTTCGACCTCGCGGGGTTTCAGAATCTTTCTCTGTGCTTCCATGACGGGCTCATTATACACCAAGAAAAACGATTTCGTCGATTTTTGTAAGAGAGAATTTTACAAAATTAGCAAATTTTTCCGAAGGCGATCCAGTGTCTGTCGGTAACGGTCTCGGTCTTGAAGTGTGAGAGGCCCGCCTCCTCTAGCTGTTGCCGGACTTCTTCCAGGGTGAAGGCCGCAAGCAGAGAGTGGTAAAAGTCTCTTTTGAGGACTTCGGGCTCCGAGGCGGCGTATCTTTCCACGATGAGCCGGGCCTCCTCCGGGGTTTTTGGGCGTAGAAGGTCCATCACCAGGACGGGAGCGCCCTTTTTGGCGACCTTCTTGATGGTCTCCCAGAGGATGGAGGGGTCGGGAAGATGGTGCAGGAGGGAGTTCACGATAACAGCGTCGTAGAAGGCGGCGGGGAGGTTGGCTTCGGGAATTCTTCCCAGGAGGAGTTTGATGCGCGAAGCGAGCCCTTCTTTTTCGAGACGAGCCCGGCCGTACTTGAGCATGGCCGGGGAGCCGTCGAGCCCGTGGATCTCGCAATTCGGGAAGGCCCTGGCAAAGCGCACGCAAATGTCTGCCGGTCCACATCCCAGATCCAGCACCACGCCTTCGAGTTCTTCTCCGAAGTGTTTTTTGAAAAGATCCACGAACATCTGATGAGGGGCCGCAAAGTCGGCTTCGGCGTAAGCCCGGGCCTGCTCTTCGTCAAGCATCAGTTCCGGTTCCGGGATCCTTTGCATGGCCCTGAAGCTAACCGGGGTTTTCTTTGGTTTGCAAGCGGGAAAAGAATTTTTAGAATCAGGCCGATTATCTCTGGTAGATTTTGAGTGTTTCGGTTTCCTTGGCCAAGATTTAAAGAGTTTGCAGAAATGTGGTAAACCCTTAGGCGAAAAGCCAGTTTGGAGGGGCGTGTGACGGAAGAGAAGCCGTCTTTATTGAAAGCTCTCAAGGAGATCTTCGGCAAGTCGCCAGAAGAAGAAGCGGAGGAGTTTGCCGAAGAGATTACAGAGCTTCTCGACGAAGGAGAGGAAAAGGGGCTCATCTCTCCGCAAGAAGGAGAGATGATCATCAACATCCTCCAGATACGGAACGTACCGGTACGGGAGATCATGGTTCCCCGCAAGGATATCGTTTCCTTGGAAGTAGACCTCCCCTTTGCGGAGATAGTCGCTGTCATCAACGAAAGACCTCATACCCGCTACCCGGTCTACGAAAAGGATCTCGACCACCTGGTGGGGGTGGTTCACGTCAAGGATTTGATGCGCTTTTGCCGTTCGGAAAACGGAAAGATTTCTCTGAGGGCCATTTGCCGAAAGCCCTATATCGTGCCGGAAAGTGTCAAGGTGCGAGACGTGATGCGAGAATTTCGCCAGCGCAAAGAACAATTCGCTCTGGTGATAGACGAAAGCGGGGTCATTTCGGGGCTCGTAACGCTCACGGATATCTTTCAGGAAATCCTCGGCGAGGAGACCCCTCTCTTCCCCCGAGATCAGGAGGGATGGTATCTCGCTGAAGGTGCCACGAGGCTCGATGATATCGAGAAGTTTCTGGATATTTCTCTTCCCAGAGGCCCCTATGAGACCCTTTCGGGGTTCATTCTGGCCAAAGCCGGGAGGCTCCCCGAGGCCGGGGAGCGCTTCTTCTTTGACGGGCTCGAGATAGAGATCCTTTCGGCTGACAACCGCCGAATTAGAAAAGTGCGCTTTCGTAAGCGAGAAACCCCTGCCGCATGATTCCCTATTTCCTGGCACTGTTTGGTGGTCTCTTCGTTGCCTTGGCTCATCCCAAGGTTTCATGGTCTTATCTGGCCTTTTTGAGCCTGGCCTTTTTGCTCGAAGCTCAAAGACAGGCGCCTCAAAGGGCGGCGAGACTCTTCTTCCTTGGTGCCTGGGTCTACTTTGTCTTTCTCCTTTACTGGCTGGTGCCGGTGATGACCCACTTTGGAGGGCTCCCTTTCCCTGCTGCCGCCGGGGTCCTGGGGCTTCTGGCAGCGTATCTGGCCCTTTACTGGGTTTTGCCCCTCTATCTGGCCCGGGGCTTGGGCTTTCTAAACCCTGGTCTTTCGGGGGCCCTGGGGCTGGCCTCCCTCTTCACCCTTTTTGAATTCTTGCGGGCCAAGGTGCCCTTTGCTTTCCCCTGGGGACTTCTGGGAACGACCCAGTACAAAGAGACCTTTTTGATCCAGATTGCAGATTGGGGTGGTGTGTTCGCCGTCACCTTTCTGGTGGTGCTGGTGAATTACGCCGTTTTTTCTTTTGTTTCAGCGCGCAAGAAAGCCCCCCTCCTTCTGGCTGTCCTCTGTCTCCTCGGGGCCTATTTTTACGGCGCCTGGAGGCTTGGTGTCCCCCTCCACGGGGTTTCGCAAAAAATGGGGCTCATCCAGGGGAATATTCCCCAGGATCTCAAGTGGGAAAGAGAGATCCTTCAAGAGACTCTCGCCAAATATCAGCGGCTTTCTCTGCGAGCCATCAAGAAAGGGGCCGAGATCTTGCTCTGGCCGGAGACGGCCATTCCCACCTATTTTTCACCGGAAAATCCCCTCTTCAGGGGCCTTTTCGCCTGGGTGCGGGAGATCCAGAGGCCCCTCATCTTTGGAGCCCCGCGTCTGGTTCGAGAGGGAGGCAAACTCAAAATACACAACAGTCTCATTCTCGTAAGACCCGACGGAAAGGTAGCCATTTACGACAAGCAGCAGCTGGTTCCCTTCGGGGAATTTGTGCCCTTCGAAGACAGGCTCCCCTGGTTGCGCCGTTTTGCCGTGGCTTCGGGGGAATATTCTCCCGGCTCACAGAGGGGGCTCCTCCCCTTGCGAAAGGATCAAAAGTTCGGTCCGTTGATCTGTTTCGAGAGCATCTTTCCCTCCCTGGCCAGGGGGAGGGTGAGGGACGGGGCCACGATTCTCCTCGTGGCTACCAATGATGCCTGGTTCGGCACCACCGCCGGCCCTTATCAACACTTCGTTCAGGCCGTCTTCCGGGCGGTGGAGACGAGGCGTTACGTGGTTCGTATTGCCAATACCGGTATTTCGGGGCTCATAGACCCGTTTGGCCGGATTCGGTACAAGACTCCGCTGGAAAAGGAAGCGGCCCCTTGTGTAGAGGCCAAACATCTTGCATATTTTAGCTGGTACGTCAGGTATGGCGACGTTTTTGTCTTTTTCTGTCTCGTCCTGGCCCTTCTCTTAGGGGCGAAATCAATCCTCGGGAGGAAAAGATATGAGAAAGAGGAAGCTTGAAGTGAAGCTTGGTGAGAAAGCGGTGGCACTTAATCCTGCCGAGATCCGGGTCCAGCTCGAGCGTCTTGCAGAGCGCATCTCCAGTTTAAGGAGGTGTCTTTGATCCGGAGGCCAAACAGGCCCGTTTGGCCGAGCTCGAGAAGGAGCTGGTAAAAGAAGGGTTCTGGGATCGTTCCGAAGCCAAAGAGATTTTGCGCGAAAGAGCGCGGTTGCAGGATCTTTTGTCTTCCTGGGAGGCCCTGGAACAGGAGTTTGAAGATACAAAGGTGCTCTTTGAGCTTGCCCTGGAGGAAGAAGACGAGGAGACCCTGAAAGAGGTAACCTCCCGCCTGAAAAAGCTCTTTTCCCTGGTGGAAGAAGAAGAGATCAAGCTTTTCTTATCAGGAGAACACGACACCTCGAACGCCATCGTTACCATTCATGCCGGTGCAGGGGGGACGGAGGCGCAGGACTGGGTGGAGATGCTTTTGCGGATGTATCTCCGCTGGGCCGAGAAAAAGGGTTACAAGACGAAGATCATCGACATCCTGACAGGCGAAGAGGCGGGGATAAAGTCGGCGACGTTTATCGTCGAAGGACCCTACGCTTACGGTCACCTGAAGGCCGAGTCCGGTATCCATCGCCTGGTGCGCATCTCCCCCTTTGATACCAGCGGTAAGAGACATACCTCCTTTGCCTCGGTTTCGGTCATTCCCGAGATTGACGAAGACATCCAGATCGAAATTCGTCCGGAAGAGTTGAAGATCGAGACGATGAGGGCCAGCGGGCACGGAGGGCAACACGTCAACAAGACCGAAAGTGCCGTGCGCATCACACATTTGCCCACGGGTATCGTGGTCCAGTGTCAGAACGAGCGTTCGCAGCATCGCAACAAGGCCATCGCCATGGCCATCTTGAAGGCCCGGCTCTACGAACTTGAGCGGCGCAAAAAAGAAGAAGAGCGCCAGAAACTTTACGGTGAGAAGAAAGAGATCGCCTTCGGAAGCCAGATCAGGAGCTACGTTCTCCATCCTTACCGCCTTATAAAGGACCATCGCACCGGTCTTGAGGTGGGAAACGTGGAAGCCGTGCTGGATGGCGACCTGGACGCCTTTATCAGGGCGTACCACCTACAGAAGGCCAGCGAAAAGAGGGCGGCCTAGAGTATCTCTTCTGCTGGCGTACAACTTTCTTGACAAGCGGATAACTGCTGGATAACTTTTGTACGAGTTTGGCCCCATCGTCTAGCGGCCTAGGATACTGGCCTCTCACGCCAGAGACCGGGGTTCGAGTCCCCGTGGGGCCGCCATTTCTCTAGGTTTTCCTCTGATTTCTCCCCAGATTTCCGAGAAAAAGTCCATATTTTTGAAGTTTTTTTAGAAATAGCTCTTTTGGGTCCCAAAAACCTTCGCAGATCTTAGTAAATCCTATTTGAGCCCCTTTTTCTGTCTTGAAAGCCCTCAGTGATAGCGCTTAAGCTCAAAGAGAAAAATTTTTTTCGATTTTGAAGAATTTTTCGGGGTTGCAGGGGGCAAAAATGGGCAAAGCTTTTTTTATTTTTTTAATTCTGGCATTTATGGTGGTAACATCCCTCTCTTTCG
>JAADDY010000097.1 GCA_013153725.1 Thermodesulfobacteriota bacterium
TGTTTGCGTTGGTATTCCCTGGTGCCGGGGGCCGGACTCGAACCGGCACGGGGTATTACCCCAGGGGATTTTAAGTCCCCTGCGTCTACCAGTTCCGCCACCCCGGCAAACCGCTGAAATCCAAGAGACATAAGCTTTTTACCACGGTTAAACTCCTGGAGCAAGGACGCTTCAGATCGAGCGATAATATCGTTTCAAACCCCAAATTCCTTTACAAAACCGGCCCAAAGCTGGAATAATTGGAAGCCAAAATTTACTGGTTCCCGGCGGATGAACTTCTTCAAAGTAAAAAAGATGGCCGAAGTCTTCGATGAAATCAGAAGGTTTTCTCCCCTGGGCGCTTCCACAATCTCAATCCTTGAAGCGGTGGGAAGATTCCTGGCAGAAGACCTGAAGGCCCCGGAGGATCTTCCCCCCTTCGCCAGAGCCACCATGGATGGTTACGCGGTGAGAGCACGTGAGACCTTCGGGGCCCGCGAAAACGAGCCCGTGGTCCTCCGCGTCGTAGGGGAGATTCTCATGGGTGAGGCGCCGGCTTTCTCTCTGGGCCCCGGGGAGGCGGCCCGTATTGCCACCGGTGGCATGCTCCCCGAGGGGGCTGATGCCGTGGTAATGGTGGAATACACCGAAGAAAACGATAGCCTCGTCGAAATCAAAAGGCCCGTTGCGCCGCACGAAAACGTCATCGAGGCGGGTGAGGATTACCGGAAGGGAGAGCTCCTTTTCCGGGCAGGGAGAAAGATTACCCCTGGTGTGGCCGGGGTACTGGCTGGTTTTGGGATCACCCAAGTCCCTGTAAGAGCGCGTCCCAAGGTGGGCATCATTTCCACCGGAGACGAGATCGTGCCACCGGAAGAGACACCTGCCCCGGGAAAGATTCGCGATATCAACTCTTACAGCCTCTTCACCGCGGCGAAAGAGGCCTCTTCCACTCCAAAGCTTTACGGCATCGTGCCGGATCTCGAAGAAACACTTTACGAAACCCTCGAAAAAGCCCTCTCAGAAAACGACGTGGTCCTCATCTCAGGGGGATCTTCGGTAGGCACGAGGGACTTCACCCTCAAAGCCATCTCGAGGCTTCCGGGGGCCGAAATAATCTGCCACGGTATCGCGGTGAAACCCGGCAAACCCACGATCCTCGCCAGAGCTGGGAACAAGGCCGTCTTCGGGCTTCCCGGGCAGGTGGCAAGCGCACTTCTGATCTTCTACCTCCTGGTTCGCCCTCTTCTCCTCCATTTGCAAGGGGCAAGGGGAGAAGACCTTTTCCTCAAAAAGATCCTCGCCAGAGCTGCCAGAAACATCCCTTCCACCCCGGGGCGAGAAGATTTCTTACGTGTAAAAATTGAGGACTCAAAGGAAGGCCCCCTCGCCCATCCCATCTTTAAGAAATCGGGGCTCATCTCTTCCATGGCAGAAGCAGACGGATTCCTGAGAATTCCAGAAAACGTGGAAGGGGTCTACGCCGGAGAGTGGGTAGAAGTCTATCTTCTACCCTAGGCTACGGCCTTCTTGCTGGAAGAATCCTTGAGACGACCAAAGACAATCCGACCGGAGGGAGTCTGCAGGAGGCTGGTAACAACGATCTCCACTTCCTTTCCGATAAAGGGGCGGCCGTTTTCCACCACCACCATCGTACCATCGTCAAGGTACCCCACCCCCTGGTGCTTTTCTTTCCCCTCTTTAACGAGCCGCACCTTGAGTACTTCCCCAGGGGTGACGATGGGCTTTAGGGCCAGGGCGAGTTCGTTCACGTTGAGTACGGGTACACCTTTGAGGCGAGCGATCTTGTTGAGATTGTAATCGGTGGTGATGAGCTTGGCCCCGATCTCCCTGCAGAGCTCCACCAGTTTGTCGTCTATTTCCTTGAGATGGGGGTAATCCTGCTCCACGATCCGCACTTCGACCGTGCCGGACTCCTGGATACGCTGAAGGGTATCAAGCCCCCGCCGGCCACGCGCCCGTTTTTTTGGGTCGGGACTGTCGGCAATGTGCTGGAGCTCCGCCAGGACGAATTGCGGAATGATGAGCGGGCCGTCCACCCAGCCGGTCTCGCAGAGATCCGCCAGACGCCCGTCGATAATGGCACTGGTATCGACCACCTTTGGACATTCCCGTTTGGGAAAGTGCTTGGAAACGAAAGAGACAGCGTGAGACACGCTTCCGGGCATCCGAAACTCCTGGAATTTCTTGCCCCCCAGGACCAGACCCAGATAACCGAAAAAGACCGAGAGCATCCCGTAGAGAAAGGCACTAAAAAGGCCGGAGTTGAGCTGCTCGAAAACCAGAGAGAGGAGCCGGGCCAGACCAAGCCCCAGAAAAAGCCCCACCGTGCCACCAATGATTACGGGCAAGGGGACCTTCCGAAAAAGCCTTTCGATCACAATGGCGAGACCCGCCACGCCCGCCCCAACCAACAAACCCACATAAGGAAGCCAGGGGTATTCTACAGCTTGAGGGAGATTCTTGAAGGAAAAGAAGCCCAGAAGGCTACAGATTACTACCAGAAGCGCTATTAAGAGGTGTTTGACCACCCATTATCCTCCATCGTTCCCCGTCAAAATGCCATTGATCTTCTCTTCGATTTCAGACTCTTCCTTCCCCTCCGCCAGGGAAAGTTCCTTAACCAAGAGGTTTTTGGCCGTATCAAGCATGCGCCTTTCTCCAAAGGAAAGTTGCTTGTCGTGACTGATAATGTGAAGATCTCTCAGGACCTGGGCCAGTTCGAAGATGGAACCGCTTTTGATCTTTTCCATGTATTCCCGGTAACGTCGGTTCCAGGTTTGATGATTAAAGCTGACTTTCTTTTCCCGTAAGATGTCGTACACTTTGTCGACTTCATCTTTGGAGATGATGCTACGGAGGCCGATGCGGTTGATGTTGTCTTTGGGAATGAGGACGGTCATGTCGTTGTCGAGGATTCGCATGACATAAAACGTCTTTTCCACTCCACCTATCACTTTCTTCTCTTCTGCTTCGATGACACCCACGCCATGAGCAGGATACACGGCCATGTCACCTACACTGAACATGGCAAACCTCCCGCCAGAATTTATTTGAGCCCAAATTTTACCATTAAAAAGCGATCTTGGAAATCAGGAGAGTGCTGGATAAGGAAAGCTAAGAGGTGTTTTCAGAGTGGTCTGGTCGGTTAAACTGGCTCATAGTTTTGAGGAGGCCTTCTTTCAAGAGGTAGTCCAGGGCCTCCGCCGCCCGAGCGAGGACCTTTTCCACCACCGGCCACTCCTCCTCCGTGAAGGGAGAAAGAACATAGTCGCGTACTGAAATCCCCCGGGGCGGTCTTCCAATTCCCAGTTTCAAACGGGGAAAATCTTTTGTTCCCAGGTGTTCGATAATGGAAAGCACCCCGCGGTGCCCTCCAGCCCCACCTTTGGGGGCAAACTTGAGCCTTCCGAGGGGCAAATCTAAGTCGTCGTGTATGACCAGGATCCTTTCGGGAGGGATTCCGAGCCTCTTGGCCCAGGGGGCCACCGCCTCACCGGAGAGATTCATAAAGGTGAGGGGTTTCAGGAGGAAGGCATCCTGATAAGGACAGATCTCACTTTGGAAGGGCCCTTTTTCAAAAGAGAGCCCCTTTTCTGCGGCAAACTCATCCAGGACCAGAAAGCCAAAATTATGACGTGTAAAACGATAATGGGGCCCCGGGTTACCGAGGCCCACAAAGAGCCAGGAGTATTCGGGCATTTATTCCGAAGGAGTCTCTTCGGTTTCGGTTTCTTCAGCTTCGACCTCTTCGGCCTCCTCGGTGACTGTCTCTTCAGCTTCAGGGGCCAGAATGGTAACCACCGGCTCATCAAGATTATCAAGGTAGCGTACCCCTTCAGGAGGCGTGAGGTCGCGCACGTGAAGCACGTCACCCATTCCGAGTTCGGTAACATCGACCTCGATCTTGTCAGGGATCGCACCGGGCAAACACGCCACCGTCATCGTATGGAGGAGCTGCTGGAGGTGGCCACCATCCTCCACTCCCTTGGCCTTGCCAACAACCACGATAGGAACCTCCACCTCAACTTCACGCTCCATGGAGATTTCGTAAAAGTCCACGTGGAGGATCTCATCGGTAACCGGATGGTACTGGAGTTCCTTAACCAGAGCCAGTTTTTGTATGGTGGAACCGTTATCTTCTAAAGTGAGATTGAAAAGCACCTGCTCACCACGATAACGGTAAAGGATCCTCTTGAGCTCGTTAGCCTTCACCGCCAGCGGTATAGGCTCTGCTCCTGGCCCGTAAATGATAGCCGGAATAAGGCCCTGATTTCGGAACTTACGAGCCATTTCTTTGCCAGTTTTGTGCCTTACGGCCACGTTCATTTCAATGGTCTTCATGGATAAACCCTCCTTACAAACTTATACAAAAAGGGAACTCACGGAATCGTCGTTATGGATACGACGAATGGCTTCGCCCAGCAAATTGGCCACGGATAAAACCTTGATCTTTTTGACCTTCTGCGCTTCTGGCCTGAGAGGAATGGTGTCCGTTACCACCACGCTCTTCATGGGAGACTTCTTGATGCGTTCAAGCGCCGGACCAGAGAGCACCGGGTGGGTGGCCATCCCGTGAACCTCTTTGGCCCCACGTGCATCCAGGGCCTCGGCCGCCTTACACATCGTGCCAGCGGTATCGATCATGTCGTCTAGAATAATGGCCACCTTGCCCTTTACGTCTCCCACCACGTTCATGACCTCACTCTCGTTAGGACGTAGCCGTCTTTTGTCGATGATGGCAAGACCTGCTTCCAGGCGCTTGGCATAAGCCCGCGCCCTTTCCACACCACCGGCATCGGGAGAGACGATCACGAGATCTTTGTCGCGGAATTCTTCTTTCAGATATTGAATGAGCACCGGGGCAGCGTAAAGATGATCCACCGGAATGTCAAAAAAGCCCTGAATTTGCCCGGCGTGGAGATCAATGGTGAGGACCCGCCGGGCTCCAGCCACGGTGATAAGATTGGCGACCAGCTTCGCAGTGATGGGGGTTCGAGGAATGACTTTGCGATCCTGCCTGGCATAACCGTAATACGGTATCACCGCGGTAATCCTTCGCGCGGAGGCTCGCCTCAGAGCGTCTATCATGATGAGGAGCTCCATGAGGTGGTCGTTCACCGGAGGGCAGGTGGGCTGTATGACGAAGACGTCGGCCCCGCGGACGTTTTCTTTGATTTCAACGTATATCTCACCGTCGCTAAAGGTTTTTACCACCGCCTGCCCCAGCGGTATGCTCAAGTAGGACGAAATTTTCTGGGCAAGCTCCGGGTTAGCGTTACCGGTAAATATTTTCAGGTGATTGATAAACATCTATCTCCCCCTACCCTAAGGGATGTAGTTGGTCACCAAAAAGGCCCTCTCCCCTTCTTTACGAAAGGCCGCGAAGGCTTCCCTGGCCGCCGCCTCTTCTTCAAACACCCCGAAAAGGCTTGCCCCGCTACCAGAAAGCAAGGCCAGCTTCGCCCCACGCTCAAGAAGGGCCTCTTTCCGCTCTTGAAGCGCGGGGTAACACTCCAAGATCAAGGGTTCAAAATCATTAACCAGCCCCTGCTCCCACAAGGGCTGGCCCGGCTCATAATTAGGGGGTTCCGACGGAGTTGTCAACCTCAAATTTTGATAGGCCCAGGCCGTCGAAATAGTAATAGGGGGGCTCAAGATCACATACCAGGCCGGGTGAGTGGGCCAGGGAAAGAGCTCTTCGCCTATCCCTCTACCAAGGGCGGTACTGTAAGGAGAGAGGAAAAAACAAACGTCAGCACCCAGAGATTTCCCCAAGGCGAACAATCCTTCCTCCCCGAGGGCCCCAAAATGGCGTTCCAAAAAAAGGAGAAGAGAAGCCGCGTCGCTGCTTCCGCCGCCAAGACCGGCGCCTACCGGAATCTCCTTCAAGAGACGCAAATCCAGCCCGAACCTCAACTTGCTCCTCTGACGATAAGCCAGGGCTGCTTTCACGCAGAGATTGCTGGCATCGCCTGGAACCCTCTCTCCTAAAACCTCAATCGTTATCTCGGTGTCTTTTCGCCAGCGAACCTCTAATCTGTCAAAAAGGGTAACCTTCTGGAAGATGGTATATAACTCGTGGTAGCCGTCTGCCCGCCTGGAAAGAACGCGGAGCCCCAGGTTGATCTTGGCCGGAGCCAGAAGTTTAGCCGCCACTTGCTTTGAGATAAAGCAATCTCAATTCGTAAAGGATACTCTCAAGGAGTTTTTCTTCCTCTTTGGTGAGGTTCCCTCTGGTCTTTTCTCGAAGCATGTCCAGAATGTCTATGGTTTGGCGAGCAAGAGCAAGATCCTTCTTTTTTTCGTTTGTTTGGGGGTCGGGAATCTGCCCTAGGTGTACCAGCGCCGAAGTATTCAAGGAAAGAATGAACATACTAAACGTTACCGGTGGCAACTCTTGAATCTCTTCCTTTTCGGACCCCATTTCTAGCCTCTTTTTTTATTGATTCAGAACCTTTGGCTGCCAATTTAAACCTTTTATCGGCATTAGCCAATCATGGTATTCGTTTCTCCGGGCACATTAACAGAAATTTTCCGTCAGACAAACCATCGGAAACACACCACGGAAACTAGCTCTATTTGCGAACTTTTTGCGAAATTATTTTATTACTAAAAGCGGAACTTTCGAAATTCCGAGAAGCTTCGAAGTTACACTTCCGATAATCAATTCTGAAATCTTGGATTTACCCTGATAGCCCACGGCCAAAAGATCAAGGTTCTCTCTTTCGGCGTAGGAAGCGATGCTTTCGGCTATTTCCCCTTCCAAGATGACACCCTTATACGGAACACCTGCTTTTTGAGCTTCTTCCTCTCCGCGGGCCAGAATAGCCTCGGCTTCCTTGCGCAATTCGGCTTCAAGCTCTATCACCGCGGCTCCCAGTTCTGCCAAATCCACGGGGATAGGCAAAACATGGATACCAACGATCTCCGCTCCCAGCTTTTTGGCCAGATCGAGGACCTCTTTCAGGGCCCTGTAACTCGAAGTGGAACCGTCGAGACCTACGCCAATCTTTTCTATCTTGACGTTCATTTCCCCCTCCTTATTCCTTACGAGCACACTCTTTGGTGCTTCCTTTTATTTTTTCAAGGGCATGCTTGAGAACCGGCAGAATCACCTCCAGGGATTCCTTTACCGCCTTTGGGCTCCCGGGCAGGTTGATGATAAGGCTCTCTTTTCTGATACCCGCCACACCGCGGGTGAGCATGGCAAAGGGAGTGTGTTTGCGACCTTCAGCTCGAATGGCTTCGGCTATTCCGGGAACCTCCCTTTCGATGGCCGCACGGGTGGCCTCTGGGGTAACGTCTCTGGGAGAAAGACCCGTCCCCCCGGTAGTGATGATGAGGTCAAGCATTTTGCGATCCACCCAGTCCACCAGTACCACCAGGATTTCCTCGTATTCGTCTGGCAAGATCCGGTAAGCCAGAACCTGAAAACCCGCCTTCGTGAGGGATTCCTTGATAAGAGGCCCGCAAAGGTCCTCCCTCTCTCCCAAGGCCCCCTTATCAGAAAGGGTAAGCACCCCGGCCGTGAATTCCATTACTTTTTCTCCGCTTCCTCCTGGCTCTTGACTTCGGAGATAATCTTTTCAGCGACCTGAGGAGGCACTTCCTCGTAGTGAGAAAATTTCATCCGGAAGGTGCCCCGCCCGCCGGTAATGGCGTTGAGATCCAGGGCATAACGCTGAACTTCTGCCAGGGGAACGTGGGCCTTGATGACCTGGATCTTCCCTTTGGGTTCCATTCCCAGGACCTTGCCTCGCCGGGCGTTTATATCGCCGATCACGTCTCCCATCACGTCTTCGGGCACTTCGATTTCAAGCTCCATAATGGGCTCAAGGAGGATGGGCTGGCACTCCTGTACGCCCTTCTTGAAGCACTGTGAGGCCGCAATCATGAAGGCCATATCTGAGGAATCGACTTCGTGGCTCTTGCCATCGTAGAACTGGACTTTTACGTCCACCACCGGAAAGCCTGCCAGAGGCCCTTTCTCTAGGGCTTGACGCACCCCCTTCTCCACCGCAGGGACAAAGTTGCGCGGCACGTTCATACCCACCAGGGTCTCCACAAACTCAAAGCCTCCTCCGCGCGGAAGGGGGTAGATGTTGAAGTGCACCTCGGCAAACTGACCACGGCCACCGGTCTGCTTCTTGTGGCGGTAAATGACACCCTCTTTTGGTTTCTTGATGGTTTCTCGGTAGGGGATCTTTGGCAGAGAAAGATCCACGTTCACAGCGTACTTGCGGGAGAGCTTCTCGATGGTGGCTTCGATGTGGATCTGCCCCAGGCCGGAGAGCAAGATTTCGCGACTCTCTTCGTCGCGGGTGATGACAAGGCTGGGATCTTCCTCCTGAAGTTTGGAAAGGGCCGCGCCGATCTTCTCTTCGTCGCTGCGGCTCTTGGGGTGCAGGGCGTAAGTGAGTACCGCGTGCGGAAGCGTGGGCATGGGGAAGATGACAGGGGCCTCCGGATCGCAGAGGGTGTCTCCAGTCTTCGTCTCCGAAAGCTTCGGGATGACGCAGATCATCCCGGGAATCGCCTTGGCGCAGGGCTTGTGTTCTTTGCCCTCGGGGATGGCAAGATGGGCGTATTTTTCTTTGGTATCCCGTATGGGGTTGAAGAGTACACCTTCCTCCGGAAGAGAGCCCGACACCACCCGGCAGAAAGAAAGCCTCCCCGCGTAAGGGTCCATGAAAGTCTTGAAAACGATGAGAGAAACCGGGGCATCTTCCCTGGGCTCGCGGGTCTCCTCTTCGTCTTTCAAATTTTTGCCAACGCGCGGGCCGCGCTCCAGGGGTGAGGGCAGAAAGTCAACGATGAGATCCATCAGGGGCTGGATACCGATGAGTTTGGCCACCGAGCCACAGGAAACCGGCACAAAGCGGCCCTCAAGGATACCCCTCTTGAGACCCCTTACGATCTCTTCCTCGGTGAGTTCCCCCTCCTCAAGGAACTTCTCCAGGAGTTCGTCGTCACTTTCAGCGGCGAACTCGATGAGATTGGCCCGCAATTCTTCCACCCGGTCGGCGATGTCTGCCGGGATATCGACACTCTTGGGCTTCCCATCCTCAAAGGTATACGCCTTCATGGTGATGAGGTTCACCACGCCGGAGAGGTCTTCTTCTTTGCCGATGGGGTAGGCCACGGGCACCGGGCGGATGCCGAGCCTTTCTTCAAGCGTGGCAACGGCCTTCTCGAAATCGGCGTATTCGCGGTCGAGCTTGTTGACAAAAGCGGCACAGGGGAGGCCGAATTCCTTCACAAAGGAAAAGACTTTTTCCATCTGAACTTTTACCGGGTCCGTAGCCTCTACCACCAAGAGGGCGTTGTCCGCCGCCCAGGCCGCAAGTTTGGCTTCGGCGTTAAAGTTGTCGTCTCCGGGAGGGTCCAAGAAAAAGACCTCGTGTTTCTTCCACGGAAAATGGTGGCAGGCGGTGGAAATGGTAATTTTGCGGTTTTGCTCCTCGGGCTCAAAGTCAAGAATGGAAGAGCCATCATCCACACGGCCAAGCTTTTTGGTCTTACCGGAAAGGTAAAGCATGGCTTCGGCCAGGGAGGTTTTACCGGCCCCACTTTGAGACAAAAAGACAAAATTGCGAATTTTCGCGGTCTCCATAGGCCCTCCTCAGCGATTAGTTGCACGGAAAGGCCTTTCAACCTCTCCGCAAAAAGAGGCTAGCGCAATTCAATTTCAGGTGTCAAGCAAAGGAAGGAATGAAGGATTCGGGTTAGAACTGGCCCCCCATGCGGAAGTTCCAGTTACTTTTGTCCTCGTCAGATTGCGCATCGATGTTATAGCCCCATTCGATGCGAAGCGGCCCCATGGGAGAGAGCCATCTTATCCCGAGCCCCACGGACTTGCGGACGTCGGAGAAACGATAGCCCACGTCTTCGCCCCAGACGTTTCCCATGTCGAAAAAGACCACCCCTTTGAGCCCCATGCTCTTGACAAGGGGGAAGATGGCTTCGGCCTGCACGAAGGCCATCCTTTCACCACCAATCCGTTCACCCGTCTTGGGATCTTTGGGGCTGATGTCGCCAAAGCGATAACCCCGGACGGAATCTATCCCACCCAGGTAGAACTTCTCGTACACCGGGAGTTTTCCTCCCTTACCTTCGGTCACGTAGCCCACGCCCACGCGCACGTGGCCAACGAAATCACCCACCGTGGGGAAGTATACGCTTCCCGTAGCGGTAATCTTTTCAAAAGCGCTATCTCCTCCCAGGAAACCGCCGGCGTGTTCGTAAACCACGTTGAGATTCGTGCCCCGGGTGGGGTCAAAAAAGTGGTTCCTCGTGTCGCGATTGAAACCGAGTTCGATGGAGCTCGTGATGTGGATATCGGCAGATTCACGAATGATTTCCGAGGTGTAGTAATAGTAATCCGTAAGGTCGGAGTCGTCGTAACGGTAGCCGAAGAAGACCCTGGTGTTGGGGGTCAGAAGGTAGCCAAAACGGATACCGAACCCCTGGCTGTTTCTCGTGTAGTCGTCGTATTCGCGTTCCCAATCGTAAAGGTTGAGCCCCAGGGAAAGTCTCGAATCCCGGAAGTATGGCTCGGTGAAGGAGAGAGAATAGCGGGTGGTGCGGGCCCCAAAAAGCCCCTGGAAGGAAAGGATCTGCCCCTTGCCGAAGAGGTTGCGCTGGGAGATCTCACCCATGAGAATCACCTTGTCCACAGAGCTGTAACCGGCACCGATGCTGAAAGAACCCGTGGGGCGCTCCTTCACTTTCACGTGGATGTCCATCTGGTCTTCCTTGACGCCCTTCTCCGTGGAAATGCTCACGTCATCGAAGTAGCCGAGCCGCCGCAGACGCCCTTCGCTCTTTTTGAGCCTGCTGGCAGAAAAGGGGCGCTGCTCCACCACCAGAAGCTCTCTCCGGATGACCTTGTCTCGCGTGCGGGTGTTTCCGGTGATTTCGATACGATTCACGTAGACGAGGGGACCCTTGTCCACCACGAAGGTGATGTCCACCACGTGGTTCTTTTCGTCCTTTTTGATCACCGGTTCCACCTTGGCGTAAGCGTAACCCTTGTCTGCAAAGAGATCGGTGAGCTTCATGATGTCGCGGCGCAGGGCCTCGCGGTTGAAGTACTTCTTCTTCGGAAGCTCCAGCTGTTTGAGGAGAAAGTTTTTGTCCTTGAAGAGATCCTGCTTGATATCAATGCGCCCTATCCTGTAGCGCGGCCCCTCTTCGATGGGGATGGTGATGTAGATCCACTCTCCCTGACGCTTGATGCGAGGCTCGCCCACTCTTACGTCTATGTAGCCGTGGTTCTGATAATAGGTAACGATCTTTCCGAGGCTGCGATAAAGTCCTCCGTAACTGTAAGTTCCGGGCTCCACCCCACCGGTAACGTAGGTCTTGATCTTCTTGACCCAGGAAAGCGAGGTTTTCTCACTGATCTCGAGGAGTTTTTTGAGTTCCTTGTCGGAAAACGCCTTGTTGCCCTCGAACTCGATCTTCTTGATGTAAGCCTTGTTGCCTTCCTTGATCTTGAAGATCACCTTGGCTTCACGAGGGTTCAACATCTTCACCACGGGCTCGACCTTGGCGTCGTAGTAGCCCCTTTCCCTGTAGAGAAGCTCTATCTTCTCGGCGGCTTCGTTGATCTTGTTGAGGTTCAGGATAGTGTAAGGTTTGAGCTCCGTGATCTTCTGGAGATCTCCTTCCTTGATGGCCTTGTTACCTTCGTAGACGATCCTCTTGACCACCGGTTTTTCCCGCACGATGTAGGTAACCACCAGACCTTCGGGGCCTTCCTCGACGTCGGCCCGCACGTCGTCGAAATAACCGAGCTTGAAGATGGCTTTGAGGTCTTCCCTCAACTTGCGCGGGTCGAAGGGATCGCCGGGCTTGAGGGAGGTTACGGCGAGGATGGCTTCTTCGTCCATGCGAACGTTTCCCTTGACCCGCACTTCGGCCACGAGCTCCTGGGCCAACACCGCGCGGGCCAAGCGCTTTCCCGCTTCTTCCTTGAAGCTTGCAAGATCGTCAAGCGAGCCTGTCACATACAGGCGCCGGGTGTATTCTCCCTCACAATCCGCCATTGTGAGGTCGAGACTCACCTTCCCGGCAAAGACCGTCGCCGAGCCCCAGACAACGGCCTTGAGACCGAGCTCCTGGCAGAGCTTTCGGACTTCTTTTTCGGTGGGTTCTGAAGGGACCCTGCCCAGAACCTCCCGGGCCTTCTCCTCCGGAAGGACACGCAGGCCTTCTCTCTTGAGCCAGAAGGCCAGAGAGGCTTGGAGATCCTCAAGAGGCTTTTTCTCCCAGCGAGGGGCGTGAATCTTAAGCGGCAAGATGAGGACCGGGGCCTCCCGCACCAGCGCGGCCCGGGCTACTCCGCACATCAGGAGCAAAATTGTTAAGCTAGCCCAGATTAGCTTTCGGAAACCATCCATGGCCACGGTTTGTCCTTTGGTAATTCGATCACCTTACCGTCACAAAGACCGAAAACGCGCTCCATCCGGGCGGCAAGCTCCGGATTGTGCGTCACGACCACCAAGGTGGTAGCATAGGTTTCGTTAATCTGCAAAAGGAGATCCGCCACCTCCTGCGCCGTGCGCACGTCGAGGTTACCGGTGGGTTCGTCCGCGAGAATCACCGGCGGATTCATCACCAGTGCCCGGGCAATGGCCACCCTTTGTCTCTCACCTCCGGAAAGTTCCCCGGTGCGGTGGGTGAGGCGGTGGGAAAGCCCCACCTTGGAGAGCACCTCCTCGGCGGCTTCCCGAGCCTCGGAAGGTGGCTTTCCGGCAATGAGAGCCGGAAGCATGACGTTCTCTAAAGCGTTGAACTCCGGAAGCAAATGGTGGAACTGGAAGATAAAACCGAGTTTCTGATTGCGAAAACGGGAAAGTTCCTCATCGGCCAGGGAAAAGACGTCCACCCCGAAGTGAAAGACCTTGCCCCTGGTGGGGCGGTCAAGGGTGCCCATGATGTGTAAAAGGGTGGTCTTCCCAACTCCCGAAGCTCCCACGATGGCCACCCGTTCCCCGGCCGCCACCTGAAAAGAGGCCCCTTTCAGGACCTCCACCCGCTGGGCACCGCGGCCGTACACCTTGTACAGGTCTTCCACGGAAATGGCCCAGTTAGCCATAACGCAGGACCTCAGCCGGAGGAAGCTTGGCCGCCTGTCTGGCCGGATAGATCGTGGCAAGGAGGGCCAGCACCAGGGCCGCAAAGGCAATCAAAGTCACGTCGAACGCCTGCACCAGCACCGGAAGATGATCCACGTAGTAGACGTCGCTTGGAAGCTTCACGATGGGGTATCTGGCGATCAGGAAACAGAGAAAAAGCCCTCCCAACACCCCCAGGAACATCCCCGAAGACCCGAGCAGGAAGCCCGTCAGGATGAAGATGCGCAGGATGGAGCGGTCGGAAGCCCCCATGGACTTAAGGATAGCGATATCGGAGCGCTTCTCCCCCACCAGCATGATAAGGGCCGCCACGATGTTGAAGGCCGCCACCAGGACGATGAGGGTCAGGATGACGAACATGGCGGCTTTCTCAAGCTTCAAGGCCGAGAAGAGGCTCGCATTCATGCGGCGCCAGTCCACCACCCAGTAGGGAAAACCGAGCTGCTTCGAAAGCATGGTAGCAAATTCCCCGGCATAGAAAGGATCGTTCAGACGCACTTCAAGATGCGTCACCCCTCTGGTACCGGCGAGCCCCTGAGCCAGCTTGAGAGGAGTGAAGGCGAGCGTGGCGTCGAATTCGTAAAGGCCGGTCTCAAAGATTCCGACCACCGTGAGGGTCCTGATCTTGGGAAGAAGCCCCAGCACCGTGACCCTGCCATCGGGAAGGATGAGTTTGACCCGGTCGCCGGGTTTCACACCGAGAGTTTTGGCGAGCCGCCATCCCAGGATGATATGGGGGGCGTCTCCCTCAAGGGAGAGGAAACTCCCATTTTTAAGCTTGACGCTGGTAAAGATCTTGAGAGCCGTCTTCCCCGGGACACCGCGAACCATCACCCCTGCCTGCCCTTCCCCGGAAGACAAAAGCCCCTGAAGAACCACACACGGAAGGACCCCTTCCACCCTGACCTCCCCCTCGCCTTTAAGGCGCGCCAGAAGACCACTTATTCCCTTTTTCGGGAGGCGAAGGCTTTCAATCTTGCTGGCGAGTTCTTCATATTCGAGAAGCGGGCCCCCAAGCCTCTGCACGATGAGATGGGAATTCACACCCAGGAGCCGGTCGCGCAACTCCTTTTGAAAGCCCGCCATGACCGCGATGACCACGATGAGGGCGCACACCCCTATGGCCACCCCCACCACCGCCATCACGGAGATAAAAGAGGTGAAGCGGTGGCGTTTTCCCGAAAGCAGATATCTTAGGGCTACAAACCACTCGAAGCGTTTGATCATTTCTGCTCTGGTCGAAGGTGTGGAAAGAGGATCACCTCCCGGATGGAAGGCGAATCCGTAAAGAGCATTACCACGCGATCGATCCCGATGCCCTCCCCTGCCGCCGGCGGCATCCCGTACTCCAGGGCCCGGATGAAATCTTCGTCGATTTCCGGATGAATTTCGGGATCGTCTTCGAGGCGTTTCCGGAGTTGCTCTTCGAAACGGACCCGCTGATCTCGCGGATCATTGAGCTCGGAGAAGGCGTTTGCGATCTCGCGCCCGGCAATGAAGAGTTCGAAACGATCCGCCACCGTGGGGTCCTTTTCGTTGCGTCTGGCAAGCGGGGAGATGTCCACCGGAAAGGCGATGATGAACGTGGGCTGGACGAGTTTTGGTTCCACCAGGGCGTCAAAGAGCTTGGCCCAGAGTTTCCCCAGGACCTGCTCCCGCGGGTCGACTTTAATATCGCGCTCCTTGGCAAAGGCAAGGATCTTCTCCCTGGAGGAGAGCACCTCTTCCGGTACGCCCCCGATCTCAAGAAGGGCCTGCTTGAAGGGAATGCGCGGCCACGGAGGAGTGAAGTCGATCTCCTGACCCTGGTAGACGATCTTCGTGTCACCGGTGAGCTCCCGGGCAAGACCCACGAATATTTCCTCGGTGCGCAGCATGAGATCTTCGTAGGTGGCGTAAGCCTCGTAAAATTCGAGCATGGTGAATTCGGGGTTGTGTTGCACCGAGATGCCTTCGTTTCGGAAGTTGCGGTTAAGCTCAAAGACCCGCTCAAAGCCCCCCACCAGGAGCCGCTTGAGATAGAGCTCCGGGGCGATACGGAGGTAGAGTTCCCGCTCAAGCGCGTGGTGGAAGGTCTTGAAGGGCCGGGCCGTAGCCCCTCCGGGAATGGGCTGCATCATGGGGGTCTCCACCTCCAGGAACCCCTGAGAAGAGAAATAGTTCCTGAAGTAGTGGACGATGCGGGTCCGGGTGCGGAAGATCTCCCTCACCCGCTCGTTCATGATGAGGTCGAGATAGCGCCGCCGGTAGCGAAGTTCGACGTCCTGAAGGCCGTGATATTTCTCAGGAAGAGGCCGAAGGGCCTTGGTGACCAGAACCACCTCTTTGGCGAGGATGGTGAGCTCTCCGGTCTTGGTACGGAAAAGCGGGCCCTCCACCCCGATGATGTCGCCAAGATCGAAGTATTTCTTGAAGAGCTTGAACTTCTCCGGCCCGAGTTCGTCCTTCTTGAGAAAGATCTGGATACGCCCGGTCTCGTCCTGGATATGGGCAAAGATCGCCTTTCCGAAATCGCGCCGGGCCATGAGGCGGCCGGCAACCCGAAAGCTGGCCGGGATCTTCGCCAGCTCTTCGTTGCTGTAATTGGCAAAGATCTCCTTGATGGCGCCGGCCTTGTCTTCGGGCCTGAAATCATTTGGGAAAAGCGGCACCCCTTGAGATTCGAGCTCTTCGGCCTTGGCTCGCCGCGCCTTAAGGACCTGGCTTTCCTCGCTCACGTCAACCCTCCTCGCTTGGGCTAGGCGAAAGCATAATCGTCAAGGCTCGAAGGCGCAAACAGCTTTACTTGAGTTCCCCTTTGAGGAGCTTCTTGAACCCTTCGAGGGTGCCCTTCCAGGCCACTTCTCCCGCCATGATTCCCACGATCACCCCGGTCTTCTCCACACTCACCTCGATTACAAGCTCCTCGTCTCCGATCTTGAAGACCGCCTCTCCCCAGCGCTCCGCCGGAAGCCCGGTGGCCTCACATTCATAATCGGTGCGGGTCTCAGTAGTCATCCGAATCTCAGACATAACAAAACCTCCTCTCCGGCATTTAGGTTTAGTAAATCTTTCCCGCCCAAAATGGCAAGAATTATTACCAAAAGCATGAAACTTGTTGAAAGTCGTTGCGAACACTGTCATTGCGAGGAGCGAAGCGACGAAGCAATCCTAGGTCCCTCGCTTCGCTCGGGGGTCGGGATCGCCATCTCGCGTCTTATCTTGTAAAAAAAATCCAACAGCCAGGGAAGCCCGGAGCAACAATCTAGAAAAGGCTTCCCTGGCGAGGGCGGTGAGGTTTCCTCCTGGGAGAGATCTCTGCCATTGGCAGAGAAGAAAAGAAGGGGCTTATTTTCCCGGGAAGTCTCTTTCCGAAAAGGGTACGACGCCGGGAGTAAGTGGCCCGAAAGACGGCCTCGGCCCGGGTAACGGCCACGTAGGCGAGTCTTTTTTCTTCCGAAGGAGAAAAATCCGAAAGCAGCTTGAAGGGCAAGAGCCCCTCCTCCGCCCCCACGAGGAAGACGGCCTTGAATTCGAGTCCTTTGGTCTCGTGGATGGTAAGGAGGGCCACCCCGCTTCGCTTGAGAAGGACCGTGGCCTGGAGCCGCAAAAGGTGCCACCGGGCCCGAAAGTCTTCGAGATCCCGGCTCCGTGAAAGCAGGAAAGAAACTTCCGGAAGGGCCTCTTCGGTGGCCAGGAGTCTTTTTAAATCTGCGAGATCCTTGGCCTGGGAAATGACCCGCTCAAGATGCGCCAGATGGGCCTCGGCGAGAGAAGACGGCTCTTCCAGCGGAATACCCGCGGCTGCCAGGGCTTCCCGTACGGGCTCAAGGAGCCTTCTCACCCGCGCCACCACCGCGATCTCCCCCGGAGAGAGGCCGCGCTTTGAGGCCTCCATCTGAAGCCCGCCCAGGAGTTCCTCCACCTGTTTGGCCACCCCGCGGGCCTCCTGCTCCGGCCTTTCGTAGGAGAAGGCCAGGAGCTCTCCCCCGGGCTTCTGGGCCTCAAGGGGAGGGACCTCAAAGGGTGTTTCTCTGAGTCTGTTCGCAAAAGAAAGAATCTTCTCCGGCACGCGGTAGCTTTTGGGGAGAAAAAAGACGGTGGGCTCCTCAAGGGCTTTGACAAAGTCTTTCACCACCTCCGGATGTGCCCCGCGAAAACCGTAAATGGCCTGGGCCGGATCTCCCACCAGGAAAAACCGGGCCTTCCCAAAGGAAAGGAGAAAGGAGACGAGTTCTTTGTTCAGATCCTGGAATTCGTCAACGAGAAGATGGCAGGGAGTTTGGCCAAGAGGGTTTTCAGAAGAGGCCTCCCGGAGCAAGCGGTGAAAATCCCAGAGGTCTTCTCTCGCAAGAACTTCCTGATAAGCGGAAAGGAGGCCCTCTTCGTCGGGGGGCCCTGCCAGCAGGCGCTCAAACTTCTTCCGCGCCCCGCGGAGCGGATGCCCTCTGCGGCGCAAAATTTCTTTGAAGATCTCTTCCTGCACCTCAGTATCAAGGAGCCGGGGAGAGAGCCCCTTCAGCCGGCAGATCTCGTAGGCCAGGCCGTGAAAGGTGTCCACCCGCACCCCTTGCACTCCAAAGGCTTCAAGCCTCTCCCGAAGCTCAGAGGCCGTCTTCACGGTGAAGGTGAGGAGGAAGATATCTTCCGGCGGAACGCCTTCCTCCATGAGGAAAATCGCGCGGGCAAGGAGGGTACGGGTCTTTCCTGCTCCCGGGCCTGCAATCACCAGGGCGTTTCCCTGGCCAGAGGCGGCACGGAACTGGGCTTCGTCCAGCTCGAGAGGACCCAAAGAAGGCATAGCTTCATTTAAGCCCAAATTCGAGAAAGGCCAAACCGCTTCTGGAAAATTTCCGACCCGTGGGGTAAAGTTTGGCCCATGCGCGCTTGGTGGATCTGGATAGCATTGATCCTGGGCTGGCTGGCACTCTCATTTTTCATGGGGCGTCCGGTAAGTGTCTGAAACCTCACCGGTGGCACCAGGAAGGTGCCCAAATCTTGCCCTGCCCCTTATGCGAGACCTCATGGGAAACCCGTATCCACGTCTCAAACGGCTGATCGGCCGGGCCATCCATAGATACGAACTCCTCGAGGAAGGAGACCGGGTGCTCGTTGCCCTCTCCGGCGGAGAGGATAGCCTGGTACTCCTGCGTTTTCTGGCGGAATGGCGCCGCAAGACCCCTTTCCGCTGGGAACTCTTTGCCGTGCACCTCGACATGGGGTTTGAAACCGAGGCCGACCACCGGGAAAAACTCACCCGTCTTGAAAAATACTGCCGGGAGCTCGAAGTCCCTTTTCGTCTGGAATCTACGAATTACGGTAAGATGGCCCTCGAGGCCCAGGAGAAGAAGGTCTCTCCGTGTTTCGTCTGTTCCTGGCATCGCCGCAAGCATCTTTTCCGCCTGGCAGGCAAAGAGGGATACAACAAAATCGCCTTCGGACACCACAAAGACGACCTCATCGTGACCTTCTTTCTCAATATGTGCTATCACGGCGAGCTTTCTACCATGCTACCCAAGCAGGAGATGTTTAAGGGCAAAATCCATCTCATCAGGCCGCTGATATTCGTAGACAAAAAGCTCATCTCCGCCTTTGCCGAGCGAGAGAATATGCCGGTCTTCAAGAACCCCTGCCCCATAAGCTCGGAAACCAGGCGGGTCAGAATGGAAAAGTTCCTGGAGGAGAAGCTCTACCCGGAAAACCCAAAATTCAAGGGCAACATATTTCACGCCATCTTCAACTGTAAGCCGGAGTATTTACCAAAACTTTAGGCGGGAAGGGGGCTTGAGCCCCCTTCAGTTTATTCCTTGCTCGAAGAGGAAGTCTTGCTGGTGGATTCTGAAGACGAAGACTTGGTGGAACTTCCCTTGCTTTCGGATTTCTTCTCCTTCCGGGCGTAATCCGTCACATACCAGCCGGAACCCTTCAAAATGAAGGAACTCTGACTGACGAGCTTCTGGAGCCTGCCTTTACAAGCCTCACAAGTGGTAAGAGGGGGGTCAGTAATCTTTTGCCAGACTTCGTAACGACGGCCACATTTCTCGCATTCATATTCATAGATGGGCATCTTTCACCTCCTCAAACGGAAATCTAGCAAAGCCAACCCTTGGAGTTCGAACACGTCTCCAAGTGTCAAAAGCTCTCCCGCACAACTTGTGGGTAAAAATATAAAGCAAGAGGACTTCAAGGGAAGGACCCGGAGTCTTATTCCTCCCCCACAGGATAAGACCCAAGCCACTCCAGGTTGACACATATCTTTTCCAGTTCCGCCAGGCAGGACTTCACCGGCTCTTCATCGGCATGTCCTTCGCAGTCCAGAAAGAAGAAATAGCGCCAGGGTTCACTTTTGGCCGGGCGGCTTTCGATCTTGGAGAGATTTATGCCGCGCCTGGCAAAGCAGCTCAACACTTCGTGAAGAGCACCCGGGCGGTCTGAGATACTGAAGAAAAGGGAGGTTTTGTCCCGGCCTGTGGGGGCGGGGCTCTCCCTGCCCACCACCCAGAAGCGGGTCACGTTTCCGCGGAAGTCTTCGATATTTTTGGCCACCACCTGGAGATGATAAGTGCGCGCGGCAAGCGGGCTAGCAATGGCCGCCACGGAAGGGTCCACCGCAGCCCACCGGGCGGCAAAAGCTGTGGAAGAGACCTCTTCCACCGGTACCGAGGGGAGATTTTTACGGAGCCAGCGACGACACTGCGCCAGCGCGTGGGGATGGGAAAGGACCTTTTTGATGTCTTCCTTGCGCCCGGTCTGGTTCAGGAGATCGTGAGAAATCGGGATAAAGACCTCGCCGCAGACCTTGAGCTTGTATTCCGAGAAGGCGTCGAGGGTGGTGGAAACCGTACCCTCGATAGAATTTTCCACGGGCACCACTCCGAAACGCACCCTGCCCGCCTCGGTCTCTTCGAAAACATCCAGAACGGATTCCTGGGGATGAAAACTTGCAGCGTGGCCGAAGAACTTGATGGCTGCCATGTGGCTGAAAGTGGCCTCCGGCCCGAGATAGGCCACCCGCTGCGGTTCCTGGGCACTCCGGCAGGTGTGAACTATCTCCAGAAAGATGGCCTTGAGGGCCTCTTCCGGAAAGGCCCCGGCGTTCTCCACCAAGATGCGCTCTATTACCGCTCTTTCTCGCCCCAGGTCGAGCACACTTACCCCAAGTTCGCGCTTGAGGGCCCCCACCTCTTTGACGATCTGATAGCGCTCCTTGAGGCAGGAAAGAATGGTGCGGTCTATTTCGTCTATTTTCTGGCGCAGCTCTTTGAGTTTGGCTTCGATCTCTTTTTCTCTGGCACTCATCTCGTCACCTTTCGACTCCTCGATTGACTTCCTGAAAGTTAATAAAATTTGGCCATTTTTAAAACAGCCAAAAAATAGGATCAGATCCCATTTTGGAGTTTGGCCGGGTTCTTTTACTTCCTCACGAATTCTTTAATTTCTTGCCTCTCCCATCTCAAAAAAGGGATCGGATCCCATTTTTTAAGGGGCGGGCCAGGGCCTGCATTTCTTGCAGGGGCAATAGCCTTCATAAAAGGCCTTTTTCATGTCTTTGAAGACCACCCGGTTTCTCCGGGAGATATTTCTTCCTCCAGGGCATGACGGGCGATGAAAGCGTCGAGAACGTTTATTGCCAAGGTAATAGGGCTCCCCCTGAAAGAAGTTTCCGCCCCAGAGACCGCGACCAGCACTCATGGCCTCCCGCTGGACTTCGAGAAGAGAAGGATAATATTTGACGTTCGGTGGCATGTAGCAGGCAAAGGCCAGCCCCCTGGCTACCAAAACTTCCTGCACAAAGGTGCCGTCCGGTAAAAAAACGTAGGCCAGAAGTCTTCCAAACCGATCTCGAGGCTCCTCGGCAATCTCCAAAACCACCTTCTTACCTTTGACGAGCCTGATGTTTTCCTGCAGGGCCTCTTTCCCAAAAGGCTCTCCCGGCTCCTTACCGTGAGGAATTTCCGGAGCATTGATACTGGCGTAGCGAACCTTCGTGCCGTCCTTGAGAACGATGGTATCTCCATCCACCACCCAGCGGACGTAGGAAGAGACCCTCTCCTTCTGACAGGCTATCAAAAAGAGACAGAGGACAAACAAAAGACTTAACAGCCGCTTCATAGCACTCCCCCTTCCAGCCGGTTGCAAGGTCCCGGTCTTTGTTTATGTTAAAGGCATGCTACCAAAAGCCACCAAAAAAGAGCCCGTACTTTTCCAGACCGGCAGTGGTCTTCTCATGGGGCTCGTCTGTTACCATCACGGGATGGAAACCCTTTCTTTCGTACTCGAAAAACGCGAATTTTTCGACCTCGAATGGCCTGCCATCGTGGCCATCGACGCCCAGGGCTGGCATCCCATACCACTCATGCTGGAACACATCGTCATGCAAAGGTCAAATGTAATCTGGTACACCACTGCCATCCCGGATCTCCTGGTAAAGCAATATCGCGAGCGCCTGCCCATCAAGCCCGACACACCCCCTGAACCTCCCACGCCTCCCAAGCAGCCCACGAAGACACCCAAGGAAAAAATCGTCCTCTTTCCGAGGTTCAAGCATGATTAAGCTTGCCCCTTCCATCCTTTCGGCAGATTTCGGGCGCCTGGCCGCCGAAATAGAGGCCGTGGAGGCCGCCGGAGCCGATGTCATCCACATCGACGTCATGGACGGCCATTTCGTCCCCAATCTCACCATCGGCCCTGCGGTGGTAAAGGCCATCCGGCCGGTCACCACACTTCCCTTCGACGTCCACCTCATGATCACCAACCCGGACGACTTCCTAGAAGATTTCGCCAAAGCTGGGGCAGACTGGCTCTCCGTCCACGTGGAGACCTGCCCCCATCTGCACCGCACCATCTCGCGCATAAAGGAGCTCGGAAAAAAGGCCGGCGTGGTCTTGAATCCTGCCACCTCTCTCTCCGCGCTCGATTACATCCTGGAAGAGGTGGACTACGTCCTCATCATGAGCGTAAACCCGGGCTTCGGAGGGCAGAAGTTTATCCCCTCGGCCCTTCGCAAAGTAAGAGAGTTGAGGGCCCTTCTTGCCTCTCGCGGGCTTGATATCCCCATCGAGATCGACGGCGGGATAAACCTTGAAACCGTGGCCGAGGTGGTGAAAGCCGGGGCCGAGATCCTGGTGGCAGGCTCGGCCATTTTTGGAACCAAAGACTACGCCACCACCATCAAAGCCTTCCGTCAGAAAATCACCGAAGCCCTGGCGGTTTAACTTCACAAGATTTCGGTTTTGTGGCACTTTAGAGCCATGAACCTCCTCTTTTTCAAGCTGGCTCTCATTGTCTACGCCATCGCCACGGTGGGTTTTTTCGTCTACCTCTACACTCTTAAGCCCGAAGCCTCCAAAGGGGCCTTCTACACCCTGCTTCTGGGGTTTTTCTTTCACACCCTGAGTATCGCCACCAGATGGTGGGAGGCCGGCCATCCGCCTCTTACCAATCTCTTTGAGGCCACCTCTTTTTTGAGCTGGGGGCTTGTGCTGAGCTACATCCTGATAGATCGCAAATTTCGCCAGGCTCGCGTCCTGGGGGCCTTCGTAACCCCTGTCGCCACTCTTCTCATGCTCTACTCTTCCTTCTGCCCCAAAGAGATTCTTCCCCTCCCGCCGGTCTTGCGGAGCCTCTGGCTCCCCATCCACGCCGCCATCTCCCTTATTTCCTACGGGTTCTTTATCCTGGCGGCGGCAAGTGGGGTGATGTATCTCATTCAGGAAAGACAGATCAAACGCAAACGCCTGGGGGGCTGGTTCAAACGTCTCCCCTCTCTCGAGGTCCTCGATCGCATAAACGAACTTTCGCTAAAGATCGGTTTCCCTCTTCTCACAGTGGGGATCATCACCGGGGCCGTCTGGGCGGAGAAGGCCTGGGGCTCCTACTGGAGCTGGGATCCGAAAGAAACCTGGTCTCTCATCATGTGGTTCATCTACGCCGCCCTTCTTCACGAAAGGCTGGCGGTGGGCTGGCGGGGGCGCAAAGCGGCCTGGCTCTCCATTGCAGGCTTCGTGGCCTGGATCATCTCTTTTTTCGTGGTAAACCTTTACATCCCCGGAGCACACACCTATGTCGAATGGCACGGTTAAAGACCATATCGTCCTGATCGGGCTCAATCATCGCACCGCCCCGGTGGAGGTGCGGGAGAAGCTTTCTTTCGCCGGGAAGGACCTTGAGCCCGTAAACATCTTCCTCGAAATCCCCCCGGTGCGGGAAGCCATGTTTCTTTCCACCTGCAACCGGGTGGAGCTCCTCTTTGTGAGCCGAGAACCCGAGGCTGCCATAGAGATGTGCAAGGAGGCCTGGGGCCGGGCCAACGATATTCCCGTCTCGCTCTTCGAAGAACATCTCTACTACCTTCGCAACGAAGAAGCGGTGCGCCATCTCTTCCGGGTGGCGGCAGGGCTTGATTCCATGGTCCTTGGCGAGCCCCAGATCCTGGGGCAGTTGAAGGAAGCCTACCGCCGGGCTTCCGAGCGCCGCGCCACCGGTGTGATCTTAAATCGTCTGCTTCACAAGACCTTCTCCGTGGCCAAGCGTATTCGCACGGAGACCGGGATCGGAAGCCACGCCGTCTCGGTGAGTTACGCCGCGGTGGAGCTTGCCAAAAAGATCTTCGGTGAGCTTTCCGGCAAGCAGGCCATGCTCATCGGAGCCGGCGAGATGGCAGAGCTCGCCGCCCAGCATCTGCTCTCGCAGGGGGTCGAAAAACTCATCGTGGCCAACCGCACCCTCTCCCGGGCCATGGAACTTGCCAAACAGTTCCGGGGCGAGGCCATCTCTCTGGAAGAAATCGAAGACTATCTCCTGGAAGTAGACATCGTCATTTCCTCCACCGGGGCCCCGCATTACATCCTCACCGCGGAACAGATCAAAAAACTCATGCGCCCTCGGAAACTCCGCCCCATCTTCCTTATCGACATCGCCGTCCCGCGGGACATCGACCCGGCGGCCAACGAGATCGAAAACGTGTTTCTCTACGACATCGACGACTTAAAAGCCGTGGTGGAGGAGAATCTTTCTTTTCGCAAAAAAGAAGCCCTGAGGGCGGAACGGATCATCGAAGAAGAGGTCCTGAAGTTCAAGAACTGGCTCGAACAATTGCAGGTCTACCCCACCATCGTGGCCCTGCGGCAAAAGGCCGAAGAAATAAGAAAGCGTGAACTCGAAAAGACCCTCTCCCATCTCAAGGGGAAGCTTTCCCCGGAAGACCAGGAGGCCCTCGAAGTCCTTACCAAATCTCTGGTCAACAAACTCCTGCACGATCCCATCATCTATCTCAAGAACCGTTACCACAGAGACGGTCAGCAGGTGGTGGATTTCACGAGGAAACTCTTCAACCTCGACGGAGAACGGCC
>JAADDY010000042.1 GCA_013153725.1 Thermodesulfobacteriota bacterium
GATGGCGGATCGTACCTACGTGGAGCCGATTACACCGGAAGTGGTGGCGGAGATCATAAAGGAAGAGCGTCCCGACGCCTTGCTCCCCACTTTGGGAGGCCAGACCGGGCTTAACGTGGCCTTCGAAGTTACTCGCCGCGGGGTGCTCGAAAAATACGGGGTGGAAATGATTGCGGCTTCCGCAGAGGTCATCCGCAAGGCCGAAGACCGGGAGGCTTTCCGCGAAGCCATGAAAAATATCGGGCTCAAAGTGCCGCGGAGCGAGATCGTGACCTCCGTCAGGGAGGCCCTCAAGGCCGCGGAGAGAATAGGCTACCCCATCATCGTAAGACCGAGCTTCACCCTCGGCGGCACCGGCGGAGGTGTGGCTTACAACCGGGAGGAACTCGAAGAGATAGTCTCCCAGGGGCTCGAACTATCCCTGATCCACCAGGTGATGCTCGAAGAAAGCGTGCTGGGCTGGAAGGAGTTTGAGCTCGAAGTGATGCGCGACAAGAACGACAACGTCGTCATCATCTGCCCCATCGAAAACTTCGATCCCATGGGGGTCCACACCGGGGATTCCATCACCGTAGCTCCGGCCCAGACGCTCACCGACCGCGAATACCAGCGCATGCGTGACGCGGCCATCGCTATCATGCGTGAAATCGGGGTGGATACCGGCGGATCAAACGTCCAGTTCGCCATCCATCCCAAGACGGGCGAGATGGTCGTCATCGAGATGAACCCGCGTGTCTCCCGTTCCTCGGCCCTGGCCAGTAAGGCCACGGGGTTTCCCATCGCCAAGATCGCCGCCAAGCTCGCGGTGGGCTACACCCTGGATGAGATCCCCAACGATATCACCCGGGAGACCATGGCCTCCTTCGAGCCCACCATAGATTACGTGGTGGTAAAGGTTCCGCGTTTCACCTTCGAGAAGTTCCCCGAGACCAAAGACGAGCTCACCACCTCCATGCGCTCGGTGGGGGAGACCATGGCCATCGGGCGCACCTTCAAGGAAGCGCTCCAAAAGGCCCTGCGGGGGCTTGAGATCGGCCGGGCAGGGCTTGGGGCCGACGGAAAGTCCCCCTCGGACCAGGGCAAGCTCCCCCCGCGGGAAGTAATCGTTGAGAAGCTTCGCATTCCCAATAGCGAACGCATTTTCTACATCCGTGAGGCCTACAAGGCAGGCTTCACCACCGCCGAAATTTACGAGCTTTCTCACATCGACCCCTGGTTTTTGGAGCAGATCCGCCAGATCATCGAAAAAGAAGCTGAAATCACCCCGGATGCCCTCAATTCAGCGGAAAAACTCTACGAAATCAAGCGCTACGGTTTCTCAGACAAGCAGATCGGCTTCCTGACCGGTCTGAAAGAGACCGAGGTCTCCCAAAAGCGGAAGGGCCAGGGGATACGCCCCGTCTACAAGTTGGTGGATACCTGTGCCGCGGAGTTTGAGGCTTACACCCCCTATTACTACTCGAGCTACGAGGTTGAAAACGAGGCCCGGGTCTCCAGGAAACGCAAGGTCATGATCCTTGGCGGCGGGCCAAACCGCATCGGTCAGGGGATAGAGTTCGATTACTGCTGCGTGCACGCCTCCTTCGGCCTGCGGGAGCTCGGGGTGGAGTCCATCATGGTAAATTCCAACCCCGAGACTGTCTCCACCGACTACGACACCTCGGATCGTCTCTATTTCGAGCCTCTGACGCTCGAAGACGTGCTCCACATTTACGAGCAGGAGGACCCCGAAGGGGTGATCATTCAGTTTGGTGGCCAGACTCCCCTCAACCTGGCGGTCCCTCTGGCAGAAGCAGGGGTGAAGATTTTGGGGACCTCTCCTGACAGCATCGATCGCGCCGAGGATCGGGAGCGTTTCACCGCCCTTCTCGACAAGCTTGGCCTCAAGAAACCTCCTGCAGGCACGGCCTTCACCGTGGAGGAGGCCCTGGAGGTGGCCCGCAGGATCGGCTACCCGGTGCTCGTGAGGCCCTCGTATGTGCTTGGCGGGCGGGCCATGCAGATCGTCTGGGACGAAGAGAGCCTCAGGCACTACATGGCCACCGCGGCCCTGGTGAATCCGGAACACCCCGTTCTCATCGACAAGTTCCTGGAGCAGGCGGTGGAGGTGGACGTCGATGCCATCTCAGACGGAGAGATAACGGTCATCGGCGGGATCATGGAACACATCGAGGAGGCGGGGATCCACTCCGGGGATTCTGCCTGTGTGATCCCTCCCATCAGCATTTCCAGAAAGATGATCGAGGAGATCAAGGAGGCCACCCGGGCCCTGGCGCGGGAGCTCAACGTGGTGGGTCTCATGAACGTCCAGTACGCCATCAAGGACGAAGAGCTTTTCGTCCTAGAGGTGAACCCGCGGGCTTCCCGAACGATACCTTTCGTTTCCAAGGCCATCGGGGTCCCCCTGGCACGTTTTGCCACCTGGGTCATGATGGGGAAGAGCCTCAAGGAAATCGGCTTCACCAAGGAGATCGAGCCCCGGCATATTTCCGTCAAGGAGGCCGTTTTTCCCTTCAGACGGTTTCCAGGGGTGGATGTCCTTCTGGGGCCGGAGATGAAATCCACCGGTGAGGTCATGGGCATAGATCTCGATTTCGGGCTGGCCTACGCTAAGGCCCAGCTTGCCGCCGGGATGCAGCTCCCCACTTCCGGTAAGGTCTTCATTTCCGTGAAAGATTCGGACAAACCACTCGTGGTGGAGATCGCCAAGGCCCTGGCGGAGCTCGGTTTCAAGATCGTGGCCACCAAAGGCACCGCGGAGGTCCTTAAAGCCGCGGGGATCGAGGTGGAAATTATTCCCAAGATTTCGGACAAGGTGCGCCCAAATGCCATCGACCTCCTGAAGAACGGAGAGTTTTCCCTGGTGATCAACACCGCCCAGGGAAAGGTGAGCTGGGAGGACGCCTATCTCATCCGGCGTTACGCCATGGAGCTGAATGTCCCCTACGCCACGACTATTTCCTGCGCCAAGGCCATGGTGGAGGCCATCAAACGCTTGAAGGAGGCCAAGTTTACCGTAAGGCCCCTTCAGGACTACTACAAAAAACTCCCCGACTGTTACTACGCCCGGAAGGGTCTCCTCTAACTTCAATAGATCCCCCGCTTTTGCCGATAACTTAAAAGAACAAAAGGCAAGGCGGGGTCTTTATGGATCTGGGAACAGTTGTTGGCCTGGTACTGGGTATCGTTCTTCTGCTGGGTTCTATCCTTGTCGGCGGAAGCCTCGGAATCTTCATCAACATTCCTTCGATTTTGGTCGTCGTGGGCGGAACGATCGCCGGCTCCTTTATTTCTTTTTCGCTGCCCGATGTCATCGGCTCCTTCAAGATCGCCATGAAGGCCTTCTTCAACAAGCTTGAGCCCCCGGAAGAGATCATCAAGGAGCTCACCACCCTGGCAAATATTGCCCGTCGTGAAGGTCTTCTCAAGCTCGAGAAACAGCCTGTCAAGAATCCCTTCCTCAAGAAGGCCATCATGTACTGTGTGGACGGTCACGAAGCGGAGTTCATCGAAGAAGTTCTCTCGAAGGAGGTGGCTCTCACCGCAGAGCGGCACGAAATGGGGCAGAATCTTTTCAAGACCATGGCTGATCTGGCTCCGGCCTTCGGCATGATCGGTACTCTCATCGGTCTCGTGCAGATGCTCTCAAGCATGGACGATCCGAAGTCCATCGGTCCCTCCATGGCGGTGGCTCTTCTCACCACCCTTTACGGCGCGGTGCTTGCAAACCTCATTTTCACGCCCATCGCCAACAAGCTTGCCCTTCGCTCCCAGGAAGAACAGCTCAACTACCGGCTCATTATCGAGGGGGTCATCGGGCTCCAGAAAGGTCTCAATCCCCGGGTGCTGGAAGAGATCCTCAAGGCCTTCCTCCCGCCCAAGAAGCGTGAGGCCGCAAGCGGTGGAGAGGGTTAATGGGAAAGAACTGTCCGGAGAAGAAACAAAAGTGTGAGGCTGGTGCTCCAAAATGGATGACCACCTTCTCCGACCTCATGTCGCTCCTGATGTGTTTCTTCGTGCTCCTTCTTTCCTTCTCCGAGATGGACGTCGCCCGGTTCAAAGAGGTGGCAGGCTCCCTGCGTGACGCCTTTGGTGTTCAGCGCGAGGAGGTGATCTTTGAGATCCCCAAGGGGATCGACGTGGTCTCCACGGAATTCCCCGCCAAGTTTACGGTGGAAGAACTCCTCGAGCGGATCAAGGCTGCTGTCAAGCTCGAGATGATCAAGGGCGAGATCCAGATAGAGAGCTTGAAAGATCGGGTCATCCTGCGCTTTAAGGATGATCTCCTCTTTCCCAAAGGCAGTGCCGAACTCACTCCCCGTGCGAAGCAGGTGCTTTTCAAGGTGGGGGAGGTTCTCGAACTCTTCGACGGTGAGATCGTCGTGGCCGGGCACACCGACAACATACCTGTGAGAGGGCGTTATCGTTCCAACTGGGAGTTGTCGGCAGCGCGTGCCGTAACGGTGGTGGAATTCTTCCTGCAACACAAGTTCGTGCTTCCTCGCCAGCTGGCAGCGGTGGGCTATGGGCCAAGCCGTCCTCTCTATCCCAACGATACGGAAGAACACCGGGCGGCCAACCGGCGGGTGGAGATCATCCTCTTGCAGCAAAAGACTCCGCTTCTGGAGTACCGCGAGGCCTTTTCCGGAGCCAAAGAACAAGAGCCCTTGCCACAGGAGGTCAAATGAGCGAGGAAAAACGCCATCATATTCGCATCTACGACCACATCCTTTTGCGACTCAAGCCTCTCAAGAGAGAGGAATTCGAGAAGAAACTGGAGAATTTCCGGGAAGGAAAGGAAAAACCCTGGATCGATCCCATTCGCCCTCCAGGGGAGGTGGTCAAGTTTGAGTCTTATCTCAAGCGTTTGCGCGAAAAGGACCGCGAACTCGCCGGCATCATGCAAATTCTCAACCAGAAGCTCGATCGCATTTTGATCCACCTCCTAGGAGACGACTTTCTCAAAGGATTTCAGGAAGTGGAAGCCAATCTCAGCGCCGGAGGACTTCGGGTGAGGCTTGAAGAGGAGCCTGCGGTGGGAGATCTCTACGAGATCGATCTCGGGCTCCTTCCAGAGTGGCTCTTTCTCAAGACTTTTGGGGAAGTCGTGAGGGTAGAGAATTGTACGGATAGTGAATGTGACGTGGCTTTCAAGTTTATCTGGATTACCGAGGCGGATCAGGACAAGCTGGTGCAACACGTCTTTCGGCAGCAGGTGCTTCAACTTCAGGCAAGCCGCCGGGTGAAGAAGGCCTAGCCACAGGCCCCGCAGCGCTTGCACTTTCCAAGCAAACACCCCGGGCTCGCTTTACCAGTGAGAGCCCTTTGCCATTCGTCCCAGAGGAAATCCTTTTTCACACCCAGGTCCACGATCTCCCAGGGGAAGATTTCGTCTCTTTCTCTCTCGCGATTTAGGATGAAGGCGGGGTTCACGGGGAGTCTGGCGAGGGCCTGGTTGAGATTTTCGTCCTGAGCCAGGGCCAGGATAAAGGGTTTCAGGCGCCGATCTCCCCGGGCGATGAGGGCCTGAAGCAGCGCCCACTTGGGAAGATCCGTCGAAAGGTAAGTGTTGGGGATCTTGCCCACGGCGCGTTTGAGCCATTTGAGCTTCTTTTTGAGGCTTGTTACCTCCTCAAAGGGAGCCCATTGGAAGGGTGTGTGAGGCTTGGGCACGAAAGAGGCCACACTCAGCCTCAATTCCACCACGTATCCCCGGGGTTTGGTGATGGTGTCGAGCACGTGTTTGATCTTGCGGGTGAGTTTCACGATGCCCTCGAGGTCCTCCTGGGTCTCGGTGGGGAGCCCCACCATGAAGTAGAGTTTGAGGGCTTTGAGGCCGGCCTGCGCCAGGAGTTTGGCTGCCGAAAGGATGTCTTCCTCCGCAAGGTTTTTGTTGATCACACGGCGAAGTCTTTCGGTGCCGGCTTCGGGAGCGATGGTGGCGGTGCGCTGCCTGGCAAGGAGTTTCACGAAACTCTCGGTGAGGGTGTCGGCCCTCAGAGAGGAAAAGGTGAGGGTGCAGTCCTTTTCAAAGAGCTTGCGGGCCAGAGCCTCTATCCGCTCGGGGGCCGCAAACTCAAGCCCGATGAGCCCCACCTTGGCCCCTTCGGGGATGAGATCCACCGCTTTTTCGAGGATCTCCTCCGGCCAGGGGCGTGGGGGGCGATAGAGGATTCCCGCGGCGCAAAACCGGCAGCCTCGCCCGCAGCCGCGCCCCACCTCCAGGAGATAGGTCTCGGAAAACTCCGTCTCCGGCGTGATGAGCCCGGAGA
>JAADDY010000106.1 GCA_013153725.1 Thermodesulfobacteriota bacterium
ATCTGGGACGCCCCGCGAAAGCGCCTCTTCTTTGCCCGGGATCGCCTGGGCAAAAAGCCCTTCTACTTTCGGGCCGATGGAAAGCGCTTTGTCTTCGCTTCGGAACTCAAGGCCATCCTCGAGGGAGAGGAGAGAGAAATCTCCCCCGAGGCCCTGGACTGCTATCTCAACTTCGGCTACGTCCCCTCACCCCTCACCATCTTTCGAGGGTTTGAGAAGTTGCCCCCGGCACACGCGGGGATCTTCTCCGCAGAGGGGCTCAAGATCTTCCGTTACTGGCAACCGGAATTCCGCCCCCAGGAGATGTCCCTCGAAGAGGCCCTGGAGGGGTTCTTTGTGCTCTTTCCGCAGACCGTGGCTCAAAGGCTGATCAGTGAGGTCCCCCTGGGGGCCTTCCTCTCCGGGGGAGTGGATTCCCCCCTGGTGGTGGCCCAGATGCAGTCCCTCCTCGAAAGGCCCGTCCTCACCAACGCCATCGGCTTTGAGGGTGGAGAAAACGAGCTCCCCCTTGCCCGCCGATTTGCCGCCCACCTGGGTACCGACCACCGCGAATTCGTGATCAAACCAGAGGCCGCGAAGATCCTTCCCAAACTGGTCTGGCACCTGGACGAACCCCTGGCAGATTCCAGCACGGTGCCCACCTTTTACGTCTGCCAGATGGCCCGCCGGAACGTCACCGTGGCCCTTTCCGGGGACGGGGGAGACGAGAGCTTTGGTGGCTACACCTTTCGCTATCTGCCACACCTCTGGGAGGCAAGACTCCGCAAGAAGATCCCCCTTCCCCTGCGGGGGAGCCTCCTGGCACTCCTGGGGCGGATCTATCCCCAGGCCCCCTGGCTCCCCAAGCCTTTGCGCCTCAAGACCATCTGGCAGAATCTCTCCGTCTCAGACGCCGCGGCCTTCTATCGCGACCTGGTCTGGCTACCGCCTGAAATCCGGGAGGAGATCTATGCCCCAGCCTTCTGGAAGGAACTGGCCGGCTTCAGCCCCTTTGAAAAGGTCTATCCCCTCTACGAGGCCGCAAGGGAGCTTGACCCGGTAAGCCGGGCCCAGTTCGTGGACCTTCACTTCTATCTCCCGGAAGACGTCCTGGTGAAGGTGGATCGCATGAGCATGGCGGTGGCCCTGGAGGTCCGGGCCCCGCTTCTGGACTATCGCCTCGTGGAATTTGCCGCCACCCTGCCCCTCAGGCTCAAAGTGAAGGGGCGCAAGGGGAAGGTGCTCCTGCGGGAGGCCCTCAAGCGCTTCTTCCCGGAAGAGATCATCTCCTCGGCCAAGAGAGGGTTTGCCGTACCGGAAGCCGACTGGCTCCGGAAAGAGTGCCGCTCCTTTGTGGATGAGGCCCTGGAAGACAAAGATTCCCTCCTCTGGCGGTATCTCCTGCGCCCCAAAGTGCAGGAGTTGTGGCGCAAACACCTGCGCCGTCAGCTCAACCTGGGGGTCTTCTTCTGGGGGCTCATGATCCTTCATCTCTGGGAAAAGGAGTTTTACCGGTGAAGCTGCGTGTCCTCCAGCTCGGAAGCCCCACGGGCCTTTACGGAGCGGAGCGCTGGATACTCGCCCTCATCAAGTATCTCAACCCGGCGCTGGTGGAAACCATCGTGGGGGTAATCTACGACGATCCCAAACTCGAGGCCCCGCTGCTCAAGGAGGCGGAACGCCTGGGCTTTGAGACGGTGCGGATCGAGGCCTACGGGAAGTTCAACTTCGAAGCCGTCAAGAAACTGCGGCGCTTCCTCAAGGAAAGAGAAATTCACATCCTCCACACCCACGCCTACAAGCAGGATCTGGTGGGATGGCTGGCCACCCGGGGGCTTCCCACCAGGATTCTTTCCACCCCCCACGGCTGGAGCAAGGAGCCAGACCCGAAGCTCTGGGTCTACGAAACGCTCAACCGCCTGGCCTTCTATGGCTTCGACCGTGTGGCCCCCCTCTCAAAAGAGCTCTATCAGGGCCTTTGCAGGCTTCCGGGGCTCAAAAGACGCCTCACCCTCATCGAAAACGCCGTTGACATCGACGAAATCAGGAGCGTGAAGGAAATCCCCCCGGAAGTGGAGAGGATAAGGGAGCAGGGATTTTTCGTGGTCGGCTACATCGGGCAGCTCATCCATCGCAAGGGCCTCGACATCCTTTTGAAAGCCCTGGCAGACGAAGCCTTCCGGAAAGTTCACCTTTTCATCGTGGGGGACGGCCCTTTGAGGGGAAAACTTGAGGCCGAGGCCCGGAGTCTCGGTCTCTCGGAGCGGGTGCATTTCACCGGCTTTCGCAAAGACCGGCTGGCCTTCCTGCGGGGCTTCGACGTCTTCGTGCTTCCCTCCCGTCTGGAAGGGATTCCCCGCTGCCTCATGGAGGCGATGGGAATGGGAAAGCCCGTGATCGCCTCGGCTATCGACGGCGTTACGGATCTCATCTCCTCAGACGGAGAGGGGGGGCTTCTTTTCCCGCCGGAGGATCACCGGGCCCTGGCCGGCAAGTTACAGAGACTCCTCGAAGACGAAAACCTCCGCCGGGAGCTCGGCCAAAAGGCGGAAGAGATCGTGGCAAGCCGCTTCTCCGCGGCCCGCATGGCCCGCGACTACGAGATCCTCTACCAGGATATCTGGGAGAAGAGCTTCGCGAGATAGAGATAACCCGGCAAAACGTCCTCCTCCCGGTGGGCCTCGAAAGTAACCACCGGCCTTACGCCCCTCTGCGCCAGAAACTTAAAAATCTCCTCAAAGGGGATCTTCCCGCGCCCCGGGGGGAGATGATCGTCCCACCGGCCGTCGTTGTCGTGGACGTGTATCTCGAAGAGCCGCCCGTAAAAGGCCTCTAACCAGGGCTCCCAGGAGGTCTTCGCAAAGGCAAAGGCGTGGCCGGCATCGAAACAGTAACCCAAGAGAGGAGAGTCGAGCTCTTCCACGATACGGGTAAGAAGGGCTGGGGAGGGCTCGAAGACGTTTTCAAGGGCCAGCCGAAGGCCCCATTTCTCCGCCAGGGGAAGAAGCGAACTGATCCCCTCCCTGGCAAGCTCGACCCAGGCTTCCTGGCGTTCCCGATGGTATCCGGGGTGGTAGCCGGAGTGGAAGACCACCACTTCAGGCTGGAAATAACGGGCCACCCGCAGGGCCTCCTGCAAACGCCTGATGCTTGCCCGGCGCACCAGACCATCGAAGGCCCCGGGAGAGAGATCGCAAAAGGGGGCGTGGACCGTGAGCCTTATCCTGTGGCGCTTGAGGAGAGAGGCCTTCTGCCTGAAATCTTTGGCGCGGTAGAGGTCAAGCGCCTGGTGGTCGAGCCCCACTTCCAGGCTGAGGCCGAGCGCAAGGGCCCGGGGAAGATATTTTTCAAACATCACGAAGGGCAGGGCCAGGTGCACCCTGGTCTTTACTTCTTCGGGGATGAGGTTTTCAGGCGCCATAGAACCCCCTTACGGCTTGGATGATGGTATCCTGCTCGCGGGGGGCCAAAAAGGGATGCATCGGCAGAGAGATGACCCGCCGGGCAAGGCTTTCCGCCACGGGGAAATCCCCCTCCCGGTAGCCGAGATCCCTAAAAGCCGGCTGGAGATGGAGGGGTTTCGGGTAGTAGACCGCGGTGGGGATGCCGCGCTCCCGCAAAAAGGCCTGCAAAGCGTCTCTTTCTTCCACCACAAGGGTGAACTGGGCGTAAACGGAAAGACAATCCTCCGGGACCTCCTGAAAAGCTATCGGAAGACCCTTAAGGCCCTCCCGGTAGCGCCTGGCTATCTCCTGCCTCTTTTCTATCTCCGCGGGGAAATGTTTCAACTTTACCAGGAGAAGGGCAGCCTGAAGTGTGTCCAGCCGGGCGTTGAACCCCACATAGGTGTGCTCGTAACGCGCGGTCTGCCCATGTACTCGCAGAGCCTTCATCTTTTCGTAGAGTTCGGCCTCGGAAGTGAAGATCATCCCTCCGTCACCGTACCCGCCCAACGGCTTGGCCGGGAAAAACGACGTGGCCGCTGCGATCCCGAAACTTCCCGAAGGCCGGCCCCTGGCCCGGGCTCCGAGAGACTGGCAGGCATCTTCTATCAGGAAAAGCCCCTTCGAAGAGGCCAGCTCTTCAAGCTCCAGGAGGAAGGCCGGGAGCCCAAAGAGCCCCACCGCCAGGATGGCTTTGGGGGAAAGACCTTTCTGGGAGGCCTCCTCCAGCGCCTTGATCACGGTTTCCGGCGAAAGGGTGAAGGTTTTTTCTGAGACGTCGGCAAAGATGAGGTGGGCCCCGCACCTTTTGATCACCTCGGCGGTGGCGGCGAAGGTGAAGGGGGTGGTCAAAACCGCCTCTTCCGGCCCTATTCCAAGGGCCTTGAGGATGATGAGAAGGGCGTCGGTTCCCGAAGAGACGCCAAGGGCATACGGCCTTCCCACGAATGCCGCAAGTTTTTCTTCGAGCTCTTCGACCTCCGGGCCGAGGATATAGCGCCCGCTCCTCAAGACTCGCAGGGCCGCTTCTTCGAGTTCATCCTGGTAGGTGCGATACTGGGCCTTGAGGTCTATGAACTCCATGGAGAGAGAAACTTAGCACAGATTCCGCCGGAGCGCTGCTTGCAGAAAGGTACAGAAAGTTTAGAATGGAGTCGTGCGCCCGTAGCTCAACTGGATAGAGCGTTGGACTTCGAATCCAAAGGCTGGAGGTTCGAGTCCTCCCGGGCGCGCCAATAATATCAACGGCTCCAAGGTACCACCCATCACCTAATTAGGCCCCTGCGTATCAACCGGCCCTTGCTGACCAAAAGCCGTGGACAACTTGGAATCTCTTCTGCCTTAGGGTCCACCCCAGACCATTTATCGAGCCATCAAGTTTGGCGAACTCGAAGCTTTTCTATATCATTCCCAGGCCGGCTCTTGTGGAATGGCTAAGACGTCTCCCGGTGGAAAAGAAGGAAAGGCTTAGCATCCCCTTCGCTTAAAACGGTCTCTGAGGGCTTTTTTCTTTCTCTGGCAAGACCAGGTCAGGTATAGGTCGGAAGAAAAAAATCGCTCAGAGGGCCTTCTAGCGCTTTCTGGTGGGGCCGCCGGGGTTCGAACCCGGATCAACCGCTTATAAGGCGGCCGCTCTCACCCTTGAGCTACGGCCCAAGGGGAAAAGAAGACAGTGCTTCCGATGAAATTTGAAAAAGGGAAGTCTCGGGGCCCGGACTAGGCCCCTATGGAGGTTATGATGATTTTGACGACTTTGTGGAAACCAGGGTTGAAGAGGGTGAAGCCCGCAAGCATGATCCCAGCCAGGACCTTGAGCCAGATCTCTAGGCGCACAAAGCGGGCCTCAACTTTAGCTTCAAGCCTGGCTACAGCTGCTTCAAGATCCGCCTTGGTCACCAGCTCTTTAGTGAGCTCCTCTTTAAGCTCGGCCTTGACCACTTCCTTCTGGGCCTTGGCCTCTTCCCGGACAGCGCCCAGGCCCTCTTCAATGGCACGGATCACTTTCTCGGCCTTCTCCCGATCAGGAACGGCCTCTTCGATAGCTTTCACCACATCGTAGGGAAGCGGCATGCCCATGCTTCTAACCTAACGATGGAGTCGTCTCCCTGTCAATCTTTAAGGCTTCGGGTGCTGGCAGCCCACGACCCGAAGGATTATCCGCCGGAGTCAAATATCTTCGGTCGCTGTGACAGTCTCAATTTTCTTCTCAAGCTACCTTAATCTTGAGCTCAGCATTGTTGGTTTCCTCTAGAGCTTTGAGGTTTTCTTCCAATGACTCAACGCGATCTTTTGCTCCTATTAAAGGTGCTCAAAATTGGTCAAAATCGGCCAACTCCGGAAGACCTTTTTAATTTACTACCTCGCCCCAGGATCTAAGAAGTGGTATTTATAACTTTTAGAGGCCTATGGCAAAATCCCCCGGCGAGATGCTGAGCGTGGCCCGGCACGCAAAAAGTTCCGTCGGCGGGGCGAGGGGGTCCGCCGCATAGGCCTCCAGGGGGAGTGCCGGGGCTCCCCAGCTTACGCTATCTCATACTCTGAAGACCTCTTCTCATTCCTTTCTTGGCTTTTCAAAATCCAATATCTGTCATTTTGAGGCCGATCTCTTCTCGGCCACATCGCAGGCCAGATATCTCTGGTTGGCCGGGAAGACCCCGCGGGTAACACTCACAAGACTTTTTATAAAGTGCAAACCCTCATATCACCCCTTCGGGCGAACAGAAGATGTAATCTCCCTGCACCTCCTGCCAGGTGGTGCTCAAACGGCCTCTCTTTTTGTGGTAATAGATCACGCGGTATTCCACGCGTTCGTTTTGGCGGTCGTGGTAGATGACCTTTTGGGCAAGAGG
>JAADDY010000092.1 GCA_013153725.1 Thermodesulfobacteriota bacterium
TCTTAAGAAATCGGAAAGGTTTGCATAAATGCCAGTAAAGCATGGCAAATATGAACAGCAGATATTACACAAAAATTCTCACATTTGCTATTTCAGGCTAGATTTCTAGCCATAGTTCCAGACAATCATCTTCTCTAACGAATGACAGCACATTCTGCACGCTGATCCAGAACGATGGCATTAGAAGTTTCATTTTACTTGACGCACTCAAAGACAATATAGTATCTCAATCCTGTCGAGAACGAGGGGCAAACAGCATCTCCAAGCTTTCCACAAAATCGTACCAAACTAAGGAGGGAAACATGAGGAAAAATCTCCAGAGAATCTTAATGACGTGCATCTTGGTAGCATGTGTGATGCTATTAAGCATGGCCAACACAATCCTTGCTGACGAAATCGTTCTCAAAAATGGTGACAAACTGACGGGGAAAGTAGTTTCCATGGAAAAAGGAAAGCTCATTTTCAATACCAGCTATGCCGGCAACATCTCTATCGACTGGCACAGCATAAAATCCGTCAAAACAGACGCACCAGCCACGCTAATCCTCAAAAACGGTATGGTCATCAAAGGTTCCTTGAAGCCCACAAAAGGAAACAAGGTCATCATTGAAACGGCTTCTTCCCTGGGAGCCCCGGAGATGGATCTCGCTGAAGTCACCGCTATAAACCCCGAGCTCCTTCCGGGAGAGATGAAGCTGAACGGACGGACAAACGTCGCGATTGCGCTAAGATCCGGCAACACGGACACCTCTACTTACAGAGTAGACGGAGAGATTCAGGCCCGCGCCGAAAAAAGCCGCTACACCGTGGGGGGAGAGTATAACCGCGAAGAAGACGACGATGAGACCACGGTCAACAACTGGTTGGCCTACGCCAAATATGATCATTTCTTCAGCAAAAAGCTTTACGGTTATGTGAACACCGTTTTCAAGAGAGACACCATGGCCGACTTGAATCTCAGATCCTCCGTCGGGATCGGGCTAGGCTACCAGGTATGGGAGTCTCCCAAGACCAACCTGTCTCTGGAAGCAGGTTTATCCTATGTGAACGAGGATTATGAAAAGGGTTCCGACGACAGTTATGCGGCTTTCCGTTGGGCCGTGAACTACGACCGTTTCGTGTGGGACGACTTCCTCCAGTTCTTTCACTTCCATGAAGGGACCATTGGTCTTGAGAGTACGGAAGACATCACCATTCGCAGCCGCACCGGTTTTCGCATGCCCCTTCGGCACGGGTTCACCGCCACCGTCCAGTACAACTGGGATTGGGACAATACACCGGCTCCGGGTAACGACCGCGTGGACGAAGCCTTCATCATCGGCGTAGGTTACCAGTTCTAATCATCCCCCACCGGAAGCACCCCTGTCTCGCCCCTTGAGACAGGGGTGCCCGGCAGGTCTTTTCATTCTTAAGATATGCCATTACAATACTGGCGAGCCAGGTAAACCCCCGTCGGACAAGACCCGGGTTCCCGACGAACCAGAGTTTCTCCCTCGACACCTTCCCCTTAGGGAACGTTTACAGTACATTTAAAGCAGGTCCAAAACCTGCTCTCTGACAAAAACAAGACCGAGTAAAAGCCATGAACAGAGAAGAACTCAAAATCAAATTTGAAGACATTCCACCTGAAGGGCTTTCCCTAGAATTTGCCGACGAAAAGGGGGACCTCATCCGGGATTGTTATCCCATCTCCCACCCCATCCAGGCCAGGGTACACCTTCAGCGCTGGGGAATAGACGTAAAAGTTACCGGTGAGGTAAAGACTGAGATCGTACTTTCCTGCGACAGATGCCTCAAAGAATTTCCCTTCAAGGTAACAGAAAGAATAAACGTCCTTCTGGAGCCGCGGGCGGTTCTTTCGCGCCTGAAAGAAGAAGTTCGCCTCACGAAGGATGATCTGGACGTCATCTTTTTTGACGGTGTCACAGTAGAGGTCGATGAAGTGGTAAGAGAGGAAATACTGCTGGCGGTTCCCATGAGGAAACTCTGCGACGAGGCCTGCAAGGGGCTTTGCCCGGTTTGCGGGCAGAATCTCAACGAAAAGAGTTGCGGGTGCAAACCGGCTCTTAAAGATTCCCCCTTTGCAATTCTCAAGAAACTGGTAGTTTCTTCCGGTTAGTTTTGAGCGAAAGGAGGGCGCAAAAATGGCTGTTCCCAAGAGAAAGGGTTCTCGTTCTCGCCGGGGGATGCGAAGGGCACACAAGCACCTTACCGCCCCTGCTATCAGTGTTTGCCCCAAGTGTAAATCTCCCAAACTTCCGCACCGCGTCTGTCCCTCTTGCGGGACTTACCGCGGGAAGGTCTTTTTGACTACGGAGGAAGAGGAGCTTTAAAACGTGGCAACCTGGGTGGCCTTAGACGCCATGGGGGGTGACTTTGCCCCCCAGGCCACGATCGAAGGGGCTCTTTTAGCCTTAAAAGAATTTTCCGATCTTGGAATATATCTTGTTGGGCAACCCGAAGCCCTGATCCCTCTCCTGAAGCGCAAGAAATATAAGCGTCTGGAAATCGTCCCGGCCAGCCAGGTCGTCGCCATGGACGAATCTCCTATCGGGGCTTTGCGCAGCAAGCACGATTCTTCCATCCGCAAGGCCTTCGACCTGGTAAAAGAGGGGCAGGCCCATGCTTTGGTGAGCGCGGGAAACTCCGGAGCCGTCTTGGCCACGGCCCTTTTCGTCCTCGGGCGGGTGAAAGGTGTTTCGCGACCGGCCATTGCCACGGTGCTGCCCACCATGAAGGGCAACGCCGTGATGATCGACTCCGGGGCCAATGTGGATTGCAAGCCCCACCATCTCCTCCAGTTTGCCCACATGGGGATGGTCTTTTGTCGCGAAATCCTGGGTGTTTCTCTTCCAAAAGTGGGGCTTCTTTCCATCGGAGAGGAAGGGGGCAAGGGGAACACGCTCGTCAAAAGGGCCCACCAGCTCCTTTCCCAAAGCAGGTTGAATTACGTAGGGAACGTCGAAGGGCGCGACATCTACCGGGGAGACGTGGACGTCATCGTCTGTGACGGCTTTGTGGGCAACATCTGCCTCAAACTCTCCGAGGGCCTGGCAGAGGCCCTGATGTCCATGATGGCCCAGGAGATCCAGAAATACCGCCTGGCTCAACTTGGCTTCTCCTTTGCCAAAAAGGCCTTGAGACAGTTCAAAACCCGCATTGATTGGCGGGAACGAGGAGGCGCCCCCCTGCTGGGTGTCAAAGGAGTGGTGATCATAAGCCACGGGCGTTCCGACGCCCGGGCCATCAAGAACGCCCTGGGGACAGCGCTTGGCTTTGTGAAGGAAAACGTGCTCGAAAACCTGGCTGAAGCCCTCGAAAACTTGCCCACCGCTTTAGCAGGCGAAGAGAGATGAAAACTGGAGCTTTCATAGCTGGTCTAGGAGCAGCCCTTCCCTCACGCCGTCTTACCAACCAGGATCTCGAAAAACTGGTGGACACCACCGACGAATGGATCACCCAGCGCACCGGGATCAAAGAAAGACGCATCGTAGGCCCGGGGGAATCAAACAGCAAGCTGGCGGTGAGAGCAGCCCGCCTTGCCCTGGAGCAGGCGGGGGTCTCCCCGGAGGAGCTTGATCTCATCATCGTGGGCACCCTCACCCCGGATTACCTCATGCCCTCGGTGGCGGTCCTGGTGCAGAAAGAACTCGGCGCTACCAGGGCCGGGGCCTTTGATCTTTCCGCCACCTGCTCCGGCTTCATCTACGGCCTGGCGGTGGCAGACCAGTTCGTGAGGGTGGACCGGAAACGCAAAATCCTGGTCATCGGGAGCGAGGTCCTTTCAAGCAAGGTGAACTGGAAGGATCGTACCACCTGCGTACTCTTCGGGGATGGTGCAGGGGCAGCGGTGGTTACCGGCGCCACAAGCGAAGAGCGGGGCTTGCTTTCGGCCCATCTGCACGCCGACGGAAGCCTCTGGCATCTCCTCACCTTAAAGGGCTGCGGCTCCCTTTACCCTCCCTGTGGAGACGAACTTCCGCTTGAAGAATACTACATTCGCATGCAGGGAAGAGAAGTGTTCAAAAACGCCGTGCGGGCCATGGAAGCCGTGGCCCTCGAAGCCCTCGAAGAAAACGGGCTTTCTCCCGCAGATATCGACCTCGTGGTACCACACCAGGCCAACATTCGCATCATCGAGTATTTGCGAGAAAGGCTTGGCCTCCCGGAGGAAAAAGTCTTTATCAATCTTCACAAATACGGGAACACCTCTGCGGCAAGCATCCCCATTGCCCTTACCGAAGCCGTTCAGGAAGGAAGACTTAAACCCGGGGACCTGGTCCTCATGGTGGCCTTTGGAGGCGGTTTTACCTGGGCCAGCGCCCTGATGAGATGGTAAGGGCGGGCTTCGAAAGGCCCGCCCTCTAATTCCTAGTGCTTGCCAGGGGCCAAGGGAACCCCTCTTCTCTCCCAGGTAATATAGGCCTCAAGGGCGATGAGCCGGGGGTCATCCAGCGGTAAGGGCTCACCTTCAAGCGGGTTCTGGATACACCAGTTGATCATGTCGCGCAGGCCGACCACCTTTCCGAGCTGTTTCTGGAACTTGGGGTAAGTCTCCGGATGGGTGTTGGCGGCGTTGGGGTGGCACATATCACAGGAGACCTTGTTCTTGCCCAGAGTGGGAGAATGGAAGAGCTTTTCCCCCTCCTCGACCACCTTCATGAAGGCCTCGTGCCACTTTTTGAGATCCTCCTTGGTGAATTCGTCTGCCAGGGCCTTGCCTCCCGCGAAGAATGCTAACATCAAAAGCAGGGCAAAATATCTCTTCATGATGCTCCTCCTTAATAGTGGAATTGTGGCGGAATCCTTTTGGCCGGATCCTGGTAGTCTTTGTCTACCGGGTGGCCGAGTTTTTCGTCGTAGTAGACGGTCCGCGGGGTGTTCTCCCAGAGCTCGTAATGGTGCGTGACCCGGCCGTCTGCCACCTCGGCCCAGGACCAGCCCGTTCCATCTCGTTCGTGGAAAGGATCAGCGCGGTTCATCATGACGGTGATCTTCGGGAAATTGTTGGGCTTCTGGGTGTAAGTGGGCGGATAAGGCCAGGGCCAAGCCGTCGACAGGAAGGCGTAAAAAGTGATGTTCCCGATCTGGTTGTAGATAATTTGATGGACGTGGCCGTGCATCACGGTGACCTTCTTGAAGCGGGACAGGATGGCCTGCACCTTCTCGGCGTCATCCGTCCAGAAGTTCCAGGGCTTGAAGATCTTGTAGAGCGGAGAGTGGGTGAAGACGATCACCGGGGTGTCAGGGCTCACCTTGGAGAGGTCCTTTTTGAGCCACTTCCGGCCCTCCTCCCCCACGATGAAGGGCGAACCCTTGGGATTGTCGAGCCTTGCCATGCCAAGCATCCGCTCCATCGGGTCCTTGAACTGGTCGATCCAGCTCCGGTAGGTGAGGATGCTGTTCAGGACCACGAAGTGGACCCCTTTGTGGTCGAAGCTGTAGTTGAGGGGAGCAATGTGTTTCTGCCAGTACTCTCCCATGTCCAGGTAGAAATCGTGCTCCCCGATGACGAATTTGATGGGGAGATCGAGCTTGGAGAGCATCTCAAGGCCGTGGTCCAGCTCTTCCTTCTTACCAAGCTGCGCCAGATCCCCTCCGAAGACCACGAAGTCCGGGCGCGGGTCCATGAAGGAGACCTCGGTGATGGCCCTCTCAAGGCCTTCGTCGAAATTGCGGACGAATTTCGTGCCCTTGATGTGAGTCAGATGGGCATCGGAGATTACGGCAAAGGTAAACTTTTCATGCTTTTGGGCCCCGTAGACCACTTCTACCAGTTTAAGGGGGGCGGTGGCGGCTACCCCTGCCACCGCCACCTTCTTCAGAAAGGATCTCCTGGTCAGTTTCTTTTTCATGGTCTCACTCCTTTCTCGTTAATTTTTGAGCAAATGCTGGTATTCCGGGCTAGTCAAGCTCTTTAAGAACTCGACCAGGTCTTTCTTTTCTTGCTCCGTAAGATTGAGGGGGCGGATCCCACTGGCCAGGAAGGGATTCTTGTGCCCGCCCTGGTTGTACAGTTCGATGACCTCTTTCAGGGTCTCAATGCTTCCGTCGTGCATGTAAGGGCCGGTTACCGCCACGTTTCTGAGGATCGGGGTTTTGAAGGCCC
>JAADDY010000009.1 GCA_013153725.1 Thermodesulfobacteriota bacterium
AGAACTTTTACCTCAGACTTGATTTTAGAGAAAAAATCCTGGAACATCTCTCACAGGAAACGAGCATAAAAGTAATCCTGGCGGGTTCAAAACATCAGGTAACGGTGAAATTCAAACCCAAAGCCAAAGACATCCAGCGTACTCTCACCCTGGAACGGGGGCCCTATCATCTCTACGGCTCCCAGGCAGGGAAAATCGCCTTTGCGGAGATCCTGGAGCTTGCCATCCCCTTTGAAAATCTCGGATTCGTAGTAGGAGAGAAAGTGTATTTCCACCTGGAGGTGTGGGAAAACAGTCTCATAAGAGAGCGTATCCCCAGAAGTGGTTGTCTGGTATTTACGGTACCCGACGAAAACTTTGAAGAAGTGATGTGGCAGGTGTGAAGGAGGCTTTATGCCGGAGTTAAGAAGAGACCCTATTGTAGGCCGATGGGTTATCATTGCCAAAGAAAGGGGGAAGCGGCCCCACGATTTTGTCGTCCCGGAAGAGAAGGTAAAGGGAGGCTTTTGCCCCCTTTGTCCGGGGCACGAGTACACCACTCCACCGGAAGTCCTGGCTTACGGTCGGCCTCCAGGGGCCCCACCCAATAGCCCCGGCTGGACTCTGCGGGTCGTGCCCAACAAGTTTCCCGCCTTGCGCATCGAGGGTGAGCTCTGGAAAGAGGGTGAGGGGGTCTATGACAAGATGAACGGGGTGGGGGCTCACGAGGTCATCATCGAGACCCCGAATCACCACGAGACGCTGGCTGATATGCCGCCCGAAAGGTTGGTGCAGGTCTTCTGGGCCTATCGCGACCGCATGGTGGATCTTTCCCGCGATACCCGCTTCCGTTACGTAATCATCTTCAAAAATCACGGACGGGCTGCCGGAGCTTCTCTCGAACACTCCCATTCCCAGCTCATTGCTCTTCCGATCGTGCCGCTCCTGGTCTCTCAGGAACTCAAGGGCACCAAACTCTATTACGACTACAAGGAGCGCTGTATCTTTTGCGATATCATCCGCCAGGAACTCCAGACCGGTACCCGGGTGGTGTGTGAAAATCACGAATTCGTTGCGATCTGCGCCTTTGCTCCGCGGCAACCCTTTGAGACGTGGATTATCCCCAAGAGACACCATTCCGACTTTCGCTCCATAGACGATGCCCAGTTCCAGGCCCTGGCGGAAATATTCTCCGAGGTCCTCAGACGCTTGCAGGCAGCCATTCCCCGTTGCCCTTACAACTTTGTCCTCCACACGGCCCCTCTCAGAGAACCCTATCTGGAACACTATCACTGGCATTTCGAGCTTCTTCCCAAGCTTACTCAGATCGCCGGATTCGAATGGGGCACCGGTTTCTACATCACCCCCACCACTCCCGAAGACGCGGCCCACTTCTTACGGGAAATTAAGCTGGGGGAAGGAGGTTAAAATGGCCGAACGCAAACCCAAGATCCTCATCGTAGACGATGAAGAAAGCATCCATCTCCTCTACCGCGAGGAGCTCTCGGACGAGGGTTACGAAGTGATCTCCGCCATGAGCGGCCCGGAAGCCTTAGAACTCATCGAAAAAGAGAAACCCGACCTCGTGGTCCTCGACATCAACATGCCGGGAATGAACGGCCTCGAGGTCCTGCGCACCATCAAGGAGAAAAACCCCAAGCTTCCGGTGATCCTCTGCTCGGCCTATCCGGAATTCAAGCAGGACTTAAGCTCCTGGGCCTCGGACGACTATATCGTAAAATCTTTCGATCTCACGGAACTCAAGGAATCCATCAAGCGCAACCTGGCCAAGGCCAAAGGCTAAAGAGAGGCCCTGTACCAGGCGATCGTGCGCCGCAGGCCTTCTTCCAGTGGAGTGAGCTCCTTTAACCCCAGAAGCCTTTGAGCCCTCGCGACATCGGCCAGAGAGTGCCTCACGTCTCCGGGGCGAGGCGGAGCGTAGCGTGGTTGGAGATCGGTGCCGATGATCCCGGCGATGAGGCGGTAGAGTTGGTTGACAGAGATAGCCTTCCCGCCGGCCACGTTGATCACCTGCCCCACGGCTTCTTTCCCCGCCTGACAGGCCAGAAGATTGGCGCGAACCACATCTTCCACGAAGATGAAGTCGCGCGTTTGCTCACCGTCTCCGAAAATGACCGGTGCCTCCCCCCTGAGAAGGGCGGTTATGAATTTGGGGATCACCGCGGCGTACTGCGATTTGGGGTCCTGCCGGGGGCCGAAGACGTTGAAGTATCGCAGGACGACCGTCTCAAGCCCGTAAAGGGACGGAAAAATCTGGCAATAATACTCGCCGGCAAGTTTTGAGACCGCGTAAGGGGAAAGGGGGCGGGGCAAGGAGTCTTCCTTCTTGGGTTCTGGCGAATCTTCTCCTTCGTCTCCGTAAGCCGAGGAGGAACCGGCATAGACCAGCCTCTTCACCCCGGCCTCCTTGGCCGCCAGAAGCAGATTGAGAGTGCCGGTGGCGTTGACCTCGTGGTAGGTGGCGGGATCCTCCACCGAGGCCGGCACCGATCCCAGGGCTGCCTCGTGGAGGACGAAATCCATGCCCTCACAGGCCGAAAGACAGGTCTCAAAATCCCGAATATCTCCTTCGAGGAGCTCAAACCTTTCCCTGGCCCCGGGGATCTCATCCAAAAAAGCCAGGTTTTTGGGAGAGGCGTTTGAAAAGTTGTCGAGCACGCGAACAAATTCTCCTCTCCGCAGGAGATACTCGCAAATATTGGAACCGATAAAACCTGCACCGCCGGTGATCAAGTAACGTGGCATCTTCGTCTCCGTTTTAGTTTAAAGGCCCATCTCTTCAAATTCTCGGATCTTGTAGAGGAGAGCTTTATAGGAAATGCCCAGGACGTTGGCGGCCTGGCGTTTGTTACCATCCGTGCGTTTTAAAGCAATATCGATAACCTTCTTTTCTACCAGGGTAGCCACACGTTTTTTGATCTCCTTGAGGTCCAGGTGCCCCTGTTCGGCCCGGGCAAGCTCGAAGGCGATTTTTTTCAAGAATTCGTCTTCCAAAGAGGGGTCCTGAGGAGGGAGTTCATCTGAAAAACGGCGGATTTCTCTTTCCACTTCGTCGAAATCGCCAAGAACCACCAGGCGCTTGATATAGTTTTCGAGCTCGCGGACGTTTCCCGGCCAGTGATATTTCATGAAGAGGTCCATGAGATAACGCGGGACCTCAAAGCCCCCCATGCCATACTTCTGAGAATAGAGCCGAGCAAAGTAATCGCAGAGCAAAGGGATATCTTCCTTGCGCTCTCGAAGGGGCGGGATGTGGATCTTGATGACGCTCAAGCGATAATAGAGATCCTGGCGAAACCTTCCCTCTTCGACGTCCTTCTCGAGATTGTGGTTGGTGGCGGAGATGATCCAGACATCGACTTTGATCTCGCGGTGCCCCCCGAGGCGACAAAATTCCTGGTCTTGCAGGACCTGAAGCATCTTGGATTGGAGGGCAAGCGGCATGTCGCCTATTTCATCCAGGAAGATGACCCCTCCATTGGCAACTTCGAATTTGCCAGGCTTGGCACGATCCGCCCCGGTAAAAGCGCCCTTTTCGTAACCGAAGAGTTCAGATTCCAGGAGATCTCCGGGAATAGCCGCACAGTTGACCTTTACAAAGGGGCCACGGGCCCGGTGGGAACAGGCGTAAAGAGTTCGTGCCACAACCTCCTTGCCGACACCACTTTCACCATATATAACAACGCTTAAGTCCGTGTCTGCTACCTGGAGGACAAGATCTTTAATACGTTGAATGGCCGGGCTCTTCCCGACAATGTTTTTGAGTGGACCTTCTTTACTATCGTTTGAAAGACGGTATACCACGCCCCAGATACCCTTGAAAATTTGGGTCAATTATACTGGGCACAAATACCAGCTTGCAAGGTGAAAACTATGGATAAATCCGAAAATACCCTTTCCCTTTTGGATTATCGCCAAAAAGTAGAAATTGCCAGGGATTTCCTGAAAAGGGAAATCGTAAGACCTCCTGAAATCGTATTGGTTTTGGGCACCGGGCTTTCCGGAGTGGCGGAAGAAATCGAGGCTGAAGCGATTATTCCCTACGAAGAGATCCCGCACTTTCCGCGCTCCACGGTAGAAAGCCACCGGGGAAGACTGGTGGTAGGAAAGCTCTCCGGTCACCGGGTGGCAGCCTTTCAGGGACGTTTCCACTACTACGAAGGGTATTCCACCAAAGAAGTTACCTTCCCCATCCGGGTGATGGCCCTTCTCGGGGCCAGGATCCTCATCATTTCAAACGCTGCCGGGGGGCTCGATCTCTCTTATCAACCAGGAGACCTCATGCTCATAGCGGACCACATCAACCTCATCCCGGAAAATCCTCTCCGGGGGCCAAACGTGGAAGAATGGGGGCCCCGATTTCCGGATCTTTCCGAGGCTTACAGCAAAAGGCTCCGGATCCTGGCCCGGGAAGCAAGCGGAAGCCCGCCTTATTTGAGAGAGGGGGTTTACGTGGCCGTGCCGGGACCAAGCCTCGAGACACCGGCTGAAACGCGCTTTTTGCGCCTCATCGGGGCCGACGCCGTGGGGATGTCCACCACGCCGGAGGTGATCGTGGCCAACCACGCCGGGCTTGAGGTTCTGGGGATCTCTGTGATTGCAAACGTCAACGACCCCGACAACTTCCAGCCCATCTTGCTGGAAGACGTGATCGCCAACGCCCAGAAGGCCGAAGGGCGCCTCGTGGAACTGGTAAAAAAAGTCGTGGCCAGGCTGGGATAGAAGATGGCTGAGCTCCTCATCAATTACGCCCCTTACGAAACACGTGTGGCCCTTCTGGAAGACGGGCAGCTTGCAGAATTCCACCTGGAACGGGCCCGGGAGCGGGGTTTTGTGGGAAACATCTACAAAGGCCGCGTGGTGAGGGTCCTTCCCGGTATGCGGGCCGCCTTTGTGGAGATCGGTCTTTCCCGCACCGCCTTCCTCTACGGGGGGGACATCTGCCCCCGGTTGCTCGAGGCCGAGGACCTCTTCGGAGAAGAAATCGCCGCAAAGGGCCTCAAATACTCCCCCATCGAGGACCTGCTCAAACCGGGGCAGGAGATCCTGGTGCAGGTGGTCAAGGAGCCCGTGGGGAACAAAGGGGCCCGTCTTACCACCAATATCACCTTGCCAGGGCGCTATCTCGTCTTTCTGCCCACCATGAGCCATATCGGGGTCTCCCGCAAGATCGTCGACGAAGCCGAAAGGCAACGGCTCAAAGAATTGCTGGAAGACCTCCGCCCTCCGGGGACGGGCTGGATCGTGCGCACCGTGGCAAGCGAGGCCACCGAAGAAGAACTCAAGGCGGAGATAAATTTCCTCCTCTCCCTCTGGGAGGATATCAAGGCCCGGGCCGAAAAGACCACCGCCCCGGCTCTCATTTACGAGGAGCTTGATATCAGCCTGCGGGCCGTAAGAGATCTCCTTGTCAAGGAGGTCTCCTCTCTGGTGGTGGACAATCGCCAGGTGTACGAAAAGATCCTCTCCTATATGGATTACCTGGCCCCGCATTTGAAAGGCTGTGTAAAACTTCATGAAGGTCCGCCGGGGCTCTTCGAGGCCCACGGGATCGAGATCGACTTCAAGCGCCTCCTTTCTCGGAAGGTGTGGCTGAAATCCGGAGGCTTTATCGTGATCGAGCCCTGCGAGGCCTTCACGGCCATCGACGTCAATACCGGACGCTATGTGGGAGAAATAGATCTCGAAGAGACCGTTTTGCGGACCAACCTGGAGGCTGCCAAGGAGATCGCCTACCAGTTAAGACTTCGAAACATCGGCGGCCTCATCATCATCGATTTCATCGACATGCAAAAGGCCGAAAGCCGTCAAAAGGTCTACGAGGCCCTCAAGAAATATCTCGAGCGAGACCGAGCCAAGACCAACGTGCGGCCCATGTCGGAATTCGGCGTCATCGAAATGACCCGGGAGAGGCGCAGAGAAAGCCTTTACGACGTCCTGCTTGAGCCCTGCCCTTTCTGCCACGGCGATGGTTACACCCGCAGCCGCCGCACGATTTGCTACGAAATTTTGAGACGCCTCGAAAAAATGGGACCCCACGTCAAAGGAAAGATCGTGGTCATCAAGGTACATCCCAGTATCGCCGAAGTGCTTACCGGAGAGGAGATCGAATTTCTGGAGGAAATCGAGAAGAGCTTTCAGTTTGAAGCTTCGGTGAACGAAGACCAGGATCTCCTGCCCTGGGAGTACAAATTCCACCTGCAATAGAAAGGGGGCCGAAGCCCCCTTTCTATTCCTGCTCCTCCTCTTCGTCTTCCATCTTGAGGAGATCCTGGAAGCGGATGTCCATCCCGAGGATGCCCACCACTTCTTCGTATTCGTTCCGGATGGGCCCGGCCACGGTGAGACAGAGGGCTCCCGTGACCTTCGAGGTGTAAAAGTCGGTGACGTGCACCTTGCCGGTCTTGAAGGGCATGATGAACCAGGTCCGGTCGGAATAGTCTTCATCCTTCAAAAGGTGCTCGTAGCGGGCCTTGTCTTCGAGATGGGTAACCAGAGGAGTGATACGTTTTCCTTCCTGGTTGAGCACGTAGATAAACTGGATGTAAGGATGCTCTTCGAGCACTTCCCTTAACACCGGGACGATCTTTTCGGGGTCCATGGAACGGATCTCCGGCCGCTCCACGAGTTTTTCGACGAGCTCTACCAGGAGCTTGGAGGCCTTCTCCTTCATGCGATCAAGCTCGGAGACGAAAAGCTCCGGAATGTAGCGCCGCACAAGATGCATCATCTCTTCGTTTGAGATGGGAGTGATACGGCCAGCCTCGTACTGCTTGATGATCTGCTTGTAGATCTTGGCCACGCCGGGATGCCGCTTGTCGATGCGCTTGTCCCCTTCCAGGCCAAAGTGGGTGTTGATCCAGTAGGCGATGCCCGCGGTCCCGCTCTTGTCGGTGATGATGATACCGATGGGGCGTTTGAGAAGCTTCATGGTGTTGAAGGGGTTGTAGATCTCCTCGTTCTTGAGGAGCCCGTCGATATGGATCCCGGCCTTGGTGGCGTTGAACTCCGAGCCCACGAAGGGCTGGTTCGGCGGGATCTTGTCTCCGAGTTCCTTGCGGTAGTAATCGGCGATGTCCGTGATGATCGTGGTATCCACGCCGTTGTGGGTGCCGCGCAGCGAGATGTACTCGAAGATCATGGCCTCAAGCGGGGTGTTCCCGGTCCGCTCACCGTAGCCCAGAAGGGTGCAGTTCACCGCGGCACAACCGTAGAGCCAGGCGGTGGCGGCGTTGATGACGGCTTTGTAAAAATCGTTGTGGCCATGCCATTCGAGAAGCTCCCCAGGCACCCCGGCCTCCTCTATGAGGACCCTTACGAGCTTGGGGACACTTCGGGGAAGGGCCGCGCCGGGATAGGGGACACCAACCCCCAGGGTGTCGCAGAGGCGGATCTTGATGTCGATCCCGGTTTCCTCCCGAAGTTTCATGAGCTCGATGGCAAAGGGGACCACAAAGCCAAAGATATCGGCCCGGGTAACGTCTTCGAAATGACAGCGGGGAACGATACCAAGCTCAAGCGCGGCTTTGACGATGGCCAGGTAATCGTTCAGGGCCTGGCGGCGGTCCTTCTTGAGCTTGAGAAAGATGTGATAGTCGGAACAGGAAGTGAGGATGCCGGTTTCACGCAGACCCATCTCCTTTACGAGCTTCAAATCTTCAGCCTTGGCCCGTATCCAGCCCGTAACCTCCGGAAACTCGTATCCCCGCTCCAGGCACTTCTCCACGGCCTCTTTGTCTTTTTTGGTGTAAAGGAAGAACTCCGCCTGGCGGATAACGCCCTTGGGCCCCCCGAGTTTGTGAAGATAATCGAAGAGGGTGACGATCTGATCCACCGTGTAGGGGGGCCTTGCCTGTTGCCCGTCACGAAAAGTGGTGTCAGTGATCCAGTACTCTTTGGCGGGCATGGGCATGACGTATTTGTGGTCGAAATCAGTAAGAGGGACGTCGTCATAGGGAAAGATCTCTTTCATCAGATTGGGTTCGTCTACATCCTGGAGACGATGTTGCCAAAACTTGGTGTGCTCATGGTCAAGAAGCCTTCTTTCCGGATTCCACTTCGGCATAAGACACCTCCTAAAAAAAGCGTTAAACGGCTGCACACGCCGACAAGTTGAAGTCCCCTTTTCTTAACATGGAATTTTACGTTCTTGAAGGGCCAAACTAAACTCTTTCTAAACTAGTATGTTATTGCAGAATGCTGGCAAGATAGCGTAAGGAGACGAGAAGCACCACCAGAAAGAGCCCCCATTTGATGGGCTTCTCCGGGATAAATTTTTGGGTGCGGGCCCCAAGATAGCCTCCCACCAAACCACCAAGGCCGAAGGCGGTCCCGAGCAAAAAGTCTGGTCTGGTGGAAAGCCCCTTGGCCGCGAATCCCAGAGAGTAAAAGGCCACTCCGGCCACCGAACAGACCAGGGTTCCGAAAAGGGAGGCCCCGGCCACCGTGTGGACCGGAAGTTTGAGGACACTCACACAATAAGGGGCCAGAATGGCCCCGCCTCCGATACCATATGCCCCTCCGGCAACCCCCACCACCAGAGAGACGAGGAACACCTGCCAGGGAGGAAAGGAATAGACCCTTCCGGCAAATTCAAAAGTTGCCCTGCGCCAGGAGAAGGAAAGAGGGCGCACCCGGGCCTTGAGGGGAGGGGCCTTTTTGCCACCTCGTTTCAGGTCCTTACCGAGACGAAAGGCAAGATAGAGGAGTACCAGTCCGGCAAAGGGTTTGAACCTTTGAGGATCCGCCAGGTATCTCACCCGGATGAGATAGCCAAGGCCAATTCCCGGAAGGCTCCCCAGAGAGATAGAAAGGGCCAGCGGCCAGTTGAGGCGCCCTTCCCGGGCGTAACGCCAGATGGTTCCCGGAATGGCGAACAGGTTGTAGAGAAAATTGGTGGCCGAAACCCCCGGGGCCGTATAACCAAGCACACTCATCTGAAAGGGCAGCAGAAGAAAGGCTCCGGTGACCCCAGCCATGGCCCCGAAATAGGCCAGGAGCAGGGCCACCAGGGGTGGTAGAAAGATCCAGGTGGTGACCCCGGAAGTCGGGAAGGTAACCTTGAGAGACATGTTTTAAAATAACGAAAAGTGGCCAGCCCTGTCAAAAAAGTCCTTCGTAAAAGCCCCGTCCTCAAGTGCCCGTCCTTCGGGTGTTTGAAAGGGGTTCCCGCGGTAAACGTGACCCGCGGCTGCCTCCACCGCTGCAGCTACTGCTATGCCAGGAGCTTTCCAGAAACTCCCCAAGGAGAGGTCCATCTCTACGATAACCTTCCGCAAAAGTTGTCCCGGGAAATAACCTCCCGCAGACGCCTTCCCCAAATGGTGACCTTTTCCACGGCCAGCGATCTCTTTCAGCCTCACCCGGAGATCTTAAAGATCACATACCTTTCGCTGAAAGTACTTCTCGAAGCCGGAATCGGGGTATCCTTTCTCACGAAAGGGCGCATAAGTGGCGAGTTCTGGGACCTCTTCGCCGCGTATCAGGGGCTGGTAAAGGCCCGTTTCGGGCTGGTGAGCCTCTCTCTCACCTATCAGGGGCTCTTTGAACCGCGCACCGCAAACCCCTATCTGCGCCTGCGCCAGATCGAAAGGGCAAACCTTTTGGGCCTTGAACCCAGAGTAAGAGTAGACCCGGTTGTTCCCGGCCTTACGGACCAGCCGGAAGAGATCTTCAAACTCCTCCGCACTCTCAAAAACGTCGGGGTGGAGGAGGTATCGGTGAGCTACCTGGTCCTGCGACCCGGGGTCATCCGCCAGCTGCGCCGGGAGCTCCCCAACGAGGTCTTCGTCTCCCTCCTCAAGGCTTACGAAGGCATGCCCTGGTGCCGGATCATCACCTCTGCCACCACCAAACTGGCCAAAAAGAATCTGCGAGAGGAGGGCTACAGGATCTTTCGTCAGATCGGGGAAGAACTCGGGCTCAAAGTGAGGATCTGCGGTTGCAAAAACCCGGACTTGCCCTTTGAACCGTGCTTTCCGTGGGAAGGCTCTTTCAAAGGAAAGCTCAAACAGGCAGAGCTTTTTGGCACAAATATTACGGGAGTACAAACAGATGACCCGTGCTGAAAGTCATTCGAGCGAGCTTTTTACTGTCACTGGGAGCAAACATTTTCCGTTGCGAGTTTTACCGCGTCATTGCGAGGAGCAAAGCCACGAAGCAATCCTCGTCGGAAGCGAAAAGACTAGGGTCGCCGAATGCCCGCTCACCGTTATTGCAAGTAAAGTGCCTTTCCGTCATTGCGAACGGAAATTTCACGGTCATTGTGAGGAGCGAAGCGACGAAGCAATCCCATCCTGAGCGAAGGGATCTGGGATCGCTTCAGGCCTTCGGCCTTCGCGATGACGTGCAGATATTGCGACACGGGATCGCCACGGCCGTCACGGGCACTCGCGATGAAAGAAGGAAGTGGGCCTCGATGGGGGAGGTCGCGGGCCTGTGGCTCTCGCGATGAATTTTTATCGTGTAAAAAGCAAGCCCATAAAAAAAGGGGGGGCCGGTCATAAGCCGAGTTCTGTACCCTTGCGGGTGGCGGTCATTCCTCTGGGCGACTGGTTACCCAGCCGCTCTAGCGGCCTACCCGGGAGCATCGGGCGGGCCACCCTCAAGCGCTCCCCTACATGGCCTTTCTCCGGGCGGGGTTTACCGTGCCTCCCCCTGTTGCCAGGAGGAGCGGTGGGCTCTTACCCCACCTTTTCACCCTTACCCTGGGTGTAAAACCCGAGGCGGTCTGTTTTCTGTGGCACTTTCCAGGGGTTACCCCCTCCGGGTGTTACCCGGCGCCCTGCCCTGTGGAGCTCGGACTTTCCTCCAAAGGTCCGCAGACCTTCGACGACCGCCGACCGACCCCTCTCTAAGATAAGGATTCTGGGCCGAAATTTCTAGTGGGCCTCTTCCGGTGTTTCCTCTTCGGGGAGGATATCGGCGTAAGCCTTCTTGAAGAAGATGATGCGCTGACATATAGGGCATTCGTAAACGCGGTCATCCCGCTGGAGTTCGTTGTAGAGTTGTGGAGGAATGTTCATGTGGCAGCCGTCACAGATGGCATCGTTCACCGGCACCACCGCCACCCCGTTTCGCCTGCTCTTTACAAACTCGTAACGTTTGAGGAGATTGGCCGGGATCTTGGCGGCGATGGCCTCCCTTTCCCGCCAGATAACCTCTCTCTCCTTGTCAAGCTCGGCCCGCCGGGCTTCGTACTTCTCGCGTTCCTCGGCGACCCTCTTCTCCAGGGCAGCGATCTCTTCTTGCAGCTTCTCTTTTTCTTTATTCAAGGCCTCGATGCGCTCCATCATCTGGAGGAGCTCTTCTTCACGTTGCTTGTTGGCCTTCTTGATCTCCTCGATTTCTTTCAAAAGGGCCTGATACTCTCGCTGAGCCTTTACTTCCATCAGGCGCGTTTGGCTCTTCTTGAGACGCTGGTACTCCTGTTCCAGCTCTTCTTCGAATTTGCGCCTCTTGAATTGCAGCTCCTCGATCTCGTTCTCCAGAGCCTCATATTCTTTCTTTTTTTGGGCCAAGGCTTGCTCGGCCTCTCGTAAAGACTCCGGAAATTCCTCCTTGGCCTTATCAATAGCAGAAATCTTGCGATCTATCTCTTGCAACTTGATGAGATTTACTATTTCCTCCCGCACTCTTAACCTCCTATCTAAAATGCCCTTAGGAAGGGCGATTTTTCCTCTAACGCACTAATTTCCAAGGAGCAACCTCTGTCATCTGCCCAAGTTCGAAAATAGCGGGCCATTTCGGGGATTACGACCCGTTCTGATTCAAAATGCCCCACGCTTATGAGCCCCAGGCCCGAGGCTTCTGCTTCACGTGCCTGATGATACTTTATCTCGGCGGTAATATATACTTCAGCGCCCTGCCGAAGGGCCTCTTTGAGGAGATCTCCCCCGGCACCGGCACACAGAGCCACCCTTTTTACCAAACGCTGGGGCTCCCCTACCACGAAGACATCCTGGGTATCAAGCACCTCCCCTACCTTTCTGGCAAGGTCAAGCAGGGTATACGAAATGGGAAGCTCTCCCACCCGCCCCAGACCAAAACGAAAATCGTGCCCGCGGAGGGGAATAACATCGATGGGAACCTCTTCGTAAGGGTGCTTCTCCTTTATGAGGGAGAGAATTCGAGGAAGGGCCAAGGCCGGGGCAACGAATTCTATCTTGCTCTCCGAAACGAGGTTCAATTTCCCCCGCTCGCCAAGGGCAGGATTGGCCTCGGCAAGGGGATAGAAACTCCCCTGCCCCTCCACCGCGAAACTACAGCCTCTGTATGCCCCGCGAACCCCGGCTTCAGTCTCAAGAATGAGCTTTCTGACCTCCTCTTCGTAACCCTTGGGCAAATAAACCGAAACCCGGAAGAGTGAAGCCCCCGGAGAGGGAAGAAGGGCCCTTTCGATTTTGAGGTGCAGGAGACTTGCCAGGATCTCACTCACACCGTTCCTGGCGGAATCGAGGTTGGTATGGGCCGCAACAAAGGCGATATCGTGTTTTATGAGATCTCTTATGAGAGCCGCCTGCCAGGAATCAAAGGAAAGATTCTTCAAAGGCTTGAAAATGAGGGGATGGTGGGCAACCAGACAATCAACCTTCTGGGTGACGGCTTGCTTAAGGGTTTGCGGAGTGAGATCCAGGCAGAGGCCCAGACGTTTTACCTCTTTTTTGGGGGAACCTACCTGGAGACCGACGTTATCCCAATCTTCGGCGAGGGAAGATGGGGCCCAGTTTTCGAGAGCATCGATGATGTCGGCAACCGTAGCTGTCATTTTAGGGCAAAAAGAAAAGGTGCAAGCCTCTGCTTACACCTTCCTGGTGGGCCCACCTGGACTCGAACCAGGGACCTACCGGTTATGAGCCGGTGGCTCTAACCAGCTGAGCTATGGGCCCACATTTTCTATTATCGGCATCTAAAAATGTAGCCTTGTGGACCTTTTTGTCAACTCTCTCATCAATGGAAGAAAAGGTTGTAAACGGCATGGAGCAAGGCCAAAAAGAGAGTGCTATAGGCCAGGAGGTGATGACGCCTCCTGGTAGCCCGGCCTCTTAGCATGGCAAAGCCCGCCCAAGCCGTGGAAAAAAGAAGTATCAGAAGCAAAATCCCGCTTATCAAACCAAAGCCCACCTCTTCATCCTCGCTGGCCCATGCCAGGGCTGGCCCCAACAAAAGGCTCCAAATACATACTAGAGGCCACATCTTTCCTTCCTTTCCTAGTATTTTAGTATGAATTTAGCACATGAAAAAAGGCGGGAAAACCCCGCCTCTTGAAATCCGATTATTTAACGAAACACCTCAGCTTCCGACTCCGGCTCGGATGGCGCAACTTGCGCAAAGCCTTCGCCTCAATCTGGCGAATCCTCTCCCGTGTAACTTTGAATTCCCTCCCCACCTCCTCCAAGGTATGCTCCCCTCTCTCGCCAATCCCAAAACGCATCCGTAAAACTTTCTCTTCTCGAGGGGTGAGGGTGGCAAGGACTCGACGGGTCTGCTCCACCAGGCTCAGAGAAACTGCCACCTGATCCGGAGCTGGCACCCTGGGATCTTCGATGAAATCCCCCAGATGGGAATCTTCATCCTCACCCACCGGGGTCTCAAGAGAAATGGGCTCCTTGGCAATTTTCAGTATCTTTCTCACCTTCTCCACCGGAAGATCCATCCGCACGGCAATTTCTTCTGGCGTGGGTTCCTGGCCCGTTTCCTGATAAATCTGGAGTGACACCCTCACGAGCTTGTTGATGGTCTCGATCATGTGGACGGGAATACGGATGGTGCGGGCCTGGTCTGCAATGGCCCTGGTAATGGCCTGCCTGATCCACCAGGTGGCGTATGTGCTGAACTTGTAGCCCCGGCGATAATCAAACTTTTCCACGGCCTTCATCAGACCGATGTTGCCTTCCTGGATAAGATCCAAGAATTGTAACCCCCGGCCCGTATACTTCTTGGCAATAGAAACCACCAGGCGAAGATTGGCCTTCACGAGCTCCTCTTTGGCCCGTCTGGCCCGAAAGATTCCTATTTCTACTTCCTTGGCCACGCTTTCGAGCTTTTTGACTGGAAGCCCTACCGTCTCCTCCGCGGCTTTGATGGCCTTTTTGGCCAGAAGATAGCGGGCCCTCAGGTTGAGGAACTGGTCGATATTCAAACCCAGCTTTTCGGCCGCCTTTTCTATCTCCGAAAAATGGCCATTTGTACGGGAAAAATAGGCTGTAAGCCTGGGAAGAGAGTGACCAGATTCTCTCGTACAGGCTTCGATCTCCCTCTGGGCCCGGCGAACCTGCTCGAAGGCCTTGAGGACGGGTGCCGTGAGCCGTTCCAAACAGCGCTTGTCGATCCTTACTTGAAGCAATCGGGAAAGGATCTCCTCTCTCAATTTGTTGATTCTCTGACGAAGACGGAGACGAGCTCGCTTGTCATCAAGCGTCAAGATCTCTTTCTCAAGAGAAAGGAGTTCCCTGGCAAGACTCCTGATTTCAAACAAAAGCCCCTTTAACCCCTGATTGCGTTCCTCAACAGATTCTTCCTCTTCCACGAAATAGTCATCGAGATCCCTTACGATCTCCCGGGCCTTCAGTCTTCCGGCAAAGAACTCTTCACAGATGTTCAAAATCTCCTCAACGGTACCGCGAGCCTTGATTGCCGCGCGCAAGGCCTGGCGCTCACCTTCCTCGATGATCTTGGCCACTTCCACTTCTTCTTCGCGGGAGAGAAGGCGCGCCTGCCCCATCTCCTTGAGATAGATCTTTACCGGATCCGAGCGCGAAATTTCTTCGATTACTTCTTCCGAGAGATCTTCTGTCACGGATTCTTCCGGAACAACCTTGACGTCTAAACTCTCTACGAGATCTGCCACCTCTTCGAGTTGAGTGGCCAGAGGCTTGATGATGGAAAGCTGTTTTGCCCGACGCCCCTCCTCAAAACCCCCAAGGCCAGTCAACTCTTTGGTGAGGTCTGCCATAAAACCCCTCCCTCTAAATTTTTTTCAAAAGTTCAAAGCTGACAGCGAAGTTGTTGATATTCCCTAAGAAGCCTTAAGGCCTCCTCCTCCCGGCCAGAGGCCTCGGCCTCCTTAATAGCCTCAAGAAGGCTTTCAAGCCGTGCCTGACTTTTCCGATTCGAGAGCCAATTCTTTATCTCTGCAGCCACCTTCTCCGGGGGCTCACCCTCAAAAGGAGGCGGAGAAAGGAGTATCTCACTTAAAAGAGACTGAAGTGCCAAATCTTCCAGAGAGAGATCGGCCGGTGAAACTCCCTGCGAAGCCTTGAGGATCTCTAACAGGGCCCTGAGGCGAGAATCCCTGATGACCTCCAAAAGCCCTGCTTCTAAAAGATCTCCCAGATATTCGGGAAAATGAATGACAAATTCCACCAGGGCCCTTTCGGAGGAAGGGGCTTTCTTCCCGCAGACAGGCTTTTCGCAGGAGACTTTTATACCTCTCCGAAGGGCAGATTCTGAAATCCGGAGTCTCTCAGCCACCTGGCCAAGCTTGAGTTCCAAGAGGACCGGATCTTTGATGGCCTCAAGTACCGGTCTAAGTTCCTGGAAAAGGGCCAAACGTCCTTCCAGATTTTGAGGGAAACGCCCTGTGAGATAACGAATCATGAAGTCGAAGATTTCTTCGGCCGAATCCTTCAAAGCGTAGAAGGCCCGCGGGCCATGCTCCCGCACAAAACTATCCGGATCATGCCCCTCTGGAAGCAGGATCACTCTGGGGAAAAGGCCGGCGTTGAAAAAAACAGGGGCCGCACGCATGGCAGCCTTAAAACCCGCTTCATCCGCATCAAAGACCAAGAACCATTCCGCTCCGAGACCGCGCAGGAGGCGAGCGTGTTGTGGTGTAAGAGCCGTCCCGAGAGTGGCCACACTTTCCCTCACCCCAGCTTCGTAAAGAGAAAGGAGATCGAGGTAGCCCTCTACCACGAAACCAAAACCCGCTTCTCTGATGGCAGCCTTGGTATGAAAGAATCCGTAGAGAATGGAACCCTTGTGATAGACGGGTGTCTCCGGAGTGTTGAGATATTTGGGTTCTCCTTCCCCAATGATCCGCCCTCCAAAGCCAGCCACACGCCCGGAAGAGTCCTTGATGGGGAAGAGAAGCCGACGCCGGAACCGGTCGTAAAAACTTCCGTCCTTCCTGCGCACCAAAAGGCCGGCCTCTTCGGCAAGAGCAAGATCCACCCCGGACAGACGCAGATGAGAAACAAGACTGTCGTAGGAATCCGGGGCATAACCCAGCCCGAAAAGGCGGGCCGTCTTCTCGGAAAGACCTCGCTGCTTGAGATATTCCCGGCCGGCTTTTCCGACTTCGGAAGCCCAGAGGAGATGTTCGAAAAACCGCTTGGCTTTTTCGTTGATTTCGAAAAGGGCTCTCCTCCTCTCGGAGGATTCACCGTCTGAGGAAGAAGAGAGGGGGATGTCGAACCGCCTGGCAAGCTCCTTGACAGCCTCGGCAAAATCCAGATTGTGAAACTTCATGTAAAAGGCGATGACATCACCACCCACTCCACAGCCAAAACAGTGAAAGATTTGGCGCTCCTCATTTACCGTGAAAGAAGGCTTTTTGTCGGCGTGAAAGGGGCACAAGCCCAAGTAGTTTCGCCCGCTGCGCTTGAGGGAGACGTGCTCACCAATTATGTCCACAATGTTAGCCACTTCCTTGATGCGTCGGGCGACCTCTTTAAGCCCCACGCTCTCCCCCTTTGTTAGCAAGCTCCACAACGGTTACGGCCTCGCCTCCTTCAAAGGGGGCCCCGGGCCGCATGGTGGCCACCTGCTGGTGTCCTTTGAGAAACTTTCTAACGGCACGCAAAAGTCGTCCGCTTCCGAGGCCGTGTACGATGGTGAGCCTTGTTTTGCCGGAAAGAAAGGCCCGATCAAGGACCTTCTCGAGTTCCTGGAGGGCGTCGTCTACCGTGAGACCAATCAAGTTGAGAGTCTCCGGAACGTCTTTTTCGGCATCCACCTTGAAGGTGGTGTAAGAAGGCCTTGGCCCTTCTTCAGGCAATACTATAAGGTCTTTGAGCTCGACTTCCACCCTGAAGGGCCCAAGCTGCACCTCTGCCACCTGGCCCTTAAGCCGCAAAACACGGCCTTCCTGACCGAAACCTTTGAGCCTCACCCTCGCTCCGGCCTCTACCGGAAGAGAGGTCTCTTCCCTGACAGGAAGATCGCGGGTTTTTTCTTTCAAAAACTCTCCAAAGACCAGACGGGCCTTCTTCTCCCCCAGCTTGCGATTCCTGACATCCGCCAGGAATCTCTGGAATTCGGCCTCAAGCTCACGCAGCCTCTCTTCCCATTTGCGAGAAAGGGCGGCTTCCCTCTGGGAGAAACGTTTTTCAAGCTCTCTTTGGAGATCTTCAAACCCCTTTCTTTCTCGTGCCAGGGCTTCTTTTTCTTCGGAAAGGGCTTCCTTTTCGGCTTCGAGCTCTGAGACGAGTCTTTCAAGACCAGCGACAACTTCTTTGAAGGTCTCCTCCCCGCGGCCCAGATAACTCTTGGCCCGGGAGATAATCTCCCGCGGAAGCCCCAGTTTTTCGGCCAGTTTGAGCCCCAAGGAAAGACCAGCCATCCCGTAGACCAGACGATAAGTTGGCTCCCCGGTGTCTTCATCAAAAGAGACGGCGAGAGGGAGGATCCAGTCTTTGGTGAAGGAAAAGGCCTTCAACGCCTCGTAATGGGTGGTGGCCAGGACCCGCGCCCCCTTATGATAGAGCTCCTCGATCACCGCCATGGCCAAAGCGGCCCCTTCTTCCGGGGCTGTACCCCGGCCTATCTCATCGAGCAAAAAAAGACGCCTTGGCCCGGCCTCAGCCAGGGCCTTTTTGAGATTCTTCACGTGAGCCGAAAAACTGCTTTCGCTGGCGGAAAGATCCTGCTCGTCCCCCAGGTCGACGAAGATGCCCTCAAATATGGGGACCTCGCTCCCCGAAGAAGCGGGAATGGGTATTGCACACTGGGCCATCACCAGGAGGAGCCCCACGGTCTTCAAGGCCACCGTTTTTCCTCCCATGTTGGGGCCACTTACGACAACCACGGGCTTTTCTTCCGGAAAGATGAAATCGTTCCGCACCACCTGGCGGCTGGCCAAAAGAAGAAGGGGATGCGCCGCCTCTCGTAACTCGATGCTTCCAGACAATTTGTAGACAGGGATGTTACCTTTGAAACGCTCCCCCAGAGCCGCCTTGGCCTGAAGGACATCTATCTCGGAAAGAATTGTCTCTAGTAAATGGAGCTCGTCCAAAAATCTGGCGACCTCGCGCGAAAGTTCTTTAAGGAGCCTTTCGATCTCTCGCTCTTCTTCCCGGCGCAATCTTTCGAGCTCGTTTTCGAGCTGGACAATCTCCAGAGGCTCAATAAAAACCGTCGCTCCACTTGCGGAAACATCGTGAAGAATGCCGGGCACCTTTCCCTTGGCTTCGGCCTTGATCGGAAAAACATAACGGCCGTGGCGCTTGGTTATGATCTCTTCCTGCAGGACACCTTCCTTGGCAAAACGCCTCAAAAGCTCCTCCAGGCGCTTACGCAAACGTTTCTCAACCCGCTTCTGCGCCTCTTTCAACTCCATCAAGGTCGGGGAAGCGTCGGGACGGATGCCTTCGGGAGTCAGAATCTCTTCCAGGTGTCGCTTTAGCTGCGAAAGAGAGGGCAAGGAAGAGAGCAGAGGAGAAAGAGCATCAAGATTTTTGAATTTGCGCAAATAAGAGGCTATCTCCCTTGAGGCCAGGAGATAACGCCTCAAAACCAGGGCCTCTTCGAGAGAAAGCACCCCTCCTTGAGAAGCGCGCTTGAGAGCCGGAGAAAGAGAAGGGAGCTCAGGAAGAGGAGGCCTCCCCGCCTCTGCCAGGAGGCGCATCATTTCCTGAACCTTGGCTCCTTCTTTCTGGAGATGAGAAAGAGAAGTGGATGGGCTCAAACTCTTGAGACGATGGCGTCCGGGGTCGGTCCGGGCTTCGTTTATGAGATAGGTTTTGAGTTTTGGAAATTCGAGCTTTTCGAGGTTAAAAGATTTCATGCCTTAGAAGGCAAAAAGAAGGCCCGGGGTTTTCCGGGCCTCAATTTCTTTAATAGTCACGTTGTTTCATGCGCTTTAAACGCTTGAGAAGCCTCTTCCGGGCTGCCATGAGTTTCTTTTTGCGGCGTACGCTTGGCTTTTCGTAGTATTCCCGCTTTTTGATTTCAGAAAGAATTCCAGCTTTTTCACACGCTTTCTTGAAGCGCTTCAGCGCCTGCTCAAAGGGTTCGTCTTCTCTAACGATTACACCAGCCAAAAAAACTCCCTCCCTCCGTTTTGAGTTGTGGTGTTTTGCATATTAACACCCTCGAAAGGGGTGTCAACCGGATCATCTTAAAAAATGAAGATTCATTCATTACTGATTCTCAGGATCACAAGAAAGACTAAGGCCTTTGAGAAAAGCAAATAAATCTTCCGGAAATTTGATCAGGCGACCCTGCCGATTTACAGGAGCATGGACAGTGTATCCTTCGCAAATCAGCTCTTTTCCGCGGTAGATGCGGTAATTAAAACACACTTTGTAACTTTTGACTTCACTGATCCAGGATTCGATCTCCAAGAGATCGTCGTAACGGGCAGGACGGCGGTAGCGCACGTGGGCCTCGGCCACCGGTAGAATGAGGCCCTCTTTCTCTTCTATTTCGCGGTAGGTGAGGCCGTTCTGGCGCAAAAGCTCGGTACGACCGATCTCGAAAAGGCGGAGGTAATTGCCGTAGTAGAGCACCCCACCACAATCTGTGTCTCCGTAGATGACCCGGTAAGTAACCCTTGAAACCGCACCCATGCGGGCATAACCTAACTTGAAAACCTGCTCGCGCCAAGGAGGCCTCATGCCCAAACTTCCGCGCAAAAACCCCCGGGCCATGGCCCTCAAAGTCCTCATCCGCTGGGAAACAAAAAGGGCCCTTCTTGATGAGGTGCTTTCCGAAGTGTTGGACAGAAGCGCCTTCCTGGACCCGCGGGACCAAGGTCTCGTAACGGAACTCATAAACGGGGTGGTACGGCATTTGAGTTATCTCGACTATCTCCTCTCTCGCGTGAGCAAAAAACCCCTCGAAAAGATGGATCCAGAGGTTCGCAACGCCTTAAGGCTCGGGGCTTACCAGATCCTCTTCACGAGGATTCCCGTTCACGTGGCGGTGGCGGAAACCATCAAAATTTTGAAGAGAAAGAGACGCGGAGAATGGATCGTGGGCTTTGTGAACGCGGTCTTGCGAGAGCTTGCCCGTCGCAAGGACGAGATCTCCCTCCCCCCACGCGAGATGGATCCGGTAGATTATCTCGCCATCCGTTACTCCTACCCCCGCTGGCTGGTGGAGAGATGGCTCGCCCGTTTCGGCGAGGAAGAGACGGAGGCACTCCTTAAGGCCGGAAACGAAAGACCTGTACTTGTGGTGCGGGCCAACACCCTGCGTGTGACCCGCGAACAACTTCTGCTCTATCTCAAGGCAGAGATTCCGGGGGCCGCTCCCTGCAAGTATAGCCCCGATGGAATCATCCTCCACGGTTTCCAGGGGCGAATTACCGGGCTCAAGGCCTTCAAGGTGGGCTGGCTCCAGGTCCAGGATGAAGCAAGTCAGCTTGTGAGCTACCTGGTTGGGCCCAGGCCGGGGGAACGCGTCCTAGATGCCTGTGCCGGAGTGGGAGGCAAGACCACCCATCTGGCCCAAATTATGCGTAATACCGGGCGAATCTACGCCATGGACGTGTTTCCCTGGCGGCTCGAAAGGCTTAAAGAAAACGCCAAGCGCCTGGGGGTGACCAACATCGAAGTCATCACCGGAGACGCCACCAAGGCCATCGAAACGTTGGGGGGAAACTTTTTTGACCGCATCCTGGTGGACGCCCCCTGCACGGGAACAGGGGTCATCAGGAGACACCCAGACATCAAGTGGGCGCGGACTCCGGAAGACTTGACCCGTGTACCGGAAAAACAACTTGCACTTCTCAAATCCCTGGCCCCCTTGCTCAAAAGAGGCGGGGTGATGGTCTACGCCACCTGCAGTCTGGAACCGGAGGAAAATGAAGAGGTCATCGCCAAATTTCTGAAAGAAATGCCTGGCTTTGAGGTAGAAGATGCCAGGAAGGCCTTGCCTGAAACGGCCCACGAGCTGGTAGGGGAAGATGGTTTCATGCGCACTTATCCCCACCGGCACGGTCTTGATGGATTTTTCGGGGCCCGCCTCCGCAAAAAATAGGATCAGATCCTATTTTTAGACGGCGGCCTCCCCCGCCTGCGCTCCTTAAGACCAAGTTTCTGCCAGAAGCTCCTGGGGCCCAAGGGCCGGCTCTTTTTGCTTGATTGCCTAAGGAACTCAAGGAGTTCAGAAGGTTCTTTTTCTCTACAAAAGCGCGTGTAATATTCGTATTCCTCTGGCGATAGAGGAGGTGCATCCAAAAATGGGATCAGATCCCATTTTTGGAAGGCAGAGGAATATGGATACTCCTCCGGAAAAGAGACAATTCCAGCACGTACGGGGTTGCGCTCGATATAGCGCATTACCTTCCACAAGTAAGTATCCATATCGACAACGCTGGAGAAATATTTCGATCTCCAGAGGTTGCCTTCTGTTTCATACTTGCTGTGGTGATACTGGGTGTAACTTACCAGTATCCCTTGCATGAACTTGCTTAATTCTTCTTCTTTTTCGGGGACTAACAACAGATGGACATGGTTGGACATCAGACAGTAAGCCCAGAGCTTGATTTGTCTTCGAGCTTTAATTTTGGCCAAAATTCTCTCGAAGACCAGGTAATCTGCCTTTTCGTGAAAGACCTCGAGACCACCGTTGGCGCGGGCCACTACATGGTGAGGATAATCGGGAATAATCAAGCGGGGCAGAGTGGGCATAGGTCCTCCTGAAAAATGGGATCCGATCCTATTTTTATTTTTCGGAGGGGGTGAGAGGAGAGTTGAAAATGGGAGAAAAAGGGATCGGATCCTATTTTTGCGGGGGGAATAAAAAAGGGGAGGCTGGCTGGGCCTCCCCTTTTGGAGTTCAGCTTAGGGAAGAACTAGAAGCGGTAAGTGATGAAACCGGTGAGCACGTAAGCGTCGCCGTCGAGGTCGCCGTAGACGTACTCTTCGTCGTCGTCGAAGTCGGAGTACCAGTAGTTGAGGGTGAGGGAGATGTTGTCCATGATCTGGTAAGTGGCCTGGAGCTCGAGCTCGAGAGCCTGGTAATCGAGGTCGGAATATTCATCGGCATTGTTGACCAGTTCGGGATAATACCCTGCTATCCAACGGCCGCCACCGGTGCGGACACGGACGGCGGGGAAGTGGGGGCTGTCCATCTCGCCCTCGGCCACGGTATAGCTCAAGGTGCCGGAGAAGTCGAGTTTAGGCATAGGAGCAGCGGAAACGTTGAGGTAGAAGACATGGACCTCGTTTTCCCAATCAAGTTCGTCTTTTGCGGACCGAACCTGGCCCGACATCACTTGGCCACCTCACCCGTGGTAGACTGCCGAGCACATTAGGCTCGTGTACTCGTCATAATAGTAGTTGTAACCTACGTTGATACCGATTTTTTGTAGCGGAATGAAGGTGAGATTGATTCCAGCGGTAAAAGAATCCCTTTCCCAATCATAGAAATCGGTATTGTCATTTTCCGCGTAGAGGTAGTTGAAGTAGAGGTTAAGGTTCGCCTTAGCATTCACAATGTAATCTATCTTGAGCCCGAGATCGTGCTCGTATTCTGGCTGGTTGGAGGTATCCCCCTGACGACGGCCATAAACGATGTAGCTATACCAGGACTTTTCTCCAAGAGCAGTATAATCAACACCAGAGTCTGCGGGTTTAGGGCATACAGCGTGTTTGAAAGCGTAAGGGTCGTTCACATAGAGGAAGTTGTAGTGGGCCTTTACTTTGAGGCCATGACGAGGTTTCCAGGTAGCCGCTAGCTTGAACTGGTGTTCGGTGGTGTCTTCGGTAACATGATGTTCTTCGGCATTGTTGCGGTCGATATATTCGAGTTCATACGCAAAGCGAAACTTCCAGCTCTTGCTGTAACGCCAGGTAAGATCGGCCCCAAAGATGAATTCGTCTTCATCATAGGCGGATTTGCGCTCGAAAGAAAAATCAGTCCCGTCGACATCCGGATCCTTCCAGGAATTGTAGACCCGGGGCAGGCGGACGTAGACATCTTCGCCGTTCATGCTGTGATATTTCGCTTTTAGCGTAAGGGCCATGTTCCTACGGAACCGGAAGTGCCAGCTTCCGGTAAAGGCAGAGTAGTCGACCTCGAGTTCGTTGTCGAAATCACCGTAAAGGACGCCGCTACCGCCTTCTCCCTCATTGGAGCTTTCGTTCTGGGCCTCATAATAAACAAAGCCAAGATTCAAGCTCTGGAAGGGGGAAATATCCCACTTGGCCTTGACGGTGTGTTCCCATTTTTCGGAATCTGGTGTCCGGGCAAAGGGAAGTTCTCCGTTGCTATAATCGTAGTTCACTTGACCTTCGCCAGGGAATTGCCCCGGGCTGGAGCCGAAAGTCGGCTTAAAGGCAGCTGCAGGATAAGTCGGGGGAACCGGAGCCGGACCCTGAGCATTCAAATAAACATGCCGCGGGACATCGTCTCCACTGTTAAAGCTGCGATACATGAAGCTATACTTGATTGTCCATTGTCCAAGGCGCGCTTCGATATAGGGAATGTAATCATTGGTATATTCCTTAATATGACGGGAGTAAGCGGCCACATGACAGCTTGAACATTTGGATAGCGTACGAGCCTGATCCCAACCCCGGCGTTCTTCAAAGCGGTGCTTGAAACCGATCTGAATCCCGGGAAGAGCCGGAAGTCTGAGGACGGCCTCGTTGGTCCAGAAGGAATGGCGGAT
>JAADDY010000074.1 GCA_013153725.1 Thermodesulfobacteriota bacterium
GAGAAGTTCCTGGGCTACTTGATTCACCCTCAAACGAACCAGGCCGAGGGGGATCTCGTCGGTAAAGATGGTTACCAAAATGAATTCCATCCCGATCTTGGTGAAATGGATGTTGTCTCGTTTGCCCTTGTGATAGAGAATGGAAAAGTCTTCTTCGCCCAAGAGCTTTGCGATTTGAGCGGTAGCACCGAAATTGGCAGCCGCCAGGGCGGCCAGAGAGGTGGTATCCACGCCGTTTTCATTCCCGGCAGCCACGATCACATTCCCCGCTTCGTCGATCAGGATGGCCAGAGAGACCCCAATGGCCAAGAGTTGATTGTCGAGGACCCTTTGAAGTTCTTTGACTTTTTCTGTAGTTACGACCATCGTACCCATGACATTCCTTTTTTCGGCGTGAAAAAAGAGAGACTTAAAAATTAAGTTTTAAAAATTCCTTGCCGAACTATTCTTTGAAATGGATGAAAAAAAGTGGGCCGAAATCCTCAAAAGGCTTGAGAAGCTACCTACTCTTCCTCAGATAAGCCAGCGGGTCCTCACCGCCATCGAAAAAGACGCCTCCGCTCAGGAACTTGAAAAGATCATCCAGGAGGACCAATCCCTCGCGGCAAAGATCCTCAAGATTGCCAATTCTCCCCTCTATTCCGGAGGAAAGACCACCAAAACCTTGAGGATGGCCATTGTAAGGCTCGGTTTTGGAGAAGTGAGAAATATCGTTCTGGCCACCGCCCTCAACTATCTTTTAAAGCCCACGGCCACCTTTAAGAAATTCGATCTGGTCCGCCTCTGGATACACGCCGTGGGGGTGGCCCGGGCTGGTTTCCTTCTGGCGGCTGCCGAGAATTACGAAGATCCAGACACCCTCTATACCGCCGGTCTCCTTCACGATATCGGAAGACTCATTTTGACGGTCTTTTTCTCGGACTTTTTCCTGAAGGTTTTGGCGATTCAGGAGGCCAAGGATTGTTCCTTCCGTGAAGCCGAAGAGGAAGTGGGTCTTTCTCATACCGAGGTGGGGGCGCTGGTTGCCAAATATTGGAAGTTCCCCGACGAACTCATACGGGTCATAAAAACCCACCACCAACCTTTGGTAAACGGTGAAATAAACCGGGAAGCCTTTTTCATTTTTAAGGCCGATATTGTGGCCCGCGCGGCCGGGTTTGTGCCTGAAATGGACTTTTCAAAATTACCCAAATGGCCCAAGGGGCTTCCTCTCCAGAAGGAACAGCTCTCCAAAGTGGTTCTGGCCCTCAAGAAAGAGAAGGAAGACTTGCTAGCCGCCTGGCAAGGAGTCATCGCTTCTTGATTAATAATTGTTTTAACTAATTTATAGAATAAAAACTTAAGTGAAATTTGGCGCGATTTTTGAAGGTCTTTAGGGTTTTAATCTCGGATAATCAGGCTTTAGCTACTTCCTTTTTCCTTGACACCCTTTTTAATCCTTACTAGGCTCGCGTCGTAGCTAGGTGTAGAGAAAAACTCTTAAGGAGGTTATTGATGTCGGAAATCAAAAAACACGACACCCCTATGCTGGAGTATCTTAAACAGGAGGCCTGGCCGAGCTTTGTGGATGACATTGAGCAGTACGGCGAAAAACACAAGAAGCAAGCCTGCTTTGATCTCCTCGGCCAGCTCGAGCTCTCTTACAAACACAAGGAGACTCACTGGAAACACGGCGGTATCGTAGGTGTCTTTGGCTATGGTGGTGGGGTTATCGGTCGTTACTCTGACCAGCAGGAAAAGTTCCCCGCGATCTGGGCCTTCCATACCGTGCGTGTCAACCAGCCCGCTTCAAAGTTCTATCATACTGCTGCTCTCCGTAAGCTTTGTGAAATGTGGGATAACCGCGGAAGCGGTATGACCAATATGCACGGCTCCACCGGAGACATCATCCTTCTGGGAACCACTACCGAACAGCTTGAGCCCATCTTTTTCGACCTCACCCACCAGATGAAGATGGACCTCGGTGGGTCTGGTTCTAACCTTCGTACCCCTGCTTGCTGTGTCGGTAAGGCCCGCTGTGAGTGGAGCTGTATCGACACCCAGGAACTTTGCTATGATCTCACCATGACCTACCAGGACGAGCTTCACCGTCCGGCCTTTCCCTATAAGTTCAAGTTTAAGATCTCTGGTTGCCCCAACGACTGCGTGGCAGCCATCGCCCGGGCCGACTTCTCCATCATCGGTACCTGGATTGACGACATCCGGATCGACCAGGAAGCCGTGAAGGCCTACGTTGGTGGCGAGCTTAAGCCCAACGCCGGTGCCCACTCCGACCGCGATTGGGGCCCGTTCGATATCCAGAAGGAAGTAATTGATCTCTGCCCCACCCAGTGCATGTACTGGGATGGTGAAAAGCTCCACATCAACAACAAAGAATGCAACCGCTGCATGCACTGCATCAATGTCATGCCTGAGGCTTTGCGCCCTGGTACCGATACCGGTGCTACCATCCTGATGGGTGCGAAGGCTCCGATCCTTGAAGGTGCGCAGCTTTCCACCGTAATGGTGCCTTTCATTCGTCTTGAGCCTCCTTACGACGAGCTCAAGGAAATTGTTGAAAACGTCTGGATGTTCTGGATGGAAGAAGGTAAGAACCGTGAGCGTCTCGGTGAGCTCATGCAGCGTGTGGGCCTCGCCAACTTCGTGGAGACGGTAAAGCTCAAGCACATCCCGCAGATGGTCCGCGAGCCTCGTTCTAACCCGTACGTCTTCTGGAAGGAAGAAGAAGTGCCTGGTGGCTGGAAGCGCGACATCAAAGAATTCCGTAAGCGCCACCCGGCTTAAAGTACAGAGAAATCAAAGAGGACTTGTTCCTCTTAACTAAAGTTTGAACTCAAGGAGGTAAAAGATGTCTGATCAGATTTATCAGAAGATTCAAGAAGCTCAGTTAGATGAGATTTTTACCAAGCCCTACGACCCGGAGTTGGGGGAGAAGCTCTACAATCCCCAGAAGCCCATGGAAAACCGTATTACGGATATTGGGCCTCCGTACTACGCGCAGTTCTTCCCGCCGGTCATCAAGAAGAACTACGGTAAGTGGAAGAGCCACGAAATCGTTCAGCCTGGTGTAATCAAGTACGTAAGCGAGACGGGAGACGTAGTCTACGCGGTGCGTGTAGGCAGCCCTCGACTCATCACCACCGACTATATTCGTGAAATTTGCGAAATCGCTGATAAGTACTGCGAGGGTTACGTCCGCTGGACCACCCGTAACAACGTTGAATTTCACGTCACCGATGAAGAGACCCTGCGCAACCTTCTCGAAGATCTCAAGAGCCGCAAGTTTCCCGGTGGTTCCTACAAGTTCCCCGTAGGTGGAACCGGTGCCAGCGTGACCAACATCGTCCACACTCAGGGTTGGGTACACTGTCACACTCCCGCGATTGACGCTTCCGGTATCGTCAAGGCGGTGATGGACGACCTTTACGAGTATTTCGGAAGCCACAAACTTCCCGCGCAGGTGCGAGTTGCTCTGGCTTGCTGCTTGAACATGTGCGGTGCCGTGCACTGCTCCGACATCGCCATCCTTGGTATTCACCGGAAGCCGCCGCTGATCGAAGACGACCGTCTGGAATACGTCTGCGAAATTCCGCTGGTTATCGCCTCCTGTCCTCTCGGCGCCATCAAGCCTGCTACCGTGGAGATCGACGGCAAGAAGAGGAAGACCGTCCGTGTAAACGAACAGCGTTGTATGTTCTGCGGTAACTGCTACACCATGTGTCCGGCTATGCCTTTGGCCGACGGTGAGGGTGACGGTATCGCCATCCTGGTAGGCGGTAAGATCTCCAACCGCGTTTCTCCGCCCAAGTTCTCCAAGCTCGTCATCCCTTACATCCCCAACGAGCCGCCGCGCTGGCCGACCACGGTGAAGTGGGTCCGCAAGATTCTCGAGACTTATGCCAAACATGCCCGGAAGTATGAGCGTGTCGGTGAATGGGCCGAGCGTATTGGCTGGGAACGCTTCTTCGAGCTCTGCGAGATCCCGTTCAGCGAGAAAACGATGGACGACTATCGTCTGGCTTACGATACCTACCGTACTTCTATGCACTTTAAGTTCACCAGCCACGTGGACGTCGAGTAACACGTGGGAACAAATAAGGAGGGATTGTCTTATGGATATTGAAGAGGTCAAACAGAAAATCTTGGAATTCATGGAGAAGAAGGCCAAGTCGAAGTCCAAGGTCTATCTCAAGGATATGCAGCGGGCCATTCCCGATGCCAAGCCCATGCTCATCAAGAAGGCGGCAAACGAGCTCGTTAAGGAAGGGAAACTCGAATACTTCTCCACCGGTTCCACGGTGATGTACAGCTTGCCGGGGCAGGATCTCGAAAAGGGAATGACCCAAGAATAGCTCTCAAATAAGGGCCGGCTTTAAGCCGGCCCTTATTTTTTTGGTGTCTTGCCAGAGTGAGATCAGCTGCGGGGCAATTTGGAGACAAAAACTGGTTTTACGTGTTTTTCAACCAGGTCTTTCGTCTCCCGCACCCGTAACTCCTTGAAGAGAAAGTCGATTTTTTCTGCCAGACTCGCCATGATCTTCTCTTTGATCTGCGGGTCCAGATCCCACCACTTCTTTTTGAACGGTCCGAACCCCTTTTTGCGGACCTTATAAATGAATTGCGCCTCGGACCAGCCCTCTTTCCATTCCTTGGCAAAGTTTTTCTTCAGAAACTCGTAGATCTCTTGCCGAAAACTCTCCGGCAGGGCAGGGTGGTCGTAAATGAGATTTTGAAAGCCCGTGGCGAGGTGAATCTCGCAGCATCCCACTTCCGGAAAGAGATGAAACATCTCATCCGGAAGCGTGGACGCCCCGTGCTGTACGGCTCCCGCCATGCCGTATTCGCGACGGGCTATGTCAGAGAGGATACGCAAAGTCTCGAAATCCACGGCAACCCGGGCTATGCGGCCGTCAGGGAGCACCACGCCCCCGTGGGAGGTCCCTGTCTGGACGCTGATTTTGGATATCCCGGGCCCCTTCTTCAGGTGTTCCTGATAAACCTTCATGAAGGCTCGCAATTCTTCCGGACGGCTGTTGTGCCCTCCGATTTCGCCAATCTCTCCTCCCACGTTTACCGTTATTCCCTCTGGTTCCCTTTCGCGGATGTAAGTGGTCATTTCGGCAGTGAGAAGGGAGTTGAAATACTGCTGTTCTTCCACCGTGGGTTTTTCGATCTGGACCAGCGTGGAGGCGTCGATATCGATCTGGTAGAACTCGGCGTCTAAGGCTTCGTCAATGAGTTTGCAGATGTTGGCCTTTTCTTTCTCAGGAGCGGCGAAAAAGGCCTGGCGTTTGAACTGGAAATGGTCTCCCTGGATGAAAACCGGGCCTTCAAAGCCTTCTCTGGCGGCAGCCGCACAAACCACAGAGGCGTACTCCAGGGGTCGCTGTAAGGTGTAGCTGATCTCGGAGCGGGCAATCTCAAAGATCACAGCCCCTACCTTTTGGGCGAGGGCTACACGGAAGACCGTGCGGGCAAAGTCGTAGGTAAGCCCCCGGATGTTGATGGCTGGCACGGTAAAACCTGGAAACTCCCGGGCCATGAACTGGTAGAGTCCAAAAATGGAGGCCGGGATGGCCCCCAGGAGTTTGGCGATTTCCTTTACCTCCAGGAGGCGCCTTTCTTTTTCCTGGCGATCTTCACAAAAGACCGCTTCGTAAACCAGAGAGTCTAGACTCTTGCGAGCCTCCTCTTCGTTGGTGATCTTCAGGCCCTGGGGGCCCTTTTCAATTCCCTTCATGGGGAACCTCCTTGATCTTCCTGGTAAAGAGGAGGTAGGCCGTATGGCCCACCATCCTGTCTTCCGGGCGAAAACGCTCCGGATTGGTCTTGTAAAAGCGGATCAGGATCTCAAGCACCTCGGTGCCTGCAAAAGGGAGATTTTCGAGGGCCTTCAGAGTTTCGCTCACCTGATTGGCGGTGGGGAGAAGGACGCCAAGCGGGGCTCCTCCTTTCAAAGCCTTCCAGGCTGCCGGAAGGAGATCCCAGGGGGTCTTGAGATCCAAGAAGACGGCGTCGGCTTCTTCCTCTTCTTCAAAGCTTTCCTG
>JAADDY010000077.1 GCA_013153725.1 Thermodesulfobacteriota bacterium
AAGAAATGCTCTGCAAAGAATTGAATTCCCTCACGAATCTGCCTAAATCTTATGTGTGGCTAGCTTTGGGGAAGAACTGATTATCGGACGAACTGAACTCTCGCCCTAATTCATGAAGAAGGCTTCCGCGGACGGGAGCTCAGACAGCGGCGGAGGATGATGATGCCCAGCACAAAGGAAAGAATGAGCACGATGAGGAGGGCGGTCTCCCACATATATTGCTTAAAGAGGGTTTCCGAGACCTCGCACCCCTCGGGAGGGTGGGCAATCTCCACAGAGAGCACCAGGATGCGACGCACCGAGGCAATGATACCGATCATCAGAAAGGGCTCGATGGCGATCTTGATCGGGCCCTCGAGCGAGATCTTGATGGTGTGAAGGATCTCAAGGAGCATGAGGGCCAGGAGGGAGCGGTCCAGGACAAAGAAGACGAAGTTTATAAACCCCTCTTCGGTGTGAAGATAGTAAGGCCAGGAGGTAAATATCTCGTAGAAAATAAAAAGCGTGGCCAGCACCAGGGAAAAGATCAGGAGGCTGTAAAGCCCCCTTTCCAGATAATCATAAAACCGCGCCAGCTTGCCCTTTTTCCTCCCGTCTTTGGTGGTCATGGCTCAGACCAGGGTGTCTCTTTCGAGGAGCAACTTAAAGTTAAGGTCAAAAGGCCCGTTTACAAGACGCACCACCGACCCCTGAGGGAAGATGTCTAGGAGATTGACCGCCGCGTAATCCTGCTGAAGACGGAAGAAATTTCTGAGCCCCGCCCCCAGGGCATGGAGCAAAAGGACCCGGATGAGACCCCCGTGGGTGAAAACGGCCACCGTGCCGCCGCAAAACTTTTGCCGGATCTCTTCGAGCACCAGAAGCCCTCGCTCCTGCAGTTCAAGCAGGCTCTCTCCTCCCGGAGGAGAGATCTTTTCAGGCTCTTCCAAGCGTGCAGAAAACTCCGGGATCTGCAAAAGTTCGGCAAAACTCTTGCCGCTCCAGGCCCCGAAGTCTATCTCTCGCAGCCCCGGCCGCAGGTGGAGGGGGATCTGTCTCTCCTCTGCCAGCCACCTGGCGGGAAGGGCCGCGCGCTCAAGGTCGCTCGCGTAAACCGCTGTAAGGGAGATCTCCCGGAGCCCGTCCACCAATCTCCGGCTCTGTTCAAGACCGCGTTCAGAAAGAGGAACGTCTTGCTGGCTGTAAAGCACCCCTCTCGGACCGGCGGTCTCCCCGTGGCGGATGAGAAAGACGCGCACGCCTTCCATCAGAGGGCTTCACCAAGGAAACTGAGGGCTTCCTTTACCTGAGCCCCCTCTTTCACCTCGTCGAGCAGCTCTTTGAAGGTTTTGTCTCCCACGGGCTCCCGATAAAGGCGGGCCAGAAACTGGCGAATGTATCTCTCGTGTTGCGGAGGGATGGCAAAATCCGGGGCCTCACGGTTTGAGAGCAGCTCGTCAGGGATGATCACCTCTTCCGGAGAAGAGGCCCGCTCCCTCTCCATAAAAAAGAGCAGGAGATCCAAAAAGTTGCCATAAAGACCCGCAAGATCGATCTCCTCGATGAGCTGAGTGAGCACTGTGGAAAGGCTCAAAAATTCCGGCGGGGCTTCGGCTTCTTTGGTTTCGTGGCATTTTTTGAGTGAGAAGAAGGTACGGCAAATAAAGGCGCGCCGCTCGTAGATGCTGCAAAGATTATCCTTGAGGAAAGGACAGGGCTCAAAGACGAAACCTTCGTCAGCCGGAGGTTCCTTGCCGCTCATCAGGAGGGCCGCCATCTCGTTGGGAGTCACCCTGGGACGCAGACGTCTCTTTCCTTTGTATGGCAAGAGCTTTTCCCAAAGGGCCTCTCTGGCAGGTCTTTCCAGAGAATCCAGAAAGTATCTCGCTTCTGCCCCGGTGGCCAGAAGGTTTACCGTGCAGCAGTCAGCGCAACCGGCTTCGCAGACAAAGGGATAACGGGAGGCTTCCTCTTCGAGCACGCGGTAAAGGGTCTCAAGGAGGGCAAATTTCTGGGGCAAGGCATAATCTAACTTGACGGGCATCAGGCCGATCATTTCTCGTCGCCCCCTTCTTGAGAGGAAGTTTGTGAGGCGCTCTTCTGGGCCTCGAGCTCTGCCAGGCGTCTTTCGAGCTCGCGGATCTTTTTCTGCTTGTCGTAAAGTTCCTTGCGCCTTTTGATGCGTCCGGGGATGGAGAGGAGGAAGACGAGAAGCATCCCCGCCAGCATGGAGATGATGATGAGCACCGCAAGGGAGCTTTGAAACTCCCAGATGAGAAACTTCACCGTTACCGCCACGGCGTTCTGGATGGCAAAGATCGCCACAAAGATACCGAGAATGGCCGCCAAGATGAGATAGAGTTCCATGCTCGACTCCTTGCCTCGGGATATTAGTGGGAGCGCTTTTTATACGTCAAAAAGTCATTGCAAAAGCCACTTTTGGGTCATCGCGAAGGCCGCAGGCCCGCGGCGATCCCCCTGTCGCGAGAGCCGGAGGCCCGTGGCAATCTCCGTCCCGAGCGAAGCAAGGATTTGAGATTGCTTCGCTTCGCTCGCAATGACTCTTGACACTTGTCATCTGTTTCCTGCTCCCAGTAGTAATTAACTTATAGAAAAGCTCTGGAGGAGATTCTAATATGAAACGCCTCTCCTATGAAGAAGTTTTGAAGAAGATCCGCAACATGGAAGACCTGTCGGGCTACGATCTCTCTGGGTACAAGTTCGAAAATCAGAACATGAGTCTCATGAAATTCCGGGGAACCAACTTTGCCGGGGCCAATCTCTATGGGGTCAACTTTCTGGGAGCCGATCTCACCGGAGCAAACTTTGAGGGGGCATACGTGGCGGTGGTCAACTTCCTGGGGGCCGACCTCTCTGAGGCCAACCTCAACAAGGCCGATCTGGGGAACACCTCTTTCAAGGGAGCCAATCTCTCGAGGGCAAGCCTTGAAGAAGCCGATCTCGCCGCCGGGGACCTGAGTCTGGCAAACTTTAGCGGCGCCAACCTGCGCGGAGCCAGGATAGAGGCCGTTGATGGCCAGCTGACGAATTTCGAAGGAGCTGACCTTGAAGGGGCCAATTTGCGCGGAAGTAGCTTTCAGCTCGCAAACTTCCGCCGCGCCAACTTGCGGCAGGCCAACATGCTTCAGGTAGACCTCACCGGAGCCCTCCTCGAAGAGGCTGATCTCACCGGAGCTGACCTCATTGAAGCCTATCTGCGAGGGACAAACTTCACCGGGGCCAGGGTAGAGGGAGTTCGTTTCCGGGGAGCCATCTTCGAGAAGACCATCGGCCTTGACCTTGAACGTTAAGGAGCTCGTTCTTTACGAGGACAACCACCTCCTCGCCCTGAACAAGCCCGCCGGGGTGCTCGTCCAGGGAGACGCCACCGGAGACGTCTCGCTCTTTCAGCTTGCCAAGGCTTACCTCAAGGAAAAATACCACAAGCCCGGAAACGTCTACCTGGGCCTGGTGCATCGTCTCGACCGGGTAACCTCCGGGGTGGTGGTGCTGGCTCGCACCTCCAAAGCCGCTTCCCGGCTGAGCAAGGCCCTAAGAGAGGGCCAGGTAGAAAAATTCTACCTCGCCGTGGTCCACGGAACTCCTCCCAAAAGGGGAAGAGCCGAAGACTTCCTCCGCTGGGACGCAAGGAAACGAAAGGCGTATGTCTCTTCCAGCGGTAAGCCTGCAACACTGGAGTGGTTGGTGCTCAAGAGCTCCTCAAGCCAGAGCCTCCTCCTGGTGAAGCCTCTCACCGGACGCAAACACCAGATAAGGGCCCAGCTTGCCGCGCGAGGCCATCCCATCGTCGGAGATTTCAAATACGGCTCCCGCAAAAAAATAGCCGGTGGGAGAGGTATTCTCCTCCATGCCTGGCACCTTTATCTTCCTCATCCCACCAAAAAAGAGACTATTTTTCTGGAAGCGCCTGTTCCTGGCCACTGGCCGGGGATTTTTTCCCCACCACCTGGGGAATTTGCCTCCAAAAAATTTGCCTTCGGAAAAAACTTGGACTAAAGATGAGTTTGACCGAAGAAAAAGATAAAAAGAACCGAACAAGGAGAGGGCCATGTATCCTCCCACCCCACCTGAAAGCGACGTCATCATCGAGTTTTACCCTGAAAAGTGCAAGGCGTGCGGTGTGTGTGAAAGAGCTTGCCGCGACGTGCACCACTTCCCTGCCGGGGCCTCGAACTGCGCGGTTTACGCCGTTTTGAAAGACGGTTCCATTGTGAAGACCCATCCCAAAAAGAAAATCCCCAAAGATCAGATCGAACGCCTCGTACACCTCACGTGCTTCCAGTGCCGGGAACCTTACTGCATGAAGGCCTGCCCCACCGGGGCCATTCGTCGCGATGGGGGCATGGTCATCGTTGAAGAGCGGCTCTGCATCGGTTGCAAAGCTTGTCTCACCGCCTGCCCCTGGGGTATCCCCTGGCTGAACCCCAAAACCAACAAGATCTCCAAATGCGACCTCTGCCGGACCCTTTCGCTGGGAATCCCGGCCTGCGTTTCCATGTGCCCCACCCGAGCACTCCACGTGCGCTGGAGGGTCAAAAGACCTTACGAGGATCTGGTGGAGCTCCTCAAGGAACAGATCCTCCATCAGGCGGCAAGTTTGGGCGGCTAACTCAAACTGGTTGACAAGCGCCGCACCCCGCGTTTTCCTACTGGCACATAAGGAGGTCTCCCATGTGCCAGGCGAGGGTTTTTTTGGTCGAAGAAGGCCAGGAAAAAGAGATCATGCGAGACGTGGTGGGGATCGAAGTTCGCCCCGAAGGGATCGTCTTGAAATCCTTCTTTGACGAACCCAAATTCGTCCCTGGCGAAATCTACGAAATAGATTTTCTAAAACACCGGGTCCTGGTACGGCCCAAAAAGGAAAACAAATGAGCGAGACCAAAGAAAAACTCAAGAAGATCCTCCCCCACTGGGAGGAGCATCTGGCAGAGCACGCCCAAGACCTTGAAGCCTGGGCTGAAAAGCTCGAAGAGGAGGGGCAACCTCGCCTGGCCAAGAAACTAAAAGAAGCCGCCCTTCTTCTGGCTTCTGCCAGGCTCAAGCTCGCCGAGGCCAGGATGATCGAAGAAAGCGGCTCTCTTTCCGAAGAGCTTGCCCTTTGTGCCGTTTGCGCCTGGCGCGAGACCTGCAAAAAGAGGTTCTCTCGGGACACCGGAAGCCCTTTTCGCTGCCCTGATTTTACCCGTGACGTAACCCTTAAAGCATGATCGCCAAACTCATCGAAGAAGAGATTCTCAAAGAAGTCTCGGAGGCCCAGAAAGAGGGGCTCCTCCCATCAGATATCAAGCTTCGTTTCCAGGTGGAACCTCCCAAGGTCAAGGAACACGGAGATTACGCCACCAATCTGGCCTTGAGTCTCGCGGGCCAGGCCGGCAAAAACCCCCGGGAGCTGGCGCAGTGGTTTGCCGAAAAATTTGCCACCCGCGGGGATCTCTTCGAGAAGGTGGAAGTAGCTGGCCCCGGTTTTATAAACTTCTTCATCGCCAAAGCGTACTGGCAACAGGTCCCCCGGGTAATCGAAGCCCGGGGCAAGGATTACGGCCGGGTTGAAGTAGGGGGTGGCAGAAAAGTCCAGGTGGAATTCGTCTCCGCCAACCCCACGGGGCCCCTTCACATCGGTCACGGCCGGGGAGCCGCCGTGGGAGACACCCTCTCCCGTCTCCTGAGTTTTGCGGGATTTCAGGTCGAAAAAGAATATTACGTCAACGATGTGGGCCGCCAGATGAAGATTCTGGGCCGCTCGGTCTACCTGCGGGCCCGGGAGCTTGCCGGGGAAAAGATCGACTTTCCCGAAGACCATTACCGGGGCGAATACATCCGCGAAATCGCCCGCGATCTCCTCGAAAAGGAACCATCTTTTCTGGATCTCCCCGAAGAGGAGGCCATCGAGAAGGCCAAAGACTTTGCCCTACAGGTCATCCTCTCCGGCATCAAGAAAGACCTCGAAGACTTCGGGGTCACCTACGACCACTGGTTTTCCGAAAAGAGTCTCTACGAAGGGAACTACGTGGAGAAGGCCCTCTCATTCTTGAAGGAGAAAGGTCTCCTCTACGAAAAAGACGGGGCGGTCTGGTTCCGCGCCAAAGACTTTGGCGACGAAAAAGATCGGGTGGTCATCCGCGCCACCGGAGAACCCACCTATTTCGCCTCCGATATCGCCTATCATTACCACAAGTTCTTCGTGCGCAACTACGATCTGGTGGTCGACATCTGGGGGGCCGATCACCACGGTTACGTGCCGCGGCTCAAAGCGGTGATCCAGGCCTTTGGTCTTCCAAAAGAGAAACTTGAGGTCCTCCTCATCCAGATGGTGAACCTCCTTGAAGGCGGAAAACTCAAAAGCATGTCTACCAGGGCGGGGGAATTCGTCACTCTGCGGGAACTCCTTGAGGAAGTTGGAAAGGACGCCACCCGATTTATCTTCCTCACCCGTCGGGCAGACAGCCCCCTGGATTTCGACGTGGAGCTTGCCAAGAAGCAGAGCCGCGAAAACCCCGTCTATTACGTGCAGTACGCCCACGCTCGCCTGGCAAGTCTCTTCCGGAAAGCAAAGGAAGCAGGCTTTGAAGACCCCTCCGCCCAGGGAGCGGACCTTGCCCTGCTTGACACCCCGGAAGACTTCAACCTGCTCAAACTTCTGGACTATTTCCCCGATACCATCGAGGCCTGTGTCACCAAGCTCGAACCCCATCTCCTCACCTTCTATCTCCTGGATCTTGCCACTGCATTGCACGACTACTACACCAAGCACCGCTTTTTGAGCGAAGATCAACCTCGTACCAGGGCGCGACTGGTGCTGGCAAAAGCCGTCAAACAGGTCCTGGCTACGGGGCTAGAACTTTTAGGAGTCTCAGCACCGGAGAGGATGTAATGGCAAACAAAAAGAAAAAGCGTTTCCAGTTTCAGTTGGGTTGGCCCGGGCTCATTTTTTCCCTGGGGCTTCTGGTTTGTCTCTTCCTGTGGATGTTTGTCCTGGGGTTTTACTTTGGCCAGCGTGTGGCGGGAAAACGTGTCCAGAAACTCTCTTCTCCCGTGAGCGAACAGGCCCTTTCGCAACAAGCCAAGGAGCCTCCTCCACCCGTGTTCGAAGAGGTAAGCCCCCCGCCCCTGGCAGAAAAAAAACTTGCCCAGAAAGAGAAGCCCGCTTCTCAGGAAACTTCCCCTGCGCCCAAAAAGGCCTCCCCGCCCCCAAAGGTTGCCGAAAAACCCCAAAAAGCTCCCAAGACTTCCTCAAAGCAGGTCTCGAAAACTCCTTCCAAGCCCAAAGAACCGCAACACTTCTACGCCATCCAGATAGCATCGCTGAGGAGTGCGGCCGAAGCGCAGAAATACGTCAAATATCTCCGTCAAAAAGGTTACGACGCCTTCTACCGAAAGATCGTCTTACCGCAAAAGGGCACCTGGTATAGGGTTTACGTGGGGCGTTTCAAGAGCATCTCACAAGCCCGCAGGTTTGGAGAGAAACTCAAAGAGAGAGAAAAGCTCAGCGCTTTCTACATTCAGAAACTCTCCTCTGAAAAATGATTCGCAAAGCCCAAGTTCGAGATGCCCGTGACATCCATCGTCTCATCAGTCATTTTGCCAAGACCGGGCAGGTCATCCCTCGCCCTCTGGCAGAAATATACGAAAACATCCGCGAATTCTTCGTTTTCGCCCCGGAAGGGAAAGACCTCATCGCCGGGGCCTGTGCCCTCCACATCTGCTGGGAAGACCTGGCCGAGATTCGCTCTCTGGTGGTGAGCGAGGAATATCAGGGAGAAGGCGTGGGGGCAGAGCTCGTAAGGGCCTGCCTGCGCGAAGCCGAAGAGCTGGGCATTCCCAAGGTCTTTGTGCTTACCACTTCGCCCAATTTCTTCCGGAAACTGGGCTTCAGACTCATCGAAAAATCCACCCTCCCGCACAAGGTCTGGGCAGATTGCGTGAAATGCCCCAAGTTTCCGGAATGCGACGAAGAAGCCCTCATCAAGGAGACTTTTCCCGAAGAGCTTCTTTGATCAGGCGAGGAGTTCCCGAAATCCCTTCCTCGAAAGAACCAACACTTCCACGAAGAAATAGAAGGTAACCAGAATGAGATAGGCAGGAACCAGCTGGGGGAAAAAGCTCACAGCCAGCCCTGCAAGAGAGAGAAGAAATTGCTCTTTCGAAAACCTGACGCGGGGGTTCAACAGCAAAAATGCGGCTTTGAAAAAGAAAAGCACCAGGATCAGGGGCACCAGGAGACCAAAAACCCCGGCTGAGGGAGAAAGAAAGAGCACCACCGTGGGAAGAAAGACCTCTCCGAGTACCTCTCTTCGCGCGCCCTTAACGGCAGAAAAGCCCTTTTGAAGATAGGGCCACGCCGAAAGCCAGGTGATGGCCAGGACTCCAAGGCCCAGGACCAGAGACGCCTGTTCCCTGGGCAGAAGCACCAGGAAAGGCAGAAGCCCTGCCACCCCGTAAAGGAAAAGCTTCCTCTGGATGGAGGCGCGGGAGATGAGGGCACCAAACATCAGCAAGAGCGACGCCGCCAGGAAGAACCAGAAAGCCCACTGAGGAAAGGCTGCCAGGGCCACCAGGAGCGCCGCCCCCAGCATCTGAAAGGTGGTCTTGACCTTGGCGAGCCAGACAACCGGAAGACTTCCCGGCACCCTGGGGCGGAGGGCCGAGACGAGGAACTCCCTCAGCAAGAGCCCGGCTACCAGCCACAAGGGCAGAAAACCAAGACGGGCCAGGAAGAAATAGAGGGTGGCGATGAAAATCTTGTCGGCAATGGGATCCAGGAAAGTGCCCAGACGGGTGATCCCCTGCTGGCGGGCAAGTTTCCCATCGAAGTAATCCGTAAGCCCCAGGAGAGACCCCAGCCCCAAGGCGGTGAGCTTGGCCCCCGGGCCTCCATAGAGGAGCAAGCAGGGCAAGGGCAAAAGGAGAATTCGCAAAAACGTGAGACGGTTGGCGGTGATCTTCATCTATTCCAGGGCCTTCAGTTTCTCCCACTTCTCTTGGCATTCACGACAGCGCGCCGCCCAGGGTATGATCTCGAGACGTTTCAATCGTAGCCACTTTCCACAATCGATACAACGGCCATACTCCCCCAGCTCGATCCGCAAAAGGGCCTGGTCGATCTCTTCGAGCTCCCGGATTTTGGGCTCCAAAAGCCCGAGAAGGGTCTCTTCCTGGATATCCGCCAGCGCCAGATCTTCCTCCTCTTTGACGGTGCGAATCAATTCTTGGTACTCTTCAGCGCCTTCCCTCTCCAGAGTTTCGATCACCTCTCGCCAGAGTTCCTTCTTCCTCTTGAGAAGAAGCTCTTTGAAATAGGCAATTTCGTCTTCGGTAAGGGGTCTTCTTTCGCTCATAAGGCCTCCTAACGGCGCCAGTAAACCCGCACCAGCTTGTTCCCCTCGGACCACTTGAAGGTGAGATCCCCCTTGTAAGCCCGGTAAACAGCCCGCCCCAGTCTCTGAGCCAGATTCTCCGTGGTGGTCTCCACGATGGTCTGGCCGTCTTCCTCGTAGATCGCGATGATTTGCTGGAGGGGGTTGTTCTTCCGGGCCCTTTCGTATTCATTGTTGATGACCCGCATGATCTCTTCCTTGTGTTCCTCAAAGAAGGGCCCCGAAAGATAGAGATACCCCATGGGATAGCGGTCCACCGCCTTGCGACAGCCCGGGCAGAGAAACTTGGGGACCAAATCGCTGTCTTTGAATTCCTGGTAAAATTCTTCGTCCAGCAACCAGCGCTTGTCTCGAAAAACCGCGTGGCACCGGGGGCAGATGGCCTCGCCACTCGGATATTTCTTCGGAAGATAAGGATCGTCCGTGGTCTGAAACTCCTGGGTTTCGGTAATCCATTTCCTTCCTTTACGACTCATACACCCTCCTTGCTAGTGCATCTTTCTTTTGCGGCCAAAACGACTGGCCAGACGGTTCAGGAGTTCGGCGATGGTTTCGGCATAAAGAGGGCCGCCCTTCTCGATGGTCTCTTCACGCCGGAAACCTGGCATGATGAGTAGCCTTTTGTTATGCCCTGCACAAAAGATAAGCAGTTTTTCCGCCTCAGGAAGGGAAACCTCTTCGTCAAGCTGGGCCTGAAAGATGAGGAGGGGTTTGCGCCAGCGTTTGATGTGTTCGATCACCTGGAAAGGGTCCTCATGAGAGGCAAGCCCTCTCTTGGCAAGCCAGGAGGGACCGTCGATGATGGGACTGTCCAGAATGAGGGCGGAAAGCTCGGAAGCCAGGTCCACCGCGATTCGAAGAGCCACCCCTGCTCCCAAAGAGCGCCCCAGAAGAGAAATAGGGCCCTTGCAGCCTCTGGCAGCCAGAGCTTCTCTGGTGGCCCAAAAAGCCTGCACGGCATCCTGAAAAATGTTTTCAAAAGAGGGTTCCCCGGCCCCTTCGTTCATCCCCCGGTAACCGATGATCGCCAGGGTGATGTCGTTCTTCAGGAAATTCTTCCCCAGTTCGTGATAATGATCCAGGGTGTCTCCTTCGGCAGGGAAGAAGAAGACCATAGGGGCCCGCTCCGAAGCCGGAAAGATCCTCACCGGGAGGGTTCCCCCCGGCAAATCCACCGTCAAGTCCTGGGCTTCGGGCGGTGGAGAGGCCAGAGGCTTGCGAGGAATAAGATCACTTAAATGGGTCTGTCTTTCCATTCTTCTTCCAGCCGGTCAAGCTCTTCGTCTCGGCGTCTGATTTCTTCTTCCCAGGTCTTTTTGCGCTCGTAAAGGGCTACCTCGGCGGCTATCAGACGTTCGCGAAAGCTCGGGTGGGAAAGATATCCCACAGCCACCTCGAGGAACCGGTTCTTGAGCTCCTCAAAAAGGGCCTCCTTCTCCCGCTCGTCAACAAAGGTGCGCTCCTTGCGATAGCGATAATAGACCCGCCCCTCTTCCTCCTCCAGGAATACCTCGTAAAGCTCCCGGCGAGAAAAGGCCTCCGGTGGGGCCTCTACCCCGATCTGGGCCAGCATGCCCACGAGCCACCGGTCTCCGGCAAGACGACGAGAGTAGTTCCAGATTTCCAGCACCAGGCCGTTTTCAAGAGGGATGGACTCCACGAGTTTGCCGGGCCAGCGGGGCTGGTGTTTCTTGGAAGGGGGTATCCATTCGTAAGTCATGATCCACTCCAACAAATTTCTTTTCGAACCCTGGAGACGTGCTTTTCAAATCTAGTGCAAAATGCGGCTTTATCAAAGAGTCCGAAGCAGCGATCGAAAAGAGGCCCCCTCTTTCGGGGCCTCCGCTCTTTAGTGTTTGAAAACGCGCTGGCCGGTGAAGACCATGGCCACCGGAGGATCGGCCTCGTTGCAGGCCTCGATGGATTCCCAGTCCCTCAGAGAACCACCGGGTTGAATGATCGCCGAAATCCCTTCCTTGATGGCCACGTCTACGGCGTCTCTGAAGGGGAAGAAAGCGTCGGAGACCATCACCGAGCCTGGCAGACCGGCGCGGGCCGCCTTGGTCTCTTCGTCTATCTCGATCTTTTGAGACTCCGGCCTTTGACCTTTGCGAACCTCCAGCTCAAGCTGCTTGTAGGGGATGCCATATCGGTCGTAACAGAGGAGATCCGCGTATTTCACGTAGGCCTTGAAAATGGCGATCTCCGTGACGCCTACCCGGTCCTGCTCTCCGGTGCCGATGGCCACGGTACAAAGATCCTTCACGAAGAGGACGGAGTTGGATGTCACGCCGATCTCCACCGCCCATCCGAAGATCATGTCCTCGATCTCGCGGGGGGTGGGCTCCCTTTTGCAGCGCACCTCGGTGCCATCCGGCTTTTTGGCCACCGCCGGCTTGAGATCTTCCGGCCCCCGGACCTTGTTCACCTGGGACTGCTGGATGATGATCCCGCCGTCGATAAGGGATTTGAACTCCACCACCCGTTTCCCCCAGTACTCTTCCAGCTTGTCGATCCTTTTGATGCGGATGATGCGGAGATTCTTGCGTTTCTTGAGGATCTCAACGGCCCCTTCTTCGTATTCAGGCGCCGCCACCACCTCGAAATATTCCTTGCTGATGGCCTCGGCACAGGCCTTGTCCACCGGACGATTGAGGGCAATGGCGCCGCCAAAGGCCGCGATGCGGTCGGCCCGAAAGGCGCGCACAAAGGCCTCTTCAATACTTTCTCCGTGGGCCACCCCGCAGGGGTTGTTGTGCTTCACGATGACACAGGCCGGCCTCTTGGCCAGATAACGCAGGACGTTCAAGGCGTTGTCTACGTCGGTAAGGTTGGTTTTGCTGGGGTGTTTGCCGAACTGGAGCATGTCTTCTTCGGAAAGACTTGAGACCAGCCCCCAGCCCGGAGAAATGTACTCACACTCCCCGAGGACCAGGTTGCCTCCCACCAGTTCGTAAAGGGCTGCTTCCTGGTCGGGATTTTCTCCGTAGCGCAGCCCCCGCTCTTCGATCACCCCGGGCTCCACCTCGATCTTCCAGGTCCTCTTGCGGTAGGTCAGGGTCTGGTCTCCGAAGGAGATTTTGAGCTCCGGAGGAAAATGGTCCCCCACGATGGTGCGATACATCTTTTTGATATCTTCGCTCACGGCCCCCTCCTTAAGAAGGTTTTTGTTTATGGCCTACCCCAAAGGGGATTTTTTCTCAAACTCTATTTTCCCCCAAGAACTCGTTTTATAATGGGTTCATCTTTGCGAGGAGGCCCCTATGAATTTTGCCGAAATAAAAGATCTGCTCTTCAACTGGCAGCAAAAACGCGGCGTCGAAGCCCTGGAACTCTACCTTTTTCGTGAAAACGGTCTCAAAATCACCCGGAAAGATCGAAAACTCGAGACTTTTCAGCCGTACCAGGAAGAGGGCCTGGCCGTGCGGGTCATCGAACGGGGAAGCCTGGGCTTCTCCTATTCTACAGCCTTTTCTGCGGACGACATCGAAGAGACCGCGGAAAAGGCCCTGGAGATGGCCCTCAACATGCCCTCGGAAGGGGTCTCCTTTCCCTCTCCGGAAGAATATCCCGGTCTCTCGCCGGTCCAGAGAGAACTCCTCACCCCGGAAGAGGCCTTGCGGCGTCTGGAAGAGCTCGAAGATGCGGCCTTCGGGTTCGACGGGCGGGTAAAGAGGATCCAGGAGGCGGGCCTGCGCGATACCCGGGGGGAGATTTTCCTGGCCAACACCAACGGCATCCAAGCCTCCTGGCAATATCGCTCTTCCTCTTTGGTGGCGGTGGTGATAGCGATGACCGAAAAAGAGGCCCAGATGGGCTGGGAATGGCGGGCGGCTCTTCTGCCGGAGGAGGTCTCTCCTGGGGAGGTGGGGCGAAACGCCGCTCGCAGAGCCGTCCTGCGCCTGGGAGCTCGCCCGGCTGCCTCCCGAAGGCTTCCCGTCCTCCTGCCGCCTGAAGTGGCGGTGGATTTTCTGGAGCTCATAGCCGAGGCCCTTTCCGGAGACAACGTCTTGAAGGGGAAATCCGTACTTTCGGGGAAGCTGGGGCAGAAGGTCTTCTCCCCTCTGGTGAACCTCACCGACAACGGCGTGCTGGTGGATGCCCTGGGCACCAGGCCCTTTGACGACGAAGGCTCCCCTCAGAACGAGACCATCCTGGCCCGCGAGGGTGTGCTCGAGAATTTTCTCTTCAACTACTACTGGGGGCAAAAAGCCGGCCAAAAATCCACCGGCAACGCCAGGCGCCCCAACTTCAAAAACCCCCCTGAAATAGGGCTCACCAATTTCTACCTGGCCCCGGGAGAACATCCCCGAGAGGAGCTCCTCTCCTCCCACCCGGAAGTCTTCGAAGTTCTGGAAGTCTTGGGGATGCACACCGCCGACCCTTATTCCGGAGATTTCTCCGTGGGGGTTTCGGGGCTCCTGCACTCCGGAGAAGGCTTCACACCCCTTTCGGGGATGGCCCTTTCCGGTAACGTCTTCGAGCTTTTCCAGAGGATCGAGGCCCTGGGAAACGATCTCACCTTCTACGGCAACATCGGGGCTCCCAGCATTCTCATCGAAGAACTCGATCTTGCCGGAAGCTGAAACATCTGCTAACTCGCCAGAAAATTCTTATCAAAGGAGGGCAAAATGGCCGTTGAAAGGACTCTTTCCATGATCAAACCTGACGGTGTTTCTCGAAACATCATCGGTGAGGTGCTGAGCTTCTTCGAAAAGGGTGGGCTTCGCATCGTGGCAATGAAAATGCTTCGCCTCACCAAAGAACAGGCCCAGGAATTCTACGTAGTCCACAAGGACAAACCTTTTTACGACGAACTGACGGACTACATGTCGTCTGGCCCCATCGTGGCCCTGGTGCTCGAAGGGGAAAACGCCATCTCCCGCTGCCGGGAGATCATGGGGGCCACCGATCCGGCAGAAGCGGCCGAGGGAACCATCAGAAAGACCTTTGCGCTGAGCAAGGGTGAAAACACCGTCCACGGCTCGGACAGCCCTGAGTCCGCGGCGCGCGAAATCGCCTTTTTCTTCAGCGAGCTCGAAATCTGCCCCCGTTCATGACCGAAGAAGAGCTCCTGAAATTTCTTGCGCAAACTCTCACCCCCCGATCACGTGAAATCATTTGCGGGGTGGGAGACGACTGCGCCGTAGTAGAGACCGCAGACCGCTGGCACCTCTTCACCATGGACACCATGGTAGAAGGGGTGCATTTTTCTTTTTCCTATTTCACCCCCTACGAGGTGGGGCGGAAGCTCGCCGCCGTAAATTTGAGCGACATCGCCGCCATGGGCGGGATCCCGAAATTCGGCCTCCTGAGCTTGAGTCTCCCGGAAATTCGGGAAGACCAGGTGAGGTCCTTCCTGGAGGGCCTTTTAAGCAAGCTCTCCACCTACGACGCCGAACTGGTGGGAGGAGACGTCACACGCTCCTCTTCAAAGGGCTGGCATCTGAGCCTCTCTCTTTCGGGAGAAACCGCCAAGGGAGGGGCAATCTTTCGTTCGGGAGGAAAACCCGGAGACGCACTCTTTGTCTCCCGACCCCTGGGCGCCTCTGCGGCGGCACTTGAGCTCTGGCAAAGGGGGATCACTCCTCCAGAGAGCTTGAAGAAGGCCCATCTCGACCCCGAGCCAGAGATCCGCCTGGGCCAAGTCCTCGCCGAAAATCATCTCGCTTCCGCCATGATCGACGTCTCAGACGGACTTCTCCTGGATCTCAAGCGTCTCTGCGAAGCAAGCGGGCTTGGGGCGATCATCTTCCCCGAAAAAATTCCCGTCCCCGAAGAATTGAGGGATCTTCCCCTCTCCCGTCCGCCTCTTGACTATGCCCTGGCCGGCGGAGAAGACTTTGCCCTTCTCTTTGCCGTTCCCCCGTCTCAACGAAAGGTTCTGAAACATTTTTGGCCCGCGGGGCTTTACGAAATCGGAAAACTCATCCCGGAGAAAGGGATCTTCGCCCAGGAGGGAGAATCTCTCAAGCCTCTGCCTCCCAAAGGATTTGACCATTTTGCCTAGGCAAGAGGAAGTTTTCTTTACAAGAAAAATTTCTTGACACCTCCCTAGCAAGACCTATGATTCTCGGTGTCCAGAAACTTCGCGAAGGAGGCACAAAATGCTGATCAAAAGGGAACACGCTGAGGCCCTTCTCAAGCTTCTAGCCTTTGAAGAGGAAACCCAGACCAAAGGAATGGATATCCTGGAAGCGGACGAAGAACTTTACAGCGAGCTCGAGCTTCAGGCCCTGGTGAGGCAATCGGCCCCTCTCAAAAGAGAACTCACCTATCTCGGCAAAGAGCTCGCTTTGGTAATCAAAGACCTTGTAGAAAACAAAGACCTTCCGGCCCCGGAAAAGTGGCCCGAAGGGTTTCGCTTCTTGGGAAGCGAGATCATAGCCATGCTCGAAGCAGCGGGGCTTTCCGGCCAGGTAGGCCCCCTTGCCGTAGAACCTCTGAAAGAAAGACGCCTGGCCACCGAGATCAAAGACCGGGACACCGGAAGAGAATATATTGGGCTCACCGAAGCGGGAAAGCGGATCTTTGAGATTTACCAGGCCCTCGAGCCCGAGCTTGAAATCTCCTCCGCCCTGGCCCAGGAGATTCGCAAACTCCCTGCAGGACCAGCCAGGTCGGCCCTTCTCACCACGGATCCTCACACCAAACATCTCCTCGAAGGCATGCGACTCATCGCTTACAGCGTCCCCAACTCCGACGTCTACGCCTTCACCGCCCTGGGGCAGGCGGTCAAGAAGACCCTTAACCTGGGAGGTTTCGGAGAAGGAGACGTTCTTACCGGAGACCTCCTCTGGGCGCTCGCTGACATCGCGGACGAGCGCGAGGTACCGGAAGCCACCATCGCCATCTTGCAGTCTCTGGGCTACATCGACCAGAACCGCGAACTATTGCCCGCCGGTTACTGGGCCCTCGAAGTCCTGCGGCTCTGGAAACGGGACATCATTCCCGACGCCTGGACCATCGCCATTGAGGACGAAGAAGTAGAGATCCTTCAGGCCATAGAACACCTCTGGAAAAAGACCGAAAACAATCCGGAAGAGACTCCCACCTTCAAAAATCTGCGGGCTGAGATGATCGATCGCAAGATCAAACAGTACAAAGAAATACTGGCCCGTTACGGGAGAAAACTTGAAGAAATGCCCGAGAAATACCAGCAAATTGCCGGAGAATTTATGCTGGCCAAAGATCTGGCCCGCTGGTACGACGACAACTTCAACCTGAGATTGAGCCTCTACAGCCTGGAGTCCTTCAATCTCATCCGCACCGGAGAGGATCACAAAGGCCGAGAAGTCTTCGAGCTCACGGAGTTCGGCAAAAAAGTCCTGGCAGATCAAGAGACAAGGGTGCGGGACATCAGCTCTACCGCCGTCAAAGCCATCACCATGACCAGACGTTCCTTCTCCGCCCCCAACATTGCCTGGGTGGAAGAGGCCCAGGAGGCCGGTCTCCTGGGGACCGGAGAACCCACCCAGTCTGGCTATCTCTACGCGGAGCTCGCGGAGACCATCGCCCGCATGCCCCATCTCACCCGTTACGAAGCGGAGATCCTGGCCACCATTCCTTCTCGGGGTATCAGCGTTGACGAGCTCTTCGAGATCGTAGGTGAAGGGCAGAAGCGCCGTTTCAAATGGGGGCTTGAAAAACTTGAGGCGCGACATCTCATAAACGTCCTCCCCGATGGGAACATCATGGAGACCGAGGCCGGAGAACTGCTCGACCGGGCGGTTTCGGGGGTACCGAAAAATTTCGGCCACCCGATAAACCCTCTGATATACAGGGTCCTCAAGGCTCTCGCAGAAGTGGGAACGCTCTTCGTAAAGGAGAAACGCATCCGGATCTTGCCACGTAACATAAAGGAAGCCGTGGCCAAGAGCGGCTTGCCCAAAGAGGTCTTCGACGAGATCCTCAAAGCCGCACGGCATGCCGGTTACGTGGGGAAAAACACCATCACCGAGGCCGGTTATCTCATTCTCCAGGCCGTTGAAAAGATGAACCCCCGGGAAGAGGTAAAGACCTTCTATCACGGAGAATAACGATGGCTGCTTATTACCTGGTAGCACACACTCCCCTGGCTGCGGGGAAGAAGGGGTTTCCGAGAGAGGAAGATCGCCCTTACTTCCCCGGGTCCCTCTTGCGGGAATCCATTGAAGAAGCTCTCTTCTTCTACGCCCTGGGGAAGCACCCGGATTTCGCCGAAATGGTGAGAGTCTTCCTTTTGGCGGGGAACTTTTCCAAGATCGAAAACATCAAAGATTTTCTGCTCACACGTTTGCGGGAGCGGTACCTTGAACTTCAAGAGCTGGTTCTGCCGGAAAAGATTTTCCTACCGGAGATCACCAGCCGTCTCATCCAGACCGTGGAAATCAAGACCGGGAAGATCCTTTCTCAAAGAGAGCACCAGGTCTTCATCGGCGTGGTTCCTTTTGACGCTGAAATCCCCGGGGTCCTCAAGTATGCCGGGTTGAGTTACTGCCAGGCTCTGGCTCGGGCAGAGTTGCGCCACTTTCGCGAAACTCTGCCCAAACTCGTACCCTTTTATGAAGACCTCACCAACCGTTTGAGGCGCTTCCACATCCCCCTTCGGACCGGCTGCTGGACAGAAGACCCCTTTGGAGGGCTGCTCCTGGCCTACTGGCGGGTAAAGGAGGTACGAGACGTGATAAAGAAGCGTCTCAAAAGAGATCCTTTGCCCCAAAACGTGCTCTACAGCCCCAAAGACCGCGCCACTTTCGGCTGGGTGGAGATCGCCGAGAACATCTAACCTTTGTCATTCCCCTCCTCAAGACCTATATTACCTTGTAGGCCGGGTGAGGAGGGAAAGATGAAAGAACTCTGTCGGTTCGAAGACCCTGTCAAAAAGCAAGAGCTTCGGCTGGCCCTTTTCGGCGTGGATGAAATCCTGATCCCGCCCTTTCAGCGCGATCTTTCCGAAGGTCTCAAACGCAACCTCGAGCTGGCCATTGAAAAGCTCGGATTCCTCCACCCCATTATCGTGGTCGAAAACGAAAACGGCTACTACGTGGTGGACGGCAGGCATCGACTGGAGGCGCTGAAAGAGCTGGGCTACGGCGAAATCGTGGGCATCATCGCCCCCAGGGAGCTCGCTTTGCACATCCTCGAATTCAACACCGAAAAGCCTCCCAACGTGAGAGAACGCTCCAAGCAGGCCTACCGTCTCTTTCAGGAGTTCCTCGCCCGTGATCCGCAGACCCTTGAGATAGACCTTATGAGTTTCTTCAAGGCCCCGGAACTGATCACGTTCGGTTTCGTGCTCGAGGAATACGAACCAAAGTTTCCGGCAAGCTTCTACGAATCACTGGTCTCGAAGATCGACCGCTTCCTCCACGAACCTCTGGAAGAGGCGGCCCAGGAAAGAAGACGACGCGCCCAAAAACTGGTGGAATTGAACAAGGTCGTAAACGAAACCTATGCCCGGCTGGGGCTCACCAACGCCCTGATGAAGGGCGAAATCGTGCGCAAGGCCGTCCAACTCGCTTACGGGGTGCGTGTGAGAAAAATAGAAGACGATTTTTACGAGGCCATCGAACGGGTAAAGGAAGCTTGCCAAAGACTTTCCGCCGAGGAACTGGGAGGCCATGAACTATAGGCCCGAGGACCGTCCCAGGCTGCGTCCGATAGACGTCTTTCCTTTCGAATGGGAAGGACAGGAGGTCTTCCTCCTGCGCGATCCTCTGGGCTATTCCGAGGGGACGGTTCTCGTTCCCAGAGTTTTGGGGCCCCTTCTCGCGGCCATGGATGGCGAGCACACCCTGAGGGACCTCCAGAGCCTGGCCACGCGTCTCCTAGGAAGGCTCGTCATGCTCGAGGAGGTGGAAGGTCTCATAAAAACTCTCGACCAGCACTATCTTCTCGAAGGCCCGCGATTTGAGGAGTTGAAAGCCAGGGTACAGGCTGACTTCCTTGCAAGCCCTGTAAGGCCCCCTTCCCACGCCGGCAAATCCTATCCCAAGGAGCCGGAGAAGCTCCGAAGCTTCCTCGAAGAAGTCCTGGCGTACTGGCCAAAAAGAGAAGCCCACCATCCGCGGGCCCTGATAGCCCCGCACATCGACCTCACCTCCGGAGCCAGGGCCTTTGCCGCGGCGTACAGAGGGCTTTCCTGGCCCAGAGAAGCCCGTGTGGTGATTCTGGGAACAGGGCATTTCCTGGAATCGCCTTTTTCAGTTCTGGCAAAAGATTTTGAAACCCCTCTGGGAAGGGTCTCCTGCGACAGAGAATGGATCTCAAAACTCGAGGAAAGGGCGGGAGAGCTGGCCGGGGACGTCTGGGCCCACAAAAACGAACACTCCATCGAATTTCAGATCATCTTCCTGCAACATCTCCTGGGCAACGATTTTCGCCTGGTTCCCATCCTCGTCGCAAGCCCTCAGCCCAATCAGAAAGATCTCCTCGACACTCTGGCCCGGGCCATTTCGTCGCTGGCCGATGAGAAAACGTACTTCGTGGCCGGGGTAGACTTCTGTCATCTCGGTCTGCGTTACGGAGACCCGAAACCTGCCGGAGAAAAGGAGAAGAAAGAGGCCCTCCTCTTCGATCATCAGCTCCTGCAGCACATCCTGGCCCTTGATGCCGAAAAATTCTTTCAAGTCCTTTCCAGGGAGGAGGAAAAATACAAGGTCTGCGGTTTTGGCCCCCTTTACCTCCTTTTGAGGATCCTTTCCGGCCGCAATCTTGCTGGTAAAATCCTCCACCAAGAGGTGGTAGATTTTGGCCCCGGCTCGATAGTCTCTTTTGCCGCGGCTGCTCTTTACGAAAGCTAAAGTCTTTTTAAGCTTGACAGCGAACCCTAGAAAAGAGATCTCTTCTCCTGATGCGATTGCTATTGATTTTGGTGGTGATATTTTGTCTTGCCTCTGTCGCGCAAGCTCGCGAGACCTGGCGTATCCAAGCTCAGAGGCTCTTCTACTACGCCAAGACCAAGGTCTTCATTGCCGAGGGCGAAGTTGTCATCAAAGGGGAAGACTTTACCGTCTTCTGCCGGCGGGCACGCTACGAGCTCGAAACCAAAACGGTCTTTCTCTGGGGGCCCCTCACCATCACCACCGACGGAGACAAACTGGAAGGGGCCTCGGGCTGGCTCAACCTGGAAACCTATCACGGGGAAGTCAAAGAGGGGCATCTCTATTTACGACCGGGAAGAATCGACACCCTGGCCCTTTCGCAGACCACCGTCCATGTCCTGGCCCAAAAGATGGAAATGCGCGGCAAGGATCGCTACCGCGCCAAGAGAGCCGTCATCACCACCTGTGAAGTCTGCTATCCCGAAAGAACGTGTGAGCCGGACTGGAGCTTTCGCTGCAAGGAAATCAAGATCACCCCTGCCGGAAAAGCCAAGGCCAAGCACTTGACCTTCAACATCAAGAAGGTGCCCGTAGGGTATTCACCCTACGTGAGTCTCTCCATCAAGGCCGAAAGGCACAGCGGCTTTCTCCTCCCGAGATTGGCCCACGGCTCCCGCGAAGGAACCGGGCTCGAAATTCCTTTCTTCTGGGACGTAAACGACAGTGTCGACTTCACGTTTTACCCCCTTTACACCCGCAAAAGAGGGTTCATGACAGGTCTTGAGGGGAACTATGCCCTTACAGACTTCAACAAGGGAACGTTTCGCCTCCGCTATCTGAAAGACCGCCTGGAAGATAACGACTACAACAACGACGGCATCGTGCGTGACAACGAAAAACGTTACTGGATAACCGCCAAGGTGAATCACCGCCTGGCCCCCGGGTGGGAGCTCTTTCTCGATCTCGATCTCCTCTCCGACAAGGATTTTCTCTACGAATTCATGGGAGGCCCCCTGGGGTTTGAGCGCAGTCATGCCAGCTATCTCGACCGTTTTGGAAGGGGGCTCGAAGAGAAAAATACCAGGTACCGCACCAGCAGACTCTGGCTCAATCACATCTGGAGGCACTTCTTTGCCCAGGCAAGTGCCACCTATTACGACAGTCAGATTCCCGGGCGCCAGGATGAGACCCTTCAACCCCTGCCCAAACTGTACTTCAGTCGTCTGACTTCTCCCCTGTGGGGGCCGCTGAACCTGCGCTTCGTCCAAGATTACGTCTACTGGTGGCGAGAAGAGGGGTTCCGCGGCCACCGGCTGGAACTTGCCCCCCAGTTGAGCGTAGCCCCTGCGATCTGGGAACCTCTTGAGCTGCGGGCCTCCTATCTTTTGAGACACACCCTCTACTGGGTGAACTGGCGGGGAGAGGAGGGCCACGAATACCTCACTCGCACCCTCTACGAGATCGAAGGCCTGGCGGGAATGAACGTTACCCGCATCTATCACCTCTCATATTTCGGGCTCGCCGGGCTCAAGCACGTCCTGCGGCCTGAAGTGCGTTATTTCTACCGCCCCCCTGTAAACCAGAAAGATCTGCCCGAATTTACCCTTTCTGACCGCCTGGAACCGGTCAATCGGCTGGATTACGGCCTGCTACAGTTCGTAACCGCCAAAAAGAAAGAAGGAGATTCCTTCCGCTACTTTGACCTCGTAAGGCTCTGGATCCATCAAAGTTACGACTTTCGAGAGGCCAGCCGAGAGCTCAAAAGCGCCGACGAACAAAGGAGACCTTTTTCAGACCTGTATCTGGAAGGAGAAATACGTTTTCCGGAGCGCTTATATGTCAGGAGCACCACCTCCTACAACTTCTACGGGCTTGGCTGGGTAACCGCCAACATCTCCGCGGACTTGAGAAATTCCAAAGGAGAATACGTGGGGTTCGATTATCGCTGGGACAAAGCCCGCAATATCGATCAATTCAATTTTCGCTTCCGGAAGAACATCTATCGTGGCTTCTTCGCCGCCTACAACGTGCAGTACTCTCTTAAAGAAGACGAAATTTCGAACTCGGAGCTGGAACTAGAATACCGGGCACGCTGCTGGTGGAGCATCCTGCGCATCTTCCACAATCCCGACGAGACCAGATACTCCTTTTACGTGAACCTCCTGGGAGTTGGCGGATGGGGCCGTTGACGCCCTTGCCCCTTGCTCGTAGGCTAGTGCCATGAAGATCGCCCTCGCGCAAATAAACCCCATCGTCGGAGATCTGGAGGGAAACGCCGCCAAGGTGGTGGCTTTTGTGGAAGAGGCCAAGAAGCAGGGAGCCGAGCTCGTGATCTTTCCGGAGCTCACTCTCTGTGGCTACCCGCCCCGGGATCTTCTCATGCGCCGGGAATTCCTCGAAAGGATGGAAGAGGTCTTCCTGGACCTCAAGGCACGCCTCTCCGGCCCGGCTGTGGTGCTTGGTTACGCCAAGAAACAGGAGTTGCCCACCCCCCTGCCCCTTTTAAACGTGGCCGTTTGTATCAAAGATGGCCGGGAATTGGCCTCTTACGCCAAATCTCTGCTCCCTTCTTACGACGTTTACGACGAACCACGCTACTTCGAAGGCCCCCGGCAGAGTGCCACTTTCGTTCTCCAGGGGCTCCGTCTGGGGCTGACCGTTTGCGAAGACCTCTGGAACCTGGAAGGTTTCGTCCCTTACAACTACCGCTTCGATCCCATCTCCGCCCTGAGCGAAAAGGGGGTTGACGTCATCATCAACATCTCGGCAAGCCCCTTCCATCTCGGCAAAGGGGAAATCAGAAAAAGACTCCTCAAAACCCAAGCCCGGAGGAGTCAGGCTGTCATTCTCTATTGCAATCAGGTGGGAGCCAATGACCATCTCATCTTTGATGGCCACAGTCTCGTTTGCACCCCGGAGGAGGGCATCGTGGCCGAAGCAAGCGATTTCGAAGAAGCTCTCCTTGTTTGGGACCTGGCCGAAAGACCAACGGTTTTCCAGAAGGTATCTTCGCGTCGGGAAGAAAGCCTCCTCAAGGCCCTTGTCCTCGGCGTGAGGGACTACTTTCGCAAGACGGGTTTTCGCGGCGCCCTGGTGGGCCTCTCCG
>JAADDY010000067.1 GCA_013153725.1 Thermodesulfobacteriota bacterium
CCGCGGGCGTAGAGATCGGTATAGAGATACTCCTCACCGTGTTTGAGGGCGAGGATCCCGAGGACGAAATCTCCTGGTGCGAGTTCGAGGAAGTGTTTCCGGAAGGCGCGATTGGATAAGATGACCCAGGGAGGGCGCATTAGAAGAGCATTTCAAGGAAGTGTTTGTGATATTTGGTGAGGTCCGCCCCGCATTTGCCGCAGCTGAACTTGATCTCTCCAAAGACCTGCGTGTCGTCCGCTACCGGGGTGAAGCTCCCGTCTTCGTTCTGGACGTATCTCGTCGTGATGGCGACGTTCTCAGCGAGTTCGAGAAAGTCTTCGTCATTTCCACAGTAAGGGCAGACGATGCGGTTGGTACCGTGATAATGAAGGGGTTTTTTGGTGATGACAAAGCGTTTTGCCGTCCGGTTTTGTTTGAGTTGACCTTTTTCTCTCATTTTACCGCCCAAAGTAACCTGTTAATCGGCCTTTGGCCAGGACATGTGGTGAAATGGCCCTTTGAAAGGTCTCAAGTTTTGTATCTTCTGGAAGATCTAATTTTTCGACGTCCAGGGCAAAGATTGTAAAGACGTAGGGGTGGTCTCCGGTTCCCGGGGGAGGTTGAGGGCCCCCGTAACCTACGAAGCCAAAGGAATTCTTGAGCTCTTTGGCTCCGGGAGGCATGGCCCGTCTCGAAGCCCCTTCCTCCAGATGGTGAACCTCAGCAGGGATGTTTATCACCATCCAGTGGACCCAGTTGCGCGCCACGGGATGAGGGTCCACACAGAGGAGGGCAAAAGACTTGGTGCCTTTTGGCTCTCCGGACCAGGAAAGAGGTGGAGAGAGGTTCTTTCCCCCGGCGGCAGGCATGACATATTTGAGAGGGATCCGTCCGCCATCTTCAAAAGCGGGAGAGGTGAGTTTCATACGGGCCTCTTTGGCGGCGATGACCATGGCCACCACCAGAAAGAACGAGATGGGGACTAAGAGAAGGTGAATTTTTTTCATACGGATTTGCTTTAGTATAAGCCTTTTGCCTTGAGATTCAAGCACAAATATTCCCCGTGGTACTTGGGTGGAGACCATTACGGAGTGAGCGCCCAAAAAGAGGCCTTTTTGGCTTCTTAAAAAAGGAAATTTGCGTTAAAGAAATCTCTTAAAAGAAGCTCTTCTTTGCAAGACGTACCCCTTTCGGCTTTAATACGACAACCAATTTTCAAGGAGGAGAACATGAAATCTACCGAGGCCAAACCGCGCAAACTCATCCGGCCTTCCAAGCTCAGCGAAGATCAGAAGAAAGAAATCTTGCGAAAGATACTGGAGAAGGATCCTTCCGTTTATACGAAAGATCAGGAGCTCCAAGAGAAGATCGCTGCTCGCCTCGGTTGGGTGGATGTTCCACAGCGGATGCGTCCGCAGGTGCCTTTGCTTCGGGAATTTGCGGCCCAGGTAAAGGAGCGTTTCGATCATGTGGTCCATTGCGGAATGGGGGGGTCGAGCCTTTTTCCCCTGGCCCTGACGAAGATTTTCGGCTCTCAACCAGGCTGGCCGGAATTCAGGGTGCTGGATACCACAGATCCGGAAGAGATTGCCAAGATCGAAGAAGAGTGTGACCTCAAGCGCACTCTTTTCATCATCGCCAGCAAATCTGGTACCACGGTGGAGACGGTCTCCCACTACCGGTATTTCTGGGAAAAGGTGGGGGCGGTGAGTGATGCTCCCGGAGAACATTTTGTCGCCCTTACCGACGAAGGCACACCTCTTCACCGTGAAGCGGAGGAAAGATCCTTTCTCAAGGTGTTCTTGAACCCTCAGGACGTTGGTGGCCGCTACGCCGCTCTCACCTTTGTGGGGCTTCTTCCCGCGGCCCTGATGGGCCTTGAAATAGAAAAGTTCCTGGATACCGCGGAGGAAATGCAGGCCACCTGCTCACCTGACATCCCCTGGGAATACAATCCGGCGGCCTGGCTCTCGGAATACATTGCCGAGCGATTTTTCCTCGGGCAGGACAAGCTTACCATCATGGCCGACCCCCTCCTGCGGCCATTTACTCTCTGGATCGAGCAGCTGGTGGCCGAGAGCTTGGGCAAGGAGTTTACAGGAGTCATTCCCATTGTCGGGGAGAGTCCCGGGTCCCCAACAGTTTACGGACCAGATCGTATCTTTGTCTACCTGGGTCTCCGGGGGAGGCAGGATCTTTACCAGCGCCTTTTTTCTGATCTCAGGGAAGCCGGTTTCCCCCTCAAACCATACTGGCTCGAAGATCGTTACGAGCTGGGGGCGGAGTGTTACCGCTGGGAGCTGGCCATCGCCCTCTGTGGGGTGTGGCTCGGGCTCAACCCCTTCGATGAACCCGACGTCATTCGCGCCAAGAAGAAGACCAGAGAAGTCCTTGAGACCTTCAAACAAACCGGGAGTTTTCCGGTGGAATTCTATCTGGACGACGACGTAAAGGTGGGATTCCTCTACGCCGGAGGGCTCAGGGTCCAGTATCCTCGTCTGCGGGCGGCGGTCAAGAAGTTCATGTACGAGACCCCACCCTGGGGCTATTTCGCCTTTTTGCCTTACCTCCCTTATGATCCCGAAATCGAAGAACTCTTCACGGATCTGCGGACTCTCTTCCGGGGGAGGCGGCAGTGTTCGACTATTTTGGGCTTCGGCCCCCGCTATCTCCATTCTACCGGGCAGCTCTTCAAGGGTGGCCCGCGCTCGGGGCGCTTCATCATCTTCACCAGAAAAGGGCGCCGCGAAGAGCAGGTGATTCCCGGCGAAGGTTACACTTTCTGGGATTTACAGTTCGCTCAAGCCTACGGGGACTTCCAGGCACTCTCCGAAGACGAGCGCCCGGTGATCCACATCCATCTCTCCGAGGACTACAAAGAGGACCTCAAAAGATTTTATAATTTTATGGAGGAAATCACGCGTTTGAGTGACACGGAAGAATGAATCTGGTAGAGCGCCTCTTCATAGCCCTTTTCCTGCTGATCCTGGTCCTCTTCGTGGGGACCATGGGCTATTTTCTCATAGAGGGCTGGAGTCTCTTTGACGCCCTCTACATGACCATCATCACCCTTTCCACCGTAGGGTACGGGGAAGTGCATCCCCTTTCCGAGGCGGGGCGTCTTTTTACCATTTTTCTCATCTTTGCCGGAGTCGGGATCGCCTTCTACGTCTTCACCATGGTCACGGAGACCATCATTTCGGGGCAGCTTCAGGATTTTCTCGGAAAGAGGCGCCTTGAGGCCAAACTCGAGACCCTTCACGACCACTATATAATCTGCGGTTACGGCCGGATCGGGAGACATATCTGTCACATCATCGCCAAGGAAGTGCCCTTTGTGGTGGTGGAAAAGAATCCCCAGGTGGTCAAAGAGATCGAAAAGGAGGGCTTCCTGTATCTGGAGGGGGATGCCACCCACGAGGAGGTCCTCAAGAAGGCCGGTATAGATCGGGCGAAGGGGCTCGTCTCGGTCCTCCGTTCCGACGCGGACAACGTGTACATCACTCTGACAGCCCGCGGGCTCAACGAGAAACTCTTTATCATTGCCCGGGCCGATGAAGAGCACGTTGAGACGAAACTCAAGCGTGCCGGGGCCGACAAAGTCGTTTCCCCCTATCTCATCGGGGCTCGCCGCATGGCCCTCATCATTCTGCGTCCGGCGGTAACGGATTTTCTGGAGCTCGTCACGCCGGAGCAAAGTGTCGAGCTGCAACTAGAAGAAGTGCGGATCTCGGATCGTTCCGACCTGGTGGGGAAACCCCTTCTCGAAAGTGGCATACGCCAGTTTTCCGGGGCCATCATCCTGGCCATCAAGAAGGTCACGGGAGAGATGATTTTCAATCCTCCCCCGGACTATATCTTCGAGGCCGGAGATGTGGTGGTGGCCCTTGGAGATCGTAAGGGTCTGGCTCGCCTGGAGGAAGTTGCTTCTGGCCGAAAGAAATTAAAGGATCTCCTCTAGCCCCTTTTCCGTTACCAGGGCGTGGAGTAAGACGTCGTGTTCCTCAAGGGGGAGCTCTTCCGCTACCTGGCAAGAGTAGGCAAGCCCAATGCGTTTCACCCTTGGAGCTTTGGCAAAGAGACGGTCGTAAAACCCACCTCCATAGCCGAGCCTTCCGCCACGGAGGTCAAAGGCTACGCCCGGTACGACGATCAAATCCAGCTCCTCCGCCTGAATTTCAGGGTTTTGAGCCGGGGGTTCCGGGATCCCATAGGCGCCGGGGAGCAATTCCCCGGTGTTGAAGAGACGAAAGAGGCGAAGCCTTTTTTCTCTGACGTAGGTGCGGGGAAGATAGACCTCTTTGCCCTCTTGTAAGGCCGCTTCGATGAGGGCATCAGTCTCCACCTCGTCACGGAAATGGGCGTAGAGCAAGAGGCGCTCCGCCTTGCGGTAAGGAGCATAGGAACGAAGATGTTCTGTTATGCGCCGGGAAAGTTCTTTCCTGGCTTCCGGGGTCAAGGAAGCCCGTCGAGCGAGAAAAATTTTTCTTAAAGTCTTCTTTGAGGCTGAAAATCTTTCCACGTTTGCCTTCTCCCGGGGAATTTGTTAAAAACTTCTAAAAGATAGCCATTAGACACGGGTCTTGTCATGGGAAAACGTATCTTGATCATTGAAGACGACCTAGATTTGGCGGGAACGCTAGCGGATTTCTTCACCCTCAAAGGCTTCGAGGTTGAAACTGCAGAAGATGGCCTTGAGGGCCTGAAACTCCTCAAGAACTCCCAGTTCGATCTCGTGATCACCGACATCACCATGCCTTACGTCAGTGGCATAGGCATCTTGACCGTGCTCAAGAGGGATTATCCCGAAATTCCGGTGATAGCTATCACAGCCTACGGGGAAGATGTCAAATCTCTGGCCCAGGAGAAAGAGGCCGATGCCATCCTTTCAAAACCTTTTGATCACGAAGAATTTCTCAGGATTGTGAAGGAAATGCTTCGCAAAGGGGGTTCTGATGCCTCTTAAAGCCTATGTTCTGATCAACACCCAGATCGGAAAGACCTCCGAGGTCGCTGAAACCCTCAGGAATATGCCGGAAATCAAGCATCTGGACATCATTATGGGGCCTTATGATATCATTGCAGAGGTAGAGACCAAAGATCACGACGAGCTTTCGGAGATGGTTCTAAAGAAGCTCCAGACCATCGAGTATATCCAGCACACCATGACCTGTCCGGTTCTCAAGGTGGAGGGTGATTAAAGGCCTCTTGGAGAAGCGAGGCGTATCTCCGGCTGGCGCCTAAAAACTTTTCCAGCGCCCGGTGGGCAAGCTTTCCGGCTCTCTGTGCCTCCGAGGGGTTCTCAAGCCAGTAAGAGAACTTCTCAAAGATTTCCTCCCCGTTTTTTACGACAATTCCGTTCACGGTTTCCTGTAACGCTTCAGCCTCGTAGGGAAAGTTTTCCATGTGAGGGCCAAAGAGAAGGGGTCTTTCGAAGAGGGCGGGTTCGAAAGGGTTTTGCCCTCCTCTGGGAACGAGGCTTCCTCCCACGAAAGAGGCGTAAGAATGGGCGTATACCTCAAGAAGGGGGCCGATGGCATCGAGGAGGATTACCGGGGCCGTGTCTTCGGGGAGGCGACTCCAGAAGGTGTAGGGGATCTTTCTTTTTTGAAGCTCTTTGCCAAGGGCTTTAAGGCGCTCCAGATGCCGGGGGGCCAGGACGAAGGAAATTTCCGGAAACCTCTTTCGCAATAGGGAAACCGCTTTTACGGCTTCTTTCTCTTCGCCCCCTCTCAGGCTGCCGAAGGTGAGGATTTTTTGGGAGGAAGAGAGTTTTGAGTGGTCTTTCTTTCCGGAAAGCTGCTTTTTTCTTTCGTAAAGGAGGTCGTATTTGGCGTTTCCCAGGATGTGGAGCCGGTCCTTTGGGGCGCCTAGGGCCTCGAAGCGCCTGGCCTCAAGCGGACCAATGACCCCTAAGGCCCGGAAACCCCGAAAGAGCCTTTTAAGGAGACCTCGCAACAGGCGATATCTCCGGAAAGCCCTCTCTGAAAGTCTTCCGTTGAGGGTCAGGAGGAGGGTATTTTGCCTTTGCGCCTCGAGAATAAGATTGGGCCAGATTTCCGTCTCGATGAGGGCGAAGACTCTGGGCCGGACCTTTTGGAAGGCCCTGCGGGCATAGGCAGGAAGATCCCAGGGCGCCAGGGAAAGGGCCACCTTCTCGGAGCCCAGGAGCTCTCGGGCCTTCAGAAGGCCGGTCTTGGTCTGGAGGGTGAGGAGGATGCTGGTCTTTGGCCTCTTCTGGCGAAAGGCCCTGATGATGGAGGCGGCGATCTGGGCTTCCCCTACGGAGGCTGCGTGGAGCCAGAGCTCTGCCCGCGGGAGGTCCCCCCGGCGGGGAGGAGGGACCTTCCTGTTGAAGAAAGGGGTAAGCAGGTACCCGATTGTGCGATAGGCCGCTAAGGACAGCATCAACGGTAATAACGCTGGCGGATGGTTTCAAAAAGAGCGATGGCTCCGGCTATGGCGGCGTTCAAAGAGTCTAGCGGGCCCCGCATGGGAATGGCGGCCAGAAAATCGCATTTTTCTCGGATCGAAGGGCGAAGCCCTTTCCCTTCGCTTCCCACCACCCATGTCAAGGGGAGGTCCAGGTCCAGCTGGTAGATGGTGCTTCCGGCCCGGGCGTCGAGCCCCGCAATCCAGAGGTCTCGTTCTTTGAGGTCCTCAAGGAGCCGCCCGAGGTTTTTGGTCTGGTGGATGGGGATGTGAGAGACGGCCCCGGCCGAGACCTTGACCACGGTACCGGTAATGCCGGCGGCCCGGTGTTTGGGAATGATGATGCCGTGGGCCCCGGCGGCTACGGCGCTCCGGATGAGGGAGCCCAGGTTTTGGGGGTCCGTGATCTCATCAAGGGCCAGAAAGAGGGGTTTTTCGCCCCTTTCCTTGGCACGCCTGAAAAGCTCTTCGAGCTCGGCGTAGTCGAACTCTTTGAGATAGGCCACCACTCCCTGGGTATTTGCCTCGGGAGGAATGCCGGGAGGCGCAAAGTCTTTTTTGATTCTGACGGGAAGACCGAGTTTTTTGGCCTTTTCGACGATTTGGTGGACCTTCCCGCGGAGCTCCTTCTTGGAGATGACGATCTCTTCGATCTTTTCCGGGGCGTGTCGGAGATACTCCAGGATGGGATTGATTCCCCAGATAGCCTTGGCCATCAGCTGAACCTCGCCAGGAGATCGGGCCGACGGAAAGTTCTTTGCCTCTCCGCCTTCAACACGGCGTAGAAGTGATCGAAGGCTTCTTCGAGATCGTCGTTCAAGACGAGGTAATCAAACTCCGTGGCCTTGGCGATCTCTTCTCTGGCGACGGAAAGCCGCCTTTTCAGGGTTCTTTCGTCTTCGGTCCCCCGGGCCCGGAGTCTCCTTTCGAGTTCTTCAAGGCTTGGGGGCAGAATGAAAACGAGCACGGCGTCCTGCCCGAGTTTCTCCCGTACCTGCAAGGCTCCCTGGACGTCGATGTCAAGGAGCACGTCGCGGCCAGATTTCAGGACTTCTTCCACCTGTTCCTGAGCGGTACCGTAAAAATGGTCGTGCACACGGGCCCACTCCAGGAAAGCCCCCTGATCGACCATCCTCTGGAAGGTCTCTTCGTCGACAAAGAAATAGTCCACCCCGTGTCTTTCTCCGGGGCGTGGTTTGCGGGTGGTATATGAAATTGAGAAGGAAATTTGGTGGTCGGTGGCAAGGAGCCTCTGGCACAAAGTGGTCTTTCCGGCCCCCGAAGGGGCCGAGACCACCAGGACTAAACCTCTTCGCATTTAAGCCGCTTTTTCTTTTCTTTTCTTGGAAGACTTTTCTTCTACCGCTTCGGCCTCAGGACAGCCACCTTTTTCTTCGCCCTCGGCATAGGCTTTGATGAGGTCCGTAGCCAGACGCTGGGAGATGGTTTCTGCCTGGATGGCGGAAAGGATAACATGATTGCTATCGGTGATGATGATGGAACGGGTACGACGGCCTTGGGTAGCATCGATGAGACGCTTCGATTCCCGCGCCTCCTCCCGCAGCCTCTTCATGGGAGCCGAGTTGGGATTTACGATGGCAATGATACGCTCTGCAACCACAGAGTTCCCAAAGCCGATGTTTAAAAGACGACATTTGCAGCTCATTCCTTAAGCCTCCGAAACTTATTCTAGATTTCGGGTGAGAGCATAACAAAATGTTAAATAGACGTCAACGTGTGAAGAATTTAACAAAATCATTCAAGGTTTTGAACCTGTTCGCGCATTTTTTCGAGGGTGCATTTTACTTCCACCGCCAGATGGGAAATCTCGGCGTTGGCCGCTTTGTTGGAAAGGGTGTTTATCTCACGAAACATCTCCTGAATGAGGAAATCGAGTTTGCGACCGTGGGGGCCCTCTTCGCCAAGGGTCTTCTCGAATTGTCTCAGGTGACTCCACAGTCTGTCGAGTTCCTCGGTAAAATCGGTGCGGTCTGCCAGGATGACCACCTCCTGATGCAATCGCAGGGGGTCAAGGCCCTTCTCTTTGAGGAGCAGTTTGAGGCGTTCTTCAAGCCTCTTTTTGGCCTCCTGAAAGGCCATCTCTTTACGGGCTTCAATCTCCCGCAAAAGCTCTTTGAGCCTTTCGAGCTGTTCCTTAAGGACCTCTTCCAGGAACGCCCCTTCCTTTTCTCGCATTTGCGCGAGTTCGGCGAGGGCCTTTTCGAACACGGGAGATAGTTCCTCCCAGAGTTTTTCCAGATCCTCTTCGGTCTCCACGGTGGTGAAGACCTCCCGCATGCGCAGGAGATCCGTGACCTCCACTTCGCCCTTGAGGCCGAAGAGACTTTTGAGCAGGTGGAGCCCGGCGAGATATTGCTGGGCAAGGCTCTGGTTTACCGAAATGGCCTGCCCTTCGGGGGGGCTCCCCACGAGCTGGACGTAGACGTCAAAACGCCCTCTTTTGAAGGTTTCTCTCAAGCGACGTCTTATTCTTTCTTCCAGGCCCTGGTAACGCCGGGGAAGGCGTGGAACCACTTCCAGAAAACGGTGGTTGACGCTTTTGATTTCCACTCGAAGAGACCAGGTATCCCTGGTTTCCTCGGCACGTCCGAACCCGGTCATGCTTTTGAGAGCCATAAAACCTCCTTACGAACCTTTTTAGCCGTCGATTTTAATGGTAAAAGAAGAACATGCGAATTCTGAGGTTGGAGCGTCCCGATCCTACACGCCTCATCGAAGAAAAGATCGTGATAGCCCGGGAGCTTTACGAGCTCTGGGGTGAGGACCTCGCTGAAGACGAAGAGATCAGTCCGCTTCTTCCCCGCTACACGCAGGCTGTTGAGGATTCCAACCGCGTGATGGAAGATTTTGGCACCTTTGAGGAGTGCTACGTTTGCACGGTGATTGACAAGAAAGGCTGCTGCAAGATCGGTCTGGAGAACGAGTGTACGGTTCTCATCCTCCTCTTGAACCTCATCCTGGGAGTCGAGTTCCCGGAGGAGAGGGAAGTGCCCGGAAGGTGTTTCTTCGTAGGGCCTCGGGGGTGTAAGATCCTTGCCAGACCGATGCTTTGCCGGGATTATTTTTGCATCCGGCACCACCAGAAACTTTCCGAATCTCAGATGGCCCGAATTACTCAGGTGCTTAACGAAGAGCTTGTCCTCTTGCACCAGATAACGAGCCTCATGCGCCGGAGGCTCGAGGCTTGGACGGGAGACTTTCTCTTGGAATTGGATCTCACCGGTTATGGAGTTTAAGGAGGTCGTATGAAAAACTGGTTGCTTCTTCTCTGTTTTCTGTTTTTGGCCCTGTCCTGTGCTAAAAAAGAAATCCCAACCGGGGCTTCCGTGGAGACCAGTCCCGCGGTGACGCAGGAGGAGGCCAGGCCTTATTCGAGTTCACGGGAGATTTCCGAGAGCAAGGCCAAGGCCAAGGCTGCTGTCTCCGAGGTGCCCCCTTTTAGCGAAGAGGAGCTCCTTGAGCCCAAAAGCGAGGCCTGGGTGGAAAAAAACCGGGCCAGGCTTCTGATTTATGGCCGCAGTACCCCGCCTCTTAAGGCTATCTTTTTTGATTTCGATTCCTACAGCATCCGAAACGACATGAAGCCGCGCCTGAAGGAAGCCGCTCGCTATCTTCTGGATCATCCCGAGGTAAGGGTGGAACTTCAGGGAAACACTGATGAAAGGGGTTCCAGTGAGTACAATCTGGCCCTGGGAGAGAAACGAGCGATGGCGGTGAAGCGCTATCTCGTCAACCTCGGCGTTGACCCTGAAAGGCTTGAGACGGTGAGCTTTGGGGAAGAGAGGCCCCTTGATCCGGGCCACAACGAGAAGGCCTGGGCCTTAAACCGACGTGTTGACCTCGTTATCATCAAATAATTCGAAGGAGGCGTTATGAAGAAATGGGTTTTCTTTTGGCTCTTTTTCCTGGGGATTTTTGTCTCTACGGCTTCGGCAGAAGTCAAGATAGCCGTGATTGATCTTCAAGCGGTGGTACGCAAATCAGAGGCCGGCCAAGAAGCCCTCAAGAAGCTTCAGGCCAAATTTGAAGTCCTTCGTCAACATTTGAAGGCCAAAGAAGAGGAACTCCGCAAGTTCAAGGAAGAACTGGAAAAGAAGGCCCCTTTGCTTTCTCCGGATATCCGTCAGCAAAAGGAGAGGGAATATCAAAAGATGCTTCGCGAGTACCAGGCCCAGCGTGAAGACGCCCAGTTCGAGATGAAACAGGCGGAAGAAAAGGCCCTGCAACCCATCATGAAAGATCTGGAAAAGATCGTCAAAGAGATGGCTCAGAAAGAAGGTTACGATCTCATTTTGGAGAAACGGATGCCCGGAGTCTACTGGACTTCAGAACGTATCGAGATAACCGACCACGTGGTCAAGCTTTACAATAACTATTACCAACAGAAGAAATGATCCTTGCCGGTGATCTGGGTGGGACGAAGAGCCTCCTTGCCCTTTACTCCAAAGAAGGTCCCACCCGCCCCCGGTTTCTCAAAGAGTACCCCACCAGGGCCTTCAAAAGCCCTCTTTCTCTCTTGCAGACATATTTGCAAGAAGTAGGCGCCAGCCCCGAGACCATCTCTCTGGCGGTGGCGGGTCCGGTGCTCAGGGGCCGCGTCCACATGGTAAACGTGGGTTGGCGCTTTTCTGCCACCAGCATTTCCAAAAAGCTGGGCGTCGAGAAGACCATCTTGCTGAACGATCTGGAAGCCCTGGCCTACGCCATCCCCCATCTGGCCAGGCGCTATTTCCTCACCCTCAAACCCGGGCGTGTGGACCGGCGCGGAAACGTCGCAGTCCTGGCGGCGGGAACCGGCCTGGGTCGCTCTTTCCTCGTCCGAAAGCATGCGCCTTTCCCCGTTCCGGTGGCCACCGAAGGGGGGCACGTGGAATTTGCCCCCTGGGACGACCTTACCTGGGAGTTCCATCGCTTTCTGGTCTCCCGCTTTGGGCACGCAAGCGTGGAACGCGTGGTCTCCGGCCCGGGAATCGAAAACATCTACCGTTTCCTGTGCGAAAAGGAGGGCCAGACCCCTCTCCTCAAAAGTGCCGCCGAGATCGGCCCGCAAGGCCTGGCAGGGAAAGACCATCTGGCCCGCAGGGCTCTTGAGCTCTTCTCCTACGCTTACGGACGAGAGGCGGGAAACTCCGCCCTCCTTTCTCTGGCCACCGGAGGGGTGGTGCTGGCCGGAGGTGTGACCCTGAAGCTTCTTCCCTTCCTGCGGGAGACGCCGTTTTTTCTGCAGGCCTTTCTCGACAAGGGCCGTTTGCGAGAATTCGTGGAAGAGGTCCCTGTGAAGGTTCTTACCCACCCTTATCCCGTGCTCCTCGGTGCAGCCCTCTTTGCCAAACACCAGGCCCACTAGGCCAAAATCACCGCGATAATCCCGGTGAGGAAGATCCCGTCGAAGGTTCCGGCCCCTCCTATGGAGGCCACGGGGGTCTTCAACTTCTTCACGTCTTGTAAATGGAGGAGGTCCGCACCGATGAGGGTTCCCATGGTTCCGGAGATATAGGCCACAACGGGGGCGTTTTCCGGGGCAATTATGAGGGCTACGAGGGCGGCCACGAGAGGGGGGATGAACATGGGAATGGCGATACCAATTCCCGGTACCGGGCGGGCCAGCTTGTAGCATACCAGGGCCACGATGGCCGTAGCCAGGAGCGGGCTCAGGAAGAGATCGTGTTTGAACATGAGATAAAGGGACAAGAAGACCGGAAGGAGGCATCCCCCCACGTTTACGGCGATGATGGTATAGCGGGGCTGTTTCACCTGGGGGACCACATATCGCATGCCGAAAAAGGTCACCACCATCTCTTGGGGATAGACCTCTTCGTCGCGCACGATCTTCTTGATGGGGATGTTGATGTGACTTCCGATCAGAGAACCCAGGAGGAAGAGAAAGATTTGGTTGGCACTGAGCCCCAGTTTGCTGGCGGCAATGGTGATGAGCCCCACGTGGATGAAAACGAAGAGAAAGATCAACAGCAAGAGAAAAAAGAAGAAAAAAAGCAGGGCTACCGGGCTGAAGATCATCTTTTTTCCTCGACGATGATTTTTCTCCTCTCCGGCGAGAGGATATTCAAAAAGACGCGAAATTCCTTTTCAAAGGGGAAGGGGAGCCTTTCGCTCCACTCTATGACCAGGATTCCTCTCTCCAGGAGTTCTTCAAGCCCGAGGTCATAGACGTCTTCGGGCTCCAGCCGGTAAAGATCCACGTGGAAAAGAGGGACGCTCCCCGGATATTCGTTGATGAGGGCAAAGGTGGGGCTCTGAACGTAACATTCTTCGGGGACCCCCAGCCCTCTGGCCAGCCCCTGAACGAAGGTGGTCTTTCCCGCCCCGAGGTCCCCGAAGAGCAGGACCACGTCGCCAACCTGGAGCTTGCGTGCCAGTTGGGCTGCAAACTCCCTGGTTTCTTCGGGGCTTCTGGTCTCAACTTCCAACCCAGCTCCTCCGGAAGGTGATCTCCTTGAAGGCTTGCGGGAGGGCTTCTGCCACTTCCCTGGCGAGATAACCGAAAGGCCCTTTACGGGAAGCCAGGATATCGGCGGCCAATCCGTGGAAGAAGACTCCCAGGCACGCGGCGAGAAAGGCCTCGTAACCCTGGGCCAAAAACGCCCCGATGAGCCCGGTGAGAACGTCTCCGCTTCCTCCACTCGCAAGCCCCGGGTTCCCGGTGGTGTTTACCGCTTCTCTGCCGTCCGGCGCGGCTATTACGGTGGCAGCGCCTTTGAGTACCACCACGGCCCCGGTCTCCCGGGCGGTGTAACGGGCGGCTCCCAGGCGGTCGTTTTGTATTTCGTCCTTTCCAACCAGAAGAAGGCGCGCCATCTCTCCGGGATGAGGGGTGATGACCCGGGGGCCTGGGGCCCTTTTGAAATGATACAGTTCTCCGGAAAGAGCGGTGAGGCCATCGGCGTCCACCACCATGGGGAGCTCAAGCGAGGAGACCAGTTTCTGGGTAAGTTCCATCGTGTCGCGGTGAAGACCGAAACCCGGCCCCAGAGAGACCGCTTCTTTGTCTTCCAGAAACTGTAAGATCTCCTGAAAGGCCTGATGAGAGAGACTTTCCTCCGGTGTTTCGTGAGGCAGAGGGTATGTCATGGCCTCGGTGAGGGCGGTTTCAAAGATGTGGTTGAGACTCTGCGGGCAAACCAGCGTTACCAGACCGGCTCCACCTCTTAGGGCCCCGAGGCAGGTAAGGATTGCGGCCCCGGTCTTTCCCCGGGAACCAGCCAGGACGGCCAGATGGCCGTAAGTGCCTTTGTGGGTGTCTGGCTCGCGGGGGCGTAAATTTTTCGCCGCAAAGCCCTCCTCCAGGAGGAAACGCGAGGGAGCGAGTTTTTCGATGAGAGCGGCGGGCATGGAGATATCGACGATCTCAAGTTCCCCCACGTATTCCTTGCCCGGATAGATCACCTGCCCCACCTTGGGAAGGGCCATCGTGGCGGTAAGGGTGGCCCGCACCGCTATTCCGAGCGGCCTTCCCGAATCCGCCGAGAGCCCCGAGGGGATGTCGACGGCCACGATGGGTTTCCCGGCCCGGTTCAGGATCTCGATGACCCCGGCGAAACGGCCGGTCACCTCCCGGGCAAGGCCGGTGCCAAAGATGGCGTCAACGAGGAGCCCGACCTCCTTAAGAGCAGCCTCCAGCGAGGGGAGGTCCTGCTCGTCCAGGATGTAGCCTTCGATGAGGCCAAGGCCCTTGGCCACGCGGTAGTTTACGAGCGCGTCTCCGTGAAACTTTTCTCCCGGAGCCAGAGAGAACACCTTTACCGGAAAACCTCGCTGGAAGAGGTGCCTTGCGATGACGAAGCCGTCTCCCCCGTTGTTACCTGGCCCGCAAACTATCAAGACCCCCCGGCTTGCTTCCTGGGGATAGCGGTTGAGGATGATCTCCGCGGTGCCCCGTCCGGCGTTTTCCATGAGGATGAGGCCGGGAATGCCAAAATCTTCGATGGTGTAGCGGTCAAGGGCCTGCATCTCTTGGGCGTAGACCAGTCTCATGGCGGCTCTCCTTCGAGGATTACTATAGCGGTAGCATATTGCCTTTCGTGGGAAAGGGAAAGGTGGAGTTTTCTCCCGCCGAGGGTTTGGAAGCGTGAAAGGGCGCGGCCATGAAGTTTGAGGATGGGTTTTCCCGAGGGCTCGTGAAGGATCTCCATCTCCTGCCAGGAGATTCCCCGCAAACCCGTTCCAAGGGCCTTGGAACAGGCCTCCTTGCCGGCAAAGAGTGCGGCCACCCGCAGAGGAGAGAGGCCACACTCAGAGAGCCAGGCTCTTTCTCCAGAGGTAAAGACGCGCTCAAGAAACCTCTGCGGATATTTTTTGAGAATTTGCTCGACCCGGGGGACCTCCACCAGATCTATACCCACACCCAGGATCATGTTCTTTGTTTAAAGAAAGTAAGGTTAAATCACAAACCGAATTATTCCTCTTCCCAGTCAATTATCTCGGCCCCGATCTGCTGGAGGGTTTCTTTTATCTTGGTCTCCAAAGTGGTGGGGTCTATGCCGGAAGGAGAAATAGCGCTCAACTCAAGACAAATCTTTACTTCGGCGTTTTCTCCTTTTAAAGGTCGAACCACACCAGAGATGACGGAAGATAGTTGATCCCACGGAATCTCAGCTCGGAAATATACCTTTTTCCTTTTCCTCCTAACGGGTTCAGCGGTTGTAATTTTGTCGGTAGTTGTTTCTCTATCTGAACCGACCGAAGGTGAGGCAGGCTTCCCTTTGCTTGCATAAGAGGATTCCCTATCCCTTATAAACGGAGCTTCAATTTTTTCCGTTCTAGCTTTTTCGGGCTTCAGGACCGGCGTGTCAGGGAAAAGATCCATCTCGCTTATCGTTTCTCCGATCAATACTTTCTCCCCTGTTCTAATCCCGAGGTATCCTGCGCGCACTCCATTTTTGACGGCTTCGCGTACCACTCCCTCCGATAGGGGGAGGGCTAAACCGGGCGTTTTCAGGAAGACTTCGTAGATTTCCCCAAAAGTTTTTTCGTCTTCATCTGGAGCGAATGTCTTTTGCAAGAGATATTTTGGGCTCATCTCTCGCAGGACGAGCTCGTTTTCCAGGAGATATTCCCGCACTCTGGCGGTTAAGGTGATCTTTTTTCCGGCAATGTGCATGGGCAAGTCGTAAACTTTGAGTTCTCCGCCAGGCCTTAAGTGCGCAAGCTTGCTGTAAGCCAAAAGGATGCTATCAGGTATGCCTTCTTTGGCCTCTCTGAGGCGCTTTTTGAGTTCGCCAATATCTTCTTTGCGCAACATTCCGGCGAGGCTTTTGTCTTCCAAGAGATGTTCCAGGGTGAGCACCCGCCTTATTTCTCCCAGAAGTTTTGTTATCCTTCTCGCATCGGGCAGGAGAACGAAAAGGGCGTTCCGATAAGTGCGGAAGCCTTGCCCGGCATTTTCAAAAATTTCTTTTACGAAAGAAAGCACATTTTCTTCTTCTCCGTTGCCAATGGCGAGTTTGGGAGAAAGCACTACGAGCTGAAGCGCTTTTACGTCAGGCACATCTCCCGGACGCTCCGGCCAAATGACCGGTTTCAGGTCTTGTCCGCAAATCTTTTGAATTTCACTCTTTAGCCTGGCCAGGATCTCTTCTTCACTTACGGCCTCTTCTCTTTCTACGATAATGCGATTGAGATTGGGCTCTTTTTTGAAGAGGTAAAACCCTGCTTCCTGATGCAGGAACCAGAGCTCGTCTTCCAGTTTTTTCAGGGCGTCGGCCACGATAGCCGACGGAAGCCCCGGATAAAGCGAGGCTACCCTCAGTTTGGGAAGATTGATGCCGTTGCGCGGGCTGGCGCTGAAAGAATAGAGGAAAATGGCTCTTGCCAACCCTTGAGCCATGTTAAAGCGGGCATATTCACTGCCCATGGTTTTGTCTATTCGTGGCGCCCGTTGGGCAATGTCATAGTTTATGATGCCCTCGAAATCGATCCCCAAATGCTTCAAAAGCTCTTGTTTGATTTTCGGGCGTTCAAGGTTCACCTGGGAACTCTGAATGAGGGGTATTGGCTTCTGCTTTTCGTAAAGGTCCTTGACCACCTCGGCGAGAAGCCTCAAGACCCCTCTCGTGCGCTGAAAGCGCGGAAAAGATCCCCATCTCTCGTAAAGGACGTCTATCAGTTCTGGATGAAAAGGGTAGGCCCTGGCGATCTTTTCCCGGTAGGACAGTTCTCTCGCCTCTGTTGGCACATCGGACCCAAGACGTTCATAAAGTTCGTAAAATTCTTGGGCGATTTCTTGATGTTTGGTAGGGCTTCCCAGGTCTTCAAAAAGGCGCTTGCGGATGATTTCGTAAATTTCTACCCCCTCAACCGGTGTATAGATGGCTTCCACCCGCCCCAGCACGTGCTGAAGCTTAGCCAAAGTTCGCTCTGCCTTTTCGTCGTATTGCTCCAGGGCACTTGAGGGAAGCGTTACCACCAATACGGCGTCCTTTCTGCTCCCCACTGCTTCGGAAAGCTCTTGCAAAAAAGCCAGAAGCTGCCCGCGTTCGGCGTCATAAGCTTCTTCCGTGCGCCCAACTTTTACGACGTATTCCAAAAGTTCGTCCATGAGAATGAGACAAGGCGAAGCCTTATCAAGAATGGCATTGAGCCTGTCTTTCCCTGGAGCCACGCGCTTCTGGTCGTGCTCAGAGATCACTTCGTAGCTGCCGAGTTGTTTGGCAATCTCTCCCCAAGGGGTGAGGCCAAAAGGGTCGGCTTTGGTCCCTACAAAAACGGCTACGTTAATTTCCTGGGGAGGGAATTCAGAAATTCCCCAAAACCCCGCCGCCAAGTCGGGATTATTGGCGCTGTGGTAAAGGGCGAGAAGGGCGTGAGTCTTGCCGCCGCCAAAAGGTGTTTGAAGCTGGATTACGGCATCACCGGGCCCGCCAGAAAGCCGGCTAAAGACGTTTTCAAGGAGTTCTTTTAACCCCTTTGTCGGATAGGTGCGGCGAAAAAAAAGCCTGGCGTCTTGATACTCCGCAGGTGCTCTTCCCGCAAGCACGTCTCCAAGGTCAGCAGCAAAGACCCTTTCGTCCAGAAATCCTTCCCGAATATCCTTATGCGGAGTAGCTATTTCCCACCAGGATGGAAGTGGCATATCATTCTCGCTCCTCTTTTTTTACTTCTTTTAAAACAAATTCTATTTTAGGTTTTAATTCAGGTAGCCTTTCTTTAATCACCTTCCAAACAATTTCATAATCAACCCCAAAGTAAAAATGAATAATTTTGTCGCGCATTCTCGCCATATCTTTCCAAGGAATTTCTGGATATCTTTCTCTAATAAAATCAGGAAGATTTTTTGTGGCTTCACCTATAATTTCTAATTTTCTAATAACAGCACTATTAACTAAATCGTCTTCTTTGAATTGTTGGTAATCCATATTGCCGATAAATTTTTGAATTTTTTCGATACAATCCAGAATGTCTTTAATGAAAAGGCTATAGCGCCGCTTCATATCATCTGCGCTTCTTGTAATACTCTTTCACGTATCTCTTTTCTCAGAGCGGGTTTGCGGACAAGATCTACCTTAATGCCTAACAGTTCTTCTAAAAATCTTTCGAATTCAAGAAAGGTAAGAAAATCTGGCGTTTCATAGAAGTCAACTAAGATGTCTATATCGCTTGTTTTCTTTTGTTCGCCTCTGACATAAGATCCGAAGATAGCTATGTTTTTGACTTTATACTTCTCTTTGAGAAAATCTTTTTGTTGTTTTAAAATTTTTCGAATTTCATCTAAGCTCTTCATAAGGATAAGTTTTTCCTTCCTCTTTTTCTTGTAAACTTTTTTCTAAAGCTAGTTTCACTTCGCCTCTAAGCTCAAGGCCAAAATCGGGATCCAAAAATTCTTCAAGAGTTTCTCTAAGTAATTTTTTCAATTCTTTACGAAGAGTATCTGTCAAAACTATTTTATAGCTCAAATCACCTTTGAGTTTCATCTACACACTTTTTGACTTTATTGTCAAAGGATACAACTTGATATTTGCTACCATAAGCACATACGAGACAATCTACAAAGTCGAGATTCTTCTCCACAAATATATTCAACGCTTCCAAGAGAACATTTTTATCCGCTGCACTTATACCTTTTGCTTTAAGAAGATCTTTGAGAGCCTGGGCTATTTCTTGCCTTTTTACCTTATAGAGCCCGGAGAGCACATAAACGGCTTCAGCGATAACGCTATCAAGCAGCAAAATCTTCTTTTTACCGGAAAAGGCTTGGTCAAATAAAGCTTCTGCTTCTTTGTAGAATCCTTCGTGGTCTCTGAGGAGATACCTTAGTACGACATTGGTATCAATGATCGTTACGTTCTTGGGAAAATCCACTTCTTGCTACCTCTTCTTCCATTTTCATTACTTCTTCTATGTTTTTACCCTTTAAGGCGTACTTTTTTAAAGCTCCACCAGGTTTTCTGATCGGTCTTATTATTATTTCGTCGCCCACCATTTCCATCTCTACCAGGTCGCTCCCAAGCCTTTTTCTCAACCCCGCGGGTATCGTAATTTGCCCCTTAGAGGTAATCTTTACAGTAAACATATTACATTCTCCTATTGCCTTACTTACTTCTAGTGTAAGAAGCGCGCCTCAAAAAGTCAAACTTGGATTGAACTGGCCCACGTTGTTGACATAAGGTCAAGTCTTACACATCAAACATGGACTGTTGTTTTTTCCTCGGCTCCTGGTGGGCGGCAAAGCCGTTGCGGGAGTAAAGAAGCCCTTGGAGCATTTGTTTTTCCTTGTCCCCTTTGGGGAGGACCTCTGAAAGCGCCTGGGCAGCCTGCCAGAAGGCGGGATTTTCCCCCATCCCGGTCTCTTTGAGCAGTTCTTTTAGCGTCGCCGTTTCCCCTCGCTCCCAATAGACCAGCGCCCGGTGCAATACGTCGATCATGTTTTCAGGTTCTTTTTCGAAGAGCTTGTCGTTTCGTTCAAGCGGCGAGAGGCATTTGATGTTTCCCTTGTCCCGCAAAACGAAACTCCGGTTGAAGTAGGCGGAGAGTTCAAGGCCCACGGCCTGGGCGAGCTTTCGCGCCTCGTCAAAGGGTACGGTGGCCCGCCCGTAGGCCCAGCGGAAAAGAAGGTAAAACCTCGTCGCCGGATCTATGTTTCCTAGGGATTCGGGACTCGCCATTCGGAATTCGGGTCCTGAATCACCAATTTCTAATCCCGCATCCCGCATCCCGAATTCCGAATTCCGAATAATGCGCGAAAGCGCATATTCGCTTACGGTCTTGCGCACAAATTCAAGGAGTTCCCGTACGGAGACCGGCTCCCCAGAGAGCTTTTCCACCCGCGCGTAGCGTCCGAAGACCTCCACCGCCGGCCCGATGGCGGAAACGAAAAAGTCCGCCCCGGAGATGCCTTCGTTCCAGAACTGCTCAAGCTTCTCTTGCACGCGGGAGACGATTTCGTCTTTTATCTCACTGAAGTAGGCCGCCTCATCGATGATCCTCTTACGGCAGACCATGTAGATGGAAGAGGCCAGTGCCGCAGATTCCTGCGCCCTGAGTCTCGCCTGCATCTCCGTGTGAAGCGGCCAGCTTGCCGTAAGGTAAAGCCCTGCGGAAAGAAGAGCGTTTATGATACTTTCCCAGGCCTCAGTGGTCTTGTGGGCGAAAACAATTACCGCCACGCCATCTGGTTTGAGAACCCTGGCGATCTCGGAGAAGGCTTGAGAAATTAATTTAGTAAAATCGTCATAGTCTTTAACTCTTAAACCTTGGTCCTTAGCTAAATTTTTTTTAATCCCTCGAAGTAATTCCAATGTATCAATAATTTCCTCAGATTTGGGCGTAAGCGGCGTGGCAAAAAGCTCGGGATAGAGATGTCCAAGGGTGCGCTTGAGCCACACATAGAAGAAGTCCGAGAGATACGAATACGGCACATTGTCGTAATAAGGCGGGTCCGTCACCACGGCGTCAAAGTAGTCGTCGGGATAGGGAAGTCGTGTGGCAGAGAGTTGGGTTATTTTTGAAGAAGAAATTTTCATGCTTATTATTTGGTTTAGAACATTTAAAATCGAAAACACATTCTGAATAAATCCTGATACCGTAGAATGTAAAAAAATGTTGCTTTCGGCATACTCCCATTGCATCGGCAATGCTTGTAAAGCGAACAATTTTTCAATTCCTTCTGTACCTCGATGCCAAACTGCTAAATTAGAATTTCTCGTAGCAAAACGATCTAAAATTAATCCCAAATACGTCGCCACCGCTTTTGCAAACTCCGGTTTGTAGCCTTCGGCAAGCATACGCTCATGCGCTTTGCGAACCTTTTCCACAAAAGTAATCAGCGCCAGTTTCTGCCGGGCGTTGAAAAGATCACCCCAGCTATTCAGGCCGTATAAAACTATAGGGGTAAAATTCCAAAATAGACCGTCTTTTTTGTGTCCGGCACCAGGCTGTTCAATAGGTTCGTCCGGCACGGGATCAAAGCCCCATTGCTCCATGAGCTTTTGCCGTTTTTCGGAAAGATACTTCGCGGCGGACTCAAACACTTGTAAATCTTTCTCGGTAGCCACGCGGTAAAACTTCCCCCGGCGATCCGGGTGATGTAGAACCACCGCCACCATGCGCTCCCCGGCCTTTCTCTCCTGAAACTGCTTCCGCACCTCTTTGTCCGAAAGCCCACTTCCGCAGCACGGGCAAACCGCCTTGGCCCGGGAAATGGTGCCTTTTCCGGGATCAAAATCTATGGCGGAACCTTCTACGATCTCAAACGAAACACGGTTTCCCTCCGGGACTATGCGATAGGCCACCTTTTTGTTTTTCTTCTTCGCCAGCCAGGTCTGCCGCACAAGCGGAATTTCTGCCGAACAAGTTGGGTTCTTGCACCGCACCGTCCTCGCCCAGATGTAGCCCACCGGGATAGAACCATCCGGCTCCTCCGGATAAAACTGCGCAAGTTCCTTCTTGGCCTCGGAAAGAACCCACTCGCCCCACTCCTTCACCGCCTCAAGCAGCGGGTTAACCTCTACCTCTTCCTCGATCCCCATCTCATTTTTGACCTTCTTCTTGACTGGCTTGCCGAACTTCTGGGGATACTCCAGAGTGGCCTTCAAGATCAGCACTGCCACCGGGTTCAGATCCCCGGCGTAGGTCTCGCAACCAAGGCGCAGGGCCTCAAGCGGAATGGCTCCACCACCCGCAAACGGATCGAGCACCTTCGGCGGCTCCCCGCCATTAGCCTCAAGGATTTCTTCCCTCGCGCGAGAAAGGAGTTTTTCATTAAGCGAGTTTTCCCACTGCGAAAGCTCCGCAATGAATTGGGCCTTCTTGAGCCGCTCTTCTTCGTCCTTTGGTGCCGGCGTCAGCGCCGCATAAATGCTCGCCCGAGAGGCCGCAAGTGGCCGCCTGGCCCACCAGATATGCAACGTCGAAATATGCCCATGCCTGATATTCTTCTCTCTAACAGAGTTGGCAGAGACTTCTTTTATGGGAAAATCAACTTCTATGAAGGTTTTATTTTTCATAAATATTTTACCTCTTCAAAACAAACTTTTTTCACACTTAGGACAAAATTCTTCTGCATCACTATAAAGAGGTGCTGAACAATGTTTGCAGAAACCATAAATATTATATCGCAAAACTGCTTCATACGAGTCTATTTTTTTATTTAAAATGTTTACTGTTAAAGAAATATCAAGCTCAGCCTCTGGATGAATTCTAATCCACACATAATGCTTGTTCCAGTCATCATCCATAAGCTCTATTATAGAATTCTCTTTTAAATCCAAACTAAAATAATCTGATTTAAACATAAAAGCGTCGATACTTACTTGGACATCCCCTGTGACACTAATAAAAGCTGTTTCTTTATTGTCATCCAGAAAGCGAGACTCATCCTCGTTTATATAAATTTCATTTATTTCCAGTTCACTGATCTCAGGTTCCTCCATATCAATACCATCTATATAACCATCTATTTTTATGTCTGACAGCAAATTATCCAGGTTTTCCTGAATCCACTTTTTAATATCTAACCACTCCAAAAGTGCAGTTGGTTTTCTAGTGTTTATCATAACCACCTCCTGACATATTTGAATCAAAATATCTACTACTGCAATTCAATTTTAGTTATCATTAATTTGTCTTGGGATGTATACCAGCGATCTTAAGATTTCTAGACATTCTGGATGAAGTTCGAGAGGAGATTCTTTAATTAATATTCGTTTTTTAAAAGATGTAGGTTCACTTGTGGGTTCTGCAAAATAATTATTATTCCACAACAAGGCCTCTTTTGAAGGTAAATCCTTCTCTTTAATTTTTTCTAAATATCCTTTATGTCCGGGTGGAAATTCATATTTCCAAGGTTTTTCTATAAATTCCGGATCGTTAATCCATTTCAAGTTATGATGTAACATGCTAATTCCATTTTTTTCACCACGGAGATAATAGCAATATCTGCGAAGATACCATACAGTTTTATCTAATTTTAATAAATAATCTTCTGGCACTATAAATTCTTGCACTAAATATCGATCTTGCCCAAAATAATTTAAATATTTGATAAAATTTTCTACATCTTCTGGTACTGTAAAGTTTAAGTCACTAATAGATTTTACTCTTCTCAAGGCTTCTTCAATGTTATGTCTTATATTTATGGTAGATTGCCTATTATAAAGCAGAATAGCTTTTAGATACTTTTCTATTGCCTGCAATGCACACCAAAGAGATGGATGGTTGAGTTCATATCGATATAATAACCTA
>JAADDY010000012.1 GCA_013153725.1 Thermodesulfobacteriota bacterium
TACATGCAAGAGTTCCGCGTGGGCGTGAACTACTACTGGCACGGTTTCAACCAGTACATCACCGCCGATATCGCGGTTCTTTACCGCAATATCGACGACGTAAGTGCCTCTGAGGCGGCCAAGCTCGGTCTTTCTCCGGATATGTTTGACGACGATACCGAGACCGACTGGCGTCTCCGCGTGATGTACCAGCACTGGTTCTAGATACTCAAGGGCGTTCGGGTAGCCGGGCGCCCTTTTTCTCTGCTCTTTAAAAATAAAAAATTCTGAACTTAAAAGTAAAAACTTTTCACTTAACTTAAAAAACCTTTTTTGCTAAAAGAAAAATAGTTGAAATTGAGAATAATAACCCAAAATCAAGAAAATTACTCGGATTTGAGGAGGAACATATGGGTGAGAAAAAGACTGTCTACAGCATATGCGGGATGTGTTCTGTACGTTGTCCCATTGTGGCAGAGGTCGAAAACGGAAGAGTTCGTTGGCTGTCCGGCAATCCCAATGACGCGGGCATGGGGACAGCCTTGTGTGCGAAAGGAATAGCCGGCCGCGCCCTCCTGGATGATACGGAAAGGCCCCTCTCTCCCATGATCCGCGACGGAGAGAGGGGCTCCGGCAAGTGGCGCACCGTCTCCTGGGATGAGGCCTTGGACTACGTGGCAGATAAGCTCAAGGCCATCATCGACCAGTATGGTGGCCGGGCGGTACTTTTGAGTGACCGTGGCGGCCCCTTTGGGGAATACCGGAAGGCCTTTTTGAAGGCCATTGGTTCTCCAAACTATTGTAACCACGACGTGACATGTGCGGTTTCCGTGAACCATGCCTCTCTTTCTCTCTTCGGCTTTGGCCGGAAGACTTTGAATTATGATTACAAGAACGCCAAGCACATCGTCCTTTACGGGCGTAACATTCTCGAATCCATCAAGATCAAGACCACCAGGGCCGTGATCAACGCCCTGGATCGCGGGGCCAAGCTTACCTATATAGACCCGCGTTACAGTGTTACGGCGGCCAAGGCCACCCGCTGGTGGAAGATCCGCCCCGGGACGGACTACGCCCTCAATCTGGCCCTTATTCACATCATCATAAAAGAGGGCCTCTACGATAAGGCCTTCGTAAGCCGCTGGGTAGAGGGCTTCGAACACCTGGCCAAGTTTGTGGAACAGTACACCCCGGAGTGGGCCGAAGAAGAAACGGGCATTCCGGCCCAGGAGATGTATCTCTTCTGTCGGGAGATCGCACAGGACGCCCCTCACGTCATCTTCCATCCGGGCTGGATGCGGGCGCGTTACAAGCAGGCCTTCTGGGAGAGCCGTACTTCATACATCCTCAACATCCTCATGGGGGCCATCGAAGTTCCCGGCGGGCTCTTCTTCATGAAGGGGCCCGGAGATGCCGGCAAGAAAGGTCTCAATAGCATCGGAGAGAATCTCCCCAAGGTGGAAGAAAAACGTGCCGACGGGGCGGGATGGAAATATCCCCATATCAACAAGGGTCCGGGTCTTTTGCATCGTGCTTTCGAGGCCATCAAGACGGGCGATCCTTATCCCATCAAGGCCTATTTTGTTCACCGGCACGATCCTCTCACCGGTCTTCCGGACCCTGAGGCCCAGGTGGAAATCTTCAAGAACCTCGATCTCATTGTAGTTGTTGATGTGAATTGGAGTGAGACCTCTAAGTATGCCGACGTAATCTTGCCGGAGTGCACCTACCTTGAGCGCTCCGATCTCATCGCCAACCAAAAAGGTCTCAAACCCGGTTTTCGTATCAGGACGGCGGCTATCGATCTCCAGTACGATACGAAACCCGGCTGGTGGATCTATATCGAACTCGCCAAGCGTTTGGGCAAAGGCGAACACTTTCCGTACGAGACCATCGAGGATCTCTGGAACAAACAGCTTGAAGGCACGGGGATCACCGTAGAGCAGATCCAGGAGAAGGGTTTCATCACTCTGGTAGATGAACCCATCTGGTACGACCGCATGAACTCTCTCCCCTTCAAGACGGAATCCGGAAAGATCGAGATCATCAACAAGAAGTGGGAAGATGCAGGCATTCCGTGTCTCAAGCCGTACGAATCCCCCGAGGAGCCACCCAAGGGTAAGTTCCGGCTCCTCTTTGGCCGTTGTGCCTGGCAGACCCACGCCATGTGGATGAACAACCCGGCTCTTCATCCGTATCTCAAGGAAAATGTCCTCTGGATAAACAAGAAAGTGGCCGAAGGAATGGGGCTCAAAGACGGAGACAAGGTCGTCGTCTCCAACGGCAACTATAAGAAGGAGATGCGCATCTTTGCTACCGATCTCATACATCCCGAGGCCGTTTTCATGCTCCACGGTTTTGGCCGCACCGTACCGCAGCAGACCAGGGCCTATAACCGCGGAGTAGCTGATCAGCGCCTTGAAATCGGCTTGCTTGACGTTTACGACCCGGCTGGTGGTGCAAACGCCCTTTGTGAATGCTTTATCGATGTAAAACCTGCAAGATAAGTCAAAAACAGAGAGTAAGGAGGCACAAAATGGCCAAATATTATATTTATCACGATCCTACGAGGTGTATCGGTTGCCTTGCTTGCGAAGTAAGCTGTATGGACTGGAAGGCTCTTCCTTACGGGGAGTCCAATTGTCGTATTTTCCGGTTTGGTCCGGAAGCCCTTTTTGGGGAACCTGATCTCACCTTCATGTACACTTCCTGTTTCCATTGTGAGAAGCCGCTCTGTGTAGAGGCATGTCCTTCGGGCGCTCTAGCCAAGCGTGATGGCGATGGAGTGGTGATCTTCCGGGAAGATCTCTGTATCGGTTGCCGAGCCTGTATCACCGCCTGCCCTTGGGGTATTCCCCAGTGGAACGAAAGCGTTGGCAAGATCCACAAGTGCGATTACTGCGCCGACCGGATTGACCAGGGCCTGGAGCCGGCCTGTGTAACCCGTTGTCCGGTAGACGCCCTCAAGTTCGTAAAAGTGGAAGAAGCGAGTCAGCTCAAGCGGATGCGCTGGTTGAGGGATACTTTCGGTAGGCAGGTGGCGCCGGCAGCGAAGTATTAACTTGATTTCACTTTCACAAGCTATCTAGCGTTTGGGAAGTAAATCCCCAGGAGATGGGGAAAATTCCCCGGCATTTCCGGGAAAAGGGGTATTATTTGTTTTGACTTTGGAGGGGCGTTTTGTTTGGAATAGGGAGGCACCCGAAATAAATCTGGTTCATGATTTTGTTAAGAATAATTTAACAACATGAGGAAAAGCTGATGCCTTACACGGTGGAACACGATCCGAAGAAGTGCGACGGGTGCCTCTCCTGTGTGGAAGCCTGCGGGAAGGCGCACCACTTCCCACCAGGAGTGGCGAACTGTCGCATCATGAAATTCGAGGTGGTGGAGGAGGGTGAGAAGCACGAGCGCTTCGCGTTTGTGATTTGCATGCAGTGCCGCAAGCCCAAGTGTGAAGACGTCTGTCCTACCGGGGCCATCAGGCGGGAAGGGGAAGTGGTCATCATGGAAGCGGAGCGCTGTGTCGGGTGCATAAACTGCATTTTTGCCTGTCCGTGGGGGATACCGGTTTTCAACGAAGCCACCGGGAAGGTATCCAAATGTGATCTTTGTGTAGCCCGGGTCTCCAGGGGCGAGAAGCCCTATTGTGTGGAGGCCTGCCCCAACCAGGCACTCCAGGTGAAGGAAGTGAAGCTGGCCATGAAGAAACCCAAGCGAGTGCCGACCAGGAAGTTTGCGGCGGCGGCCACACCTCCGGGCAGTGGTGGGACAGCGGTGGCAACCCCTCCCAAAGGGGGGTCTTCGGCAGCGGTTCCGCCACCCAAGAAATAGGAGGCTCTTTATGGAGATCTCTTTAAGCCTCAAATATCTGCCCATTCTCATCGTTTCACTGATCGTGTTCGTGATCGGTGGGGCCATGGTGGTGATAAACCAGATTCTTGGCCCCAAACGGCCATATCCTGAAAAGGCGGTAGCTTACGAATGTGGTCTCCCGCCCACCGGGGAACCCAGACACCGCTTCGATGTCAAATTCTACGCCATCGCCATTTTGTTTGCGGTCTTCGACGTGGAAGCCGTCTTTCTCTACCCGTGGGCGGTTACTTTTAACCAGATCGGTCTTTTCGCTTACGTTGAGATGGTCATTTTTATCGCTTTGCTCTTGGTGGCTTATTTCTACGCCTGGATTAGGGGGGCGTTCCAATGGGAATAAAGGGTACGGTGGAAGTCAGCGAAGGCGTGCGCCAGATTCCGGGCACCGATGTCTTTGTAACCACGTTGGACAAGATCTTCAACTGGGCCCGGGCGGGCTCCATGTGGCCCGTAACGTTTGGCCTGGCCTGATGCGCCATCGAAATGATGGCCGCAGGTGCGAGCCACAACGATCTGGACCGTTTCGGGATCATCTTCCGGGCCTCACCCCGGCAATCAGACGTCCTGGTAGTTGCTGGAACGGTGACCAAAAAGATGGCCCCGGTGGTGCGCCGGGTATACGACCAGATGCCAGAGCCCCGTTATGTCATCGCTATGGGTAGCTGTGCCTGTTCCGGGGGAATCTTCCGGACCTATTCCACGGTACAGGGTTGCGACGAGTTTCTGCCCGTAGACGTTTACGTACCCGGATGCCCACCAAGGCCCGAAGCCCTGATGGAAGGGCTCATCAAACTTCAGCAAAAGATCCGTAGTGAACACGCCCGCTGGGGAAGTTTTAGATAGGAGGGAGTATGCTCGCCCTGGAAAAACTCCAAGAAAAATTCCCGGAAGAGATCATCGAGACCGGTGAGTCCGCTGGGCAGACTTACGTGGTTGTCAAACGGGAGAAGATATTTGACATCCTCAAGTTTTTGCACGAAAGCGGCGAGCTGCTCTTCGATCACCTTGCAGACCTTACCGCGGTTGATTGGCACAAGAAAAAGACCCCCCGCTTCGAGGTGGTCTACAATCTTTATTCTATACGATATAAGCAATTCTTGCGTATCAAAGCTCAGGTTCCAGAAGAAGATCCGATCATAACTTCCGTAACCCCTATCTGGAAGGTGGCCAACTGGTTTGAAAGAGAAGTGTACGACATGTTCGGGATCGTCTTCGACGGGCATCCGGATCTCCGTCGTCTTCTGATGCCAGAGGATTGGGAAGGGTTCCCGTTGCGGAAGGACTATCCGCTCTTCCTCTCTCCGGAGAAGGAATGGCAGGGGTTGGTGGAACTCAAGGAAAAGACGCGTCGTCTGGCACCTTTTGATTGGTACCAGAGGGTACCCGGGCAAGTAAAGGAAGAGCCCGAAGAAGAAAAGGTGGCCGAGGGGGAGGGCCATGGCGCAAGCGCTTGAAATAGTTCCAAAACAGATAGATAGCGACCAGTGGGACGAGCCCTATTACGTGAACATGGGGCCACAGCACCCAGCCACGCACGGGGTGCTGCGCATCTTTCTTGAGCTCGACGGTGAGACCATCGTGCGCTGTGACCCACGGATCGGCTATCTTCACCGCGGGGTGGAAAAACTCTCCGAGAATCTTACTTACTCTCAGGCCATGGTCCTGACGGACCGCTTGGATTACATCGCTTCCGCGGCCAACAACGTGGGCTATTGTCTGGCGGTGGAAGAAC
>JAADDY010000025.1 GCA_013153725.1 Thermodesulfobacteriota bacterium
AGGGGAGGATTCGAACCTCCGAAGGCTGAGCCATCGGGTTTACAGCCCGACCCCTTTGACCACTCGGGAACCTCTCCACAAAAACGGCAGGTCAAGGATTACCCGACCTGCCGCCAAGAAATATAACAGTACTGTCTATGGTGTCAAGGAGCTAAGATTCTTTCTTCTCTTCCTCAGAAGAAGCTTCTTCTTCGGCCGAAGCCTCGCTTTCAGAAGCTTCCTGAGCCTCCCCTTCTTCTGCCGCTTCTTCTGTGGCTTCCTCGCTTACCTCCTCTTTCGCCACGGGCGCTGAAGCTTCCATCTTGGCCCGCACGTCCGTGATGTACCTGTCATATACCATCACCGTAGTCCGGTAGAGCAAGTGCGCAAACTTGGAGTAAGGAAGACCAAGGAAGAGAACAAAAACACAGGCCAAATGGGCAATGTACATAGGATAGGCGATCTTGAGATTGAGAAGCCTCAAGATTTCAGCACCCAACCCGGTAAGACCGATAAACAGGATGAGGTAGAGCAAAAACCAGTCCGCAAAGGACCCCTTCATGACACCTTCAGCTTCGCGAGCCTTGCGATTCTGGATGAGAAGAATGGTCCCGTAGATGAGGATGATGGCCCCGAGGTTGGCAAAAATCTTCACCGGATTCCAGAGCGGCCACGGAGTATGGAAGCCCAGGAAGTCGGCCCCGATGAAGACGATGTTCGTCACGATGAAGAGGATGATGAAGGCCCACAAGACGAACCGGTGCCCCGTAAAGCGGTTAAAATTGACCCCGCACTTCTTGAACCTTTCGTGAGCCAGAATCTCCTTGATGGCCGGGATCACATAATTGGACACCAGCTCCCCGGTGGTGGGACGATAGGCTTCCGGAACGTGAAACCCGGCGCTCATCTGTTTCCATAACATGGAAACACCGCGCATAGAGACAAGGGCCACAAAACCCACCAGTGGCAGGAAGATGGCATCAACGTAAATAACGGGCAAAAATCCGTGAAAGAGCCCGTGTGAGAACCTCACCGGAACCTCAAGATGGGGGATCCCCTTGTTGGCCACAAAGATGGCGGCCAAGATCACACCTATCGCCAGCCCAAAAAGGACGATCAGCCCGCCGAGGTTGTTGTAAAGACTCCAGAGAAACTTTGGCTCGGAGAGCTCCCTGATGGTCATGGCCCGGATGGCAGCCAGGACATCCCCGGGGCGAGCCCCTCGCGGACAGTAGGCCGTACAGTCACTACACTGGTGACAGAGCCAGATAGCAGGATCCTTGGCGATACGATCTGCCATTCCCCACTGCGCCAGGATCATCTGCTTCCGCGGAAAGGGGACCTCGTCGGTAGAAAGAGGACAGATTACCGCGCACGTCGCACACTGATAACACCTCTTCAGGGTGTCACCACCAGCAGAAATAACTCCCTTTACAAATTTCAAATCCGGTTCGACATAAGTAGACATATTCATACCCTCCTTACCAGCCTTTGAAGGGACTTTCACCAATGCCCTCTAAGGTTTCCTGGAACTCCTGCAAGATTTGAGGTACTCTATCGTACTCGTCAATCGCTACCGTGTGAAGGACCACACGCTCAGATTCAAGCGCCAGCTGCTGGAGTGTTTCAGCCACGTTTTCCATCCGACGATTGGCCAGTTCACTACCTTTAATGAAGTGACACTGATAGTTCTCTCCGTACTTACATCCTAACATCAGAACACCGTCCCAACCGCCACTCATCGCGTCACGCACCCAGGCCACGTTTACCGCACCAAGGCATCGAACCGGAATGAAACGGATAGAAAGAGGCAGGCTCTGCCGATGATAAGCAGCCATGTCCAAAGCCGGGCCAGCGTCGTTTTCACAAACAAAGGCCACCACCCGGAAAAGACCGTAGTCCGGCTCGGGCATCTCACAGGCCTTGATCATGGAGCTGATCATGTCGATGTTGTAGTCCTTGAAGCCGATGACACGCTCGGGGCAGGCACCAAAACAGGTTCCACAACGACGGCAACGCGTGGGATTGGGCATCGGGGTACCTTTCGGATCGTCATCAAGGGCTCCGAACGGACACTCTTCGGTACAGCGCTTACACTGGGTACAACGCTTGAAGTTAAATTCCGGATAGGCGTAATCCCACGTCCGCGGATGTACCGCGTGCCCCGCTTCAATAGCCTTGAGACACTGAATGGCCTTGAGCGCGGCCCCGGCGGCATCTTCCATCGCCTGCCCGATGGTCATGGGCTGATGAACACAACCGGCCGTATAGATACCCGTGCGGCGAGTCTCATAAGGGAAACAGATGTAGTTAGAATCCGCGTAGCCAAAAAACAATTCAAGCTCTGGAAAGCCCGGACCCTGCCGATATTCGAGCGGCACCACGGGATCATCCGCCGTGGTGGGCACCATTCCCGTAGCCAGAACAACGAGATCAACCGGTACGGCGAGGTCCTCACCCAAGAGGGTCTGATCAACTTCGACCACGAGCCTTCCGTCATCTCCCTGGGAAAGCGACTTGAACTCCGCCTTCGTCAGAAAGACACCCGGATCATCTTGCAGGGTCAGATAGAAGTTCTCGTAGATTCCCATGGTCCGCATGTCTTTGTAGAAGATGTAAGCCTTAGCTTCGTCGTCCATCTCCCGCAAGAGCTTCGCCTGCTTGAGAGAAGCCAAACAGCAGACCCCGGAACAGTAGGGCAGGTGTTCAGGATCACGCTGCCCAGCACACTGGATAAAGGCCACGCTCTTAATGGGCGAACCGTCAGAAGGCCGCTTGAGCTCTCCCTTTGCGAGCATTTCCTCAAACTGTATGTTGGTCACGACATCCGGATATTTGCCGTAACCGTAAGGCTCTTCGAGCTTGCTGGCATCGTAGGGCTTCCACCCGGTGGCTACCACGATGGTCCCGATGCGAATGGTCTCTTCCGAACCACCCTTGTTATAGGTGACGTCAAAGAAGCCGGGAGCTCCGGCGATTTTCTCTACCGTTGTACCTGTAAGCACCTGAATCTTATCGTTGGCCTCCACTTCCTGGATGAGCTTGTTTACGATGGGCTCCTCAAGCTCTCGATAGGGATGCCCCGTCTGAAGGTGCTTTTTCATCTTGGCCACAAAACCGCCGAGCTGATCCTCCTTCTCGATAAGAACCGCCTCATAGCCCGCCTTGGCCACCTCAAGTGCTGCCGTAAGACCGGTCACACCGCCTCCCATCACCAGGACCTTCCAGGTGATCTCTTCTTCGGGCCTGTACGGCTCAGGCGGGGCATATTTCTGCATCTTGACCACGCCCATACGGACGTAATCTTTGGCCAGGGCCATAAGTTCGTCCTTGAAGGAAACCCCTTCTGCCACTTCGATCTGAGTTTCGTCCTCTGGAACCTCCTGCCCTTCCTCCACCTTGGGCCAGCGGCTCCATACCACGCCTTCCCGGAGGCTTACCCGCTCCACCGGGACCTTACCAAAATCGAAGACGTCATAGTTGACTCGCGGAGAACAGGCGCAGATTACTACGCCGTCAAGCTCGTTCTCCTTGATGGCAGACTGGATGGCCTCCACCCCTTCCTTGCCGCACAAAAAGGGCATAGAGGCACAATGGGCACAGCCCTGCTCGTTGGCTGCTGCTTCCAAATCGCCAATTTCGAGACGATCCCCAATATTACAGGAGGTGCAAATGAAAACCCCTATTTTTTCCATGGATGTTTACCCCCTTACCAAAGTTTGGATAGCTTTTAAGGCCGCCGCAGTTGCGGTTTCGTTCGAACTCATGACATCGAGAGGCATCTTGGCACAACCACAAACATACATGCCCTTGGCCTCGCTCGGAATCACAAAACCGTTTTCGTCCTGCTCTAAAATCTGGGGCACTCCCTCACCGGCAAGGCTGGGCTGCATACCGGTGGCCAGGACCACCATGTTGACCTGCTGCTGCACCCGCTTGCCGGAAAGAGTATCTTCCGCGATCACGATAAGATCGCCGTTATCCGCCTGCTGAATATCCGCCACCTTGCCCTTGATAAACTCGATGTTGGCCTCCTCCTTGGCCCGATTGAGAAACTTCTCGTAACGGCCAGGAGTGCGGATATCTATATAGAAGATGTAAGCCTTTCCTTCGGGATTTTGCTCCGCGAAATAAAGACTGTGCTTCAAGGATGCCAAGCAACAGATGTAGGAGCAGAAAGGCAGGTGATTTTCGTCACGAGAGCCGGCACACTGCACAAAGGCGATGGTTTGCGGTACCGTCTGGTCCGAAGGACGCAGGATCTGACCCTTCGTGGGACCGTTGGGAGCCGCCAGACGCTCCATCTGCATATTGGTGATGACGTTTTCGAACCCCGGCTGACCATACTTGAGATTGGTGAGCTTCGTGGCATCGTAAGGCTTCCAGCCGGTGGCCCAGATAATAGCCCCCACCTCCAAGGTGATGGTCTGAGGCTGCATGTCAGGCTCTATGGCGTTGTACTTGCACGCCTCCATGATACGCTCAAGGTCTCCTTCCGCCAGAGCGGATTTGTCCAGCACATAACGGGCGGGAAAGGCGTGCTCGTGCGGCAGATAAATGGCCTTCGTCTTGGCGAGACCAAAATTGAAGGTGTCTTCACGCTCACCCTGACAGACCTTTTCACACTCTCCACAACAAGTGCAGTTTTCATTCACGTAACGCGGGGCTATCTCCACCGTAACCTTGTAGTTGCCAGGACCACCTTCGATGTTCTTCACGGTGGCCATGGTATAGAACTCTACGCGCGGATTCTCTTTGATACGGCGGTAATTGATCTCCAAACCGCAGGTCGGCGGACAGAGCTTCGGAAAGTAGTAACGCAACTGGTTGACTCTCCCGCCTAAGTAAGGCTCCTTCTCGATCAAGACAACGTCATATTCCATTTCCGCTGCCTCGACGGCAGCCGTAACCCCACTTATACCCCCGCCAACCACGAGGATCTTACCTTCTCCCATAACAGCCTCCTGTTAGAAGATTTCCATGCGCAGAACTCAAGCCCTCTCAGAGCTTCAGCCCTGAACATGGATCTAAAAAAACTCCAGGCACCGCCCGAAGGCGGCACCTGGAGTTTTATGCTAGCTCAGCTCGCCATCTTACGGGCCAAGCGGATCAGGGATGATCTGGACGTAAGGGAACTTCTCCATCTTCCACTCGCCAGTCTCAGGATCGATGCTGGAGAGGGTGAAGCACTTCCAGTTCTGGTCGTCGATGTCCGGGAAGTCAGCCCGGTAGTAGTAACCGGGGTAACGAGTTTCTTCTCTGAACAGCACGTGACGGAGGTGAGCCTCAGCGGTCCAGACACGGTGGATGTTTTCCCAGGCCCTCATAAGCTCGTGGAGATCACGGGCCGCCGCGACCTGCATATCTTCCTTGAGCATGGTGAGGAGCTCAAGACCACGCTCAAGCATGATCTTGTTGGTCTGATAGTAGGTGGCGATACCGGCGACGTACTCGTCCATGAGCTTCATAAGACGGTGCTGGATCTGCTTGGGAAGGAGGTAGTTCGGGTTGACCTCGTAAACCGTGGTGGCCTCTTTGTACTGCTCGAAGCGATACCACGGAGCGTAGATCTCCTTCTTGAGCTCTTCCGGGTTCTCCTTCGGAGTAGGATTGTAATCCTTGTTGTCGAGGCAGAACTTCACCATGGCCTTGGCGGCGATACGGCCCTCGACGTGAGCACCGGAGGAGAACTTGTGGCCGCAAGCACCCACGGTGTCACCGGCGCAGAACATACCCTTAACGGTGGTCATGCGGTTGTAGAGACCGAGATCCTTCCAGGGCTCCTTGTACTGATCAGGCACCCAGTCCTCATCCGGCGGGCAGCACCAGGCGCCAGCACAACCGGCGTGAGAACCGAGGAAGTAAGGCTCGGTGGGCATGATCTCAGAAGGCACCTTCTCGGGCTCGATGTTCAAGCAGGCCCACAAACCAGCCTGGGTGACGCACATGTCAAGGAAGTCTTCCCAGGCCTCGGCCTCAAGCTTCTTGAACTCTTTCTTGTCCATGGTCTTCATGGCTTCCTGGAGGGCCCACTCGGTATGGATGTAGATCGGACCACGGCCCTCTTTCATCTCGATGAGCATGGCGTGGTTACGGAGACAGGTTCCGATAACGGAAGCCTCACTGTAGGGCTTGAACTTCTCAAGCTCGCCCTTGTGCTTGGCAATGTAGTCTTCGTCAAAGGCGTTGGTAGCGCGGGCCTTGAAGAGCAAGAACCAGGCACCGACCGGACCATAACCGTCCTTGAAACGGGCGGGGACGAAGCGGTTCTCCATGAGAACCAGCTTACCGCCGCTCATGAGGACCATGGCGTAACCGGTACCAGGGTTCCAGACCGGATACCAGGCACGGCCCTGACCTTCAGAGATGGAACGAGGACGGAAGATGTTAACCGCACCACCAGTGGCGATCAAGGTGGCCTTCGCCTTGATGATGTAGAGCTTGTTCTCACGGACGGAGAAGCCTACACCACCGCAGCAGCGGTTGGGCTCGTTGGCATCCATGAGCGGACGGACGATAAATACACGCTCAAGGATCTCGCCATTTTCACCCATCTGCTCCATGGCGTTCTTCGCGGCCTCAGCCACGATGCACTTATAAGATTCACCGTTGATCATGATCTGCCAGCGACCGGAACGAACCGGCTTGGCACCAGAGCGAAGGGTAAGACCCTTGGCCTTGGCCTCGGCACCGTCCAAGGTCTTGCCGTCTTCGGTCTTCTTCCAGATGGGAAGACCCCAATCCTCGAAGGCCATGACGGAGTCGTCAACGTGACGGCCAACGTCGAAGGAAAGGTCTTCACGGATGATGCCCATAAGGTCGCAACGGACCATGCGGACATAGTCGTCTACTTTGTTTTCACCGATATAGGTGTTGATGGCGGAAAGACCCATGGCCACCGCACCGGAACGCTCAAGAGCAGCCTTGTCACAAAGGATGATCTTGAGGCCGGCAGGCTTGGCCCAGCGCACGGCCTCTACAGCCGCACCGCAGCAAGCCATACCACCACCTACAAAAAGGAGATCAGTCTCCTTTTCTACGATCTCAGGCTCAGCACAAGGAAGCCCAGGATTATAAGACCAAATCTTTCCCATAACTCTCCCTCCTTTTATTTAAAATTTGTTAGTTTCGAAGAAGCGATAATTATTTCCACGCCACAGCTTCAGGCACGGCCGGGGTTACACCGTCGGCAACCTCGGTGAAAAGCCTGTTGTCACCGATAGCAGAAAGATCCGGATCAGGCTTACCAAGCGTGGGATCAGCCTCACCTTCAGGCGTAGTCCGGATGGGGAACTTGAAGCGCTTTACAACGCCATTACGGAACTTAATGGTCCACATAATGTCCGTGGTACCCCGCATGGGCTGACAGGTACCGCCCAGAGGGGCAAAGTCCGCATAGTGACGTACAGCGATCGCACCCTGAGGGCAAATCTTTACGCAAGAATAGCACTCCCAGCACTGATCAGGTTCCTGGTTATAAGCCTTCATAGCTTCGGTGTCGAGGATCATAAGGTCGTTCGGGCAAATGTACATGCATGCTGTCTTTTCGCCACCCTTGCATCCGTCACACTTTTCAGGGTTTACATAGCTCGGCATACTCCTACCTCCTTATTTTGTTTTTAAATCGCCCTCAAAAAACTCTCCCAGAAAATTGAGACCTCCCTGAGGGCCGGAAAGATGCACTTTTAAAGAGCTTCTAATAACTGAATCCTCACTCATTTAACCGGTCTCTTTATACGTGTCAGCACTTTGACTGTCAAGGAAAATTTAAAGGCCCAAGGGGAATTAAATCGGATTAAGATGCATAAAAGTCTTTTTTCTGCCTCATTTTTAAAAATTGCATTCATTATCAAAAGCCTATTTTGATGGTAGAAAAGACAAGGGGCCTCCCCGGAAAGCAAACAATATCAAGAGGTTTGAAAAAGTTGGAAAACCTTAAGGGGCTCATTTTAGCGGGAGGGTTTGCTACCCGTTTCAAGGGGAAAAAGTGCCTCGCCCTCCTCCAACAGAAACCTCTCATAAATTGGGTTTATACGGCCCTGGAACCTTTTTGCCAGGAGATCTGGATATCCCTGCGGCCCGACCAGGAGAAGATCGTCTTCCCCGCCAAACTCGCCAATACCCGTTTCGTCTTCGATGAAAATCCGGGAGCGGGGCCAGCCGCCGCCATCTCCACCGCCCTGAAGGTGGCTCCCGAGAGCGCCTTCCTGGTGGTCCCCTGCGATCAACCCCTGTTAAAAAAATCTCTTCTGCAATACCTGCTGAAAAAGTTTGAGAGCAACCCCCTTCTCGAAGCCCTGGCCTTCTCCGACGAAAAAGGCCGCCTTCTCCCCTTTCCGGGAATCTATCGTAAAGGGTTGCAGAAGGGATCTCTAAGGGAAATCTTCAAGACCTGCCGGGGTGAGATTATCCCCCCAGCAGAATGGAGAACTTATGACCCCGCGGGCTTGAGCTTTTTCAACATAAACTACCGTGAGGACCTGAAGGAAGCGGCGAAGCTTCTCGAACAAACTTCGGGCTCCGCCGCCTGCTCTTAGCCCTTTTTGGCGGGAAGGAACTTCCTTCCGGAAAAGATGCCCGAGATGAGGCCCTCGTCACCAAAAATGTCATTCCAGACGACGAGATAGAGATGGAACATCACAAAAACGAGATAAATCCAGAAAAGGAAATAGTGGAAAAGACGGGCCATTTGCTGTGTTTTGAAGATGGAAAACCCCGCCGAAGCCCAAAGACCACCTTCCGGATAGAGCATATAGAGACCGCTTAGCGCCATTGCAACGCTCATCAGGAGCACGAGGAGATAGATGGTTCCGGCCAGGGGATTATGCCCACCGTAGCTTTCGTGTTTTCCGAGGTAGAGATAGGCCTTTATGGTGTGAAAGAGGCGTGGAATGTTGCGCGGCCTCAGAAAGATGAAATCCGTAAAGCGCTCATAACGGTTGCCAAAGATGAGGAGATAGAACCGGAGGAGCAGGGCAGCGATGAAAAAGTAGCCCGCCAGGAAATGGACGTACCGCACCTTGGCCATCAGGAAGTTGGTGGGGCTCCCCTCCCACGGCCCCAGAGCAAAAGGATTGTGAATGTAGTAGCCCGTCACAAAGAGAACCAGAATGGAAAGGGCAAAAGTCCAATGGAAAATCCTCAACAAGACGCTCCATATTTTGACGCGGCGATAAAGTACCATTTATTCCTCCTTTTAGAGGGCTTTCACCCTTACGATCTCCTCTTTTCTGGGATTCAGCACGTGTACCGCACAGGCGATACACGGATCAAAGGAGTGAACGGTACGCAGGACTTCAAGCGGTCTTTCGGGCTCTGCTACGGGATTGTCTATGAGAGAAGCCTCGTAAGGGCCAAGCTGACCTTTGTCATCCCTGGGGCTGGCGTTCCAGGTGGAGGGTACCACACACTGATAATTGGCAATGCGACCGTCTTCGATCACCACCCAGTGGGAAAGGGTTCCACGCGGAGCCTCATGAAAACCGAAGCCCTTGATTATCCCCTTCGGGAATCGAGGAGAATTGAAGATCGTAAGATCTCCTTTGGCAATGTTTTTAAGCAGAAGATCCAGGTGCTTTGGTCCAAGCTCTGCGAGCATGGCGGCCCTGATGGCCCGCGCCAAATGTCTGCCCGGGGTGGATTGCAGGACCCCAACGGAAACGTCTTGCCCGCTGATCTTGGAAAGCTTGCCAAGGGCGTGATCCACCCATTTCTTCGTGAGTTCGTGCCCAAGGGCGTAACCCACCAGCACCTGTGCCAGAGGCCCCACCTGCATGGGTTCCCCTTTGAACCGCGGAGCTTTCGCCCAAGAATATTTTCCTTCGGGCTTAAAGTCGGTGTATTGCGGGATGGTATCCTCCTCGAACGGATGCTTGGTCCAATCTCCCTGATACCAGGAATGCGCAACACACTCGGCAACGTTGTCGCGGAAGTAGGGGTCGTTGAAGCTGGTAATGGCCTTCACATTCTTCAGCTCCTTGCCGAAGATCGTGCCTCCGGGGAGATCAAAGGTCTCTCCCTTCGTGTCGAGAGGCATGTCAGGCACAGCCAGATAATTGGTTACTCCGGCTCCATAGCGCAGCCAGTCGGCATAAAGGGCCCCGATGGCTATCGCGTCGATGAGGTAGACTTCGTGGACGAACTTCTTCACCTCTTTGAAGAGTTTCTGGGCCCAGAGGATGCGTTCCATATTGAGGGTGGCTTCGTTTTCCGGGTTGATAGCAAGCGCCACCCCACCCACCACCACGGTCTGAATATGGGGAGACTTTCCGCCAAAGATGGCCACGACCTGGTTGATCTTGTACTGGTATTCCAGGGCCTCGAGATAGTGAGAGACCGCCATGAGATTGGCCTCGGGAGGTAACTTCATCGCGGGGTGGCCCCAATAGCCGTTTTCAAAGGGACCGAGCTGGCCGCTTTCCACAAAGGCCTTGAGCTTGTCCTGGACTTCCTTGAAGCGGGTAACGCTGTTTCCGGGCCAGGGAGAAAGGGCCTGGGCCAGAGCAGCAGTCTTTTTAGGGTCTGCTTTGAGGGCAGACACCACGTCCACCCAATCCAGAGCGGAAAGGTGATAGAAATGGACAATATGGTCCTGAAGGGCGTGGGCCGCCAGGATGATGTTGCGCACGTACTGGGCGTTGAGAGGGACTTCAAGCCCCAGAGCGTTTTCCACCGCCCTTACCGAAGCCAGGGCATGCACCGTGGTGCAAACACCGCAAATCCGCTGGGTAAAAGCCCAGGCATCTCGCGGGTCCTTCCCCTGGAGGATGATCTCTATGCCTCGCCACATCTGGGCTGAGGACCAGGCGTTGACGATCTTGCCACCCTCCACCTCTACGTCTATGCGTAAATGGCCTTCGATACGGGTAATAGGATCGACGGTGATGCGTTTGGCCATCGTTTATTCCTCCTTCTCTTTAGTGGTGGCCTTTTTGATGGCCCCGGCAGCAGCGTGAATGGCGATACCTGCCGCCGCCGCCCCAATGGCAAACTTGCCAATACGTTCGGCCTTCCCCACGATCCCCTGCCCCGAGGGCACCTCAACCCCAGGGACGTGCTCGTAGAAGGGGATCATCTGGTCCCAGAAGTTGGGTTCCGTACATCCGATACAGCCGTGCCCCGCTGCTACGGGCCACACGCCGGCGTCACAAAAACGCTGGGTGGGGCAATTGGCATAGGTGACCGGGCCCTTGCACCCAACCTTGTAAAGGCAATAGCCCTTTTTGTGACCTTCGTCTCCGAACTGCTCCACGAAACGCCCCTCATCGAAGTGGGCCCGTCTTTCGCAATGATCATGGATCCGGCGACCGTAGGCAAACTTGGGCCGTCCAAGCGCGTCAACATCCGGAGGACGCTTGAAGGTCAGGATATACACAATGGTAGCCAGGATGTTGTAGCCGTTTGGCGGGCAGCCTGGAACGTTGATTATCGGCTTGTCTTTGATGATGTCCCGCACTCCTACGGCTCCGGTGGGGTTCGGCGCCGCAGCCTGAACACCACCAAAGGCCGCACATGTCCCGATGGCGATTATGGAGGAGGCTTCTGAGCCGACATGTTGCAAAATTTCAAGCGCCGTGCGCCCCCCGATCTTGCAGTAAATACCGCCGTCTTTGGTGGAAATGCCCCCTTCCACCACACAGATGAATTCTCCGCGGTATTTTTCTATGGCTCGCTTAAGATTCTCTTCCGCCTGGTGCCCCGCCGCTGCCATGAGGGTCTCGTGATATTCCAGTGAGACGAGATCCAGGATAAGGGTGGCCACATCCGGATGAGAAGTGCGCAAGAGACTTTCCGTACAGCCGGTACATTCCATGAAATGGAGCCAGATTACAGGCGGACGCTTGGGCGACTCAAGGGCCGCGGTTACCTTGTCCACCATGGTCACGGGGAGCCCCATGGCCGCCGTGGCGATGGTGGCCGCTTTCAGAAAATCCCGGCGCCTAAGCTTCAAAAGTCCGTTGGCAAATAGACGACTCATGAAAGCCTCCTAAAAACTATTTTTGACCTTAGCCCTCTTATAGGTTATTCTCTCTCAAAAGTAAAGGATTTTTTTCACATTTTGCCTTAATGCACGCGGAAAGAACAATTTTGTTTAGAAATTCCGATGGAAACCTTAAAGAGAATTGAAACACCGAAAAACATCGGCATCGTGGGGCTCGGGAATCTGCTCTTGGGAGATGAGGGCTTTGGAGTGCACCTCATAAGGTCCCTGGAAAGACAGTTCGTGTTTCCTCCTCAAGTGGAGCTAATAGACGGGGGGTGTCTGGGGCTCAAGCTACTCGACCTCCTGCGCGAAAAAGAGGGACTTCTCCTGATAGACGTATTTCTGGCCGACGCCCCTCCCGGAACCTGGAGAACGTTCTCCTGGGAAGAGCTCAAGGACTTTGGCCCGGCGCAATTTGCTTCCGCCCACCAGACCGGCGTGCGGGAGGCCCTCTTCCTGGCAGAGCTTGAGGGCCTGAAACCCAAATTCTTTCGGGCTTACGGCATCGTACCGGAACGGCTGGCGCCCGGCACCGAACTAAGCCCTGTCCTTGCCTCCCAGATGGGGCCCCTCATAGCCTCTCTCGTAGAGGATTTAACTTCGCTGAGATTTGAGATCCGAAGGCGGGGGTAGAGATGTGTCTCGGCATCCCTATGAAGATCGTCGAACTCCATTATCCTACCGGGGTGTGTGAGGTGGATGGCGTGCGGCGCAAGGTAAACTTCCAGCTCCTGCCAGAAGACGAATTGCAACCCGGTGATCACGTGATCGTGCACGTGGGTTTTGCCATCCAGAAGATCTCTCCGGAAGAAGCCCGGGAAACCGTTCGCCTCTTGAGAGAGCTCCTGGAACATGCATGAAGCTTCCCTCGTTCTGGCCATGTGTGAAGAGATAGAAGCCCTGGCCCGCAAAGAGGGGGCGCAAAAAGTCCTTGCCATCGAGGTGTCCTTTGGAGAATACGCGGGGATCGAGGAAGAAGCCTTCAGGTTCGCCTTCGAAGCCCTGCGCCGGCACTCTCCCCTCTTCAAGGAGGCGGACCTCCGCATCGAGAAAAAGCAAGTCTCGTTTCGCTGCCCCTTCTGTGGCGAGACTTTCACACCGGAAGGCCCCCCTCTCTGCCCCCGCTGCCAGATCCCCGGCCTTCCGGAGGCAGGAGGCGAGCTTGAGATCAAAAGGGTAGAGCTTTTGCTCGAGGAGAAAGAAGATGTGTGATAGAGAAGGTGAGGATTATAGAGAATAAAGAGAGCCAGGATGAAGGCGTCTTTTTGTCGTACCTAGAAGGGGAGTATTGGCGAGATGAAAACATTGAAATAGGAGGACCCCGGGGAACCCATCCGCACCCGCAAGGCCCTGGAGAAATAGCTCCGGTTCACTCCCCGGCCTCCAGAATATATACTATTTGGTATAGGTCTTGGAGTTCTTCATGAAACCTGAAACATTCCTTACCCCGGAAAAAATTCGTGATCTTACGCTTCCGGTATGGAGAGCCTTTCCCCAGGTTAAGTTTGCCTACCTTTATGGTTCCCTGGCCCGGGGAGATAATTGGATTTACAGCGATGTGGATATTGCGGTGTATCTCTTTCCTGAAAAACCCATGCACCTCCTTGATCTGCGTGCGGCTTTAGCCAGAGCCCTTAAACGCGACGATATAGATCTACTAATTATGAACCATACGAACAACATTATTCTCCTTGAAGCCATCATTCGGGAAGGGGTTCTTCTTTTCGAGAGAGATCCCGATCTCAGGCAACAGTTCGAATCCGAAACCCTGCACCAGGCCATAGACTTTCGGGAACAGAGAAAACAAATCATGGGGCTATGAGCCAGAGAGAACGCATTCTCAAAAAGATGGAGAGCATAAAACGATATCTCGACGTGATCGAAAAGATCAAAGAAGAATGTCTTGAGCGATTCGATAGAGATCCGATTTATAGGGGAGCGTTACTTCATTACCTCTATCTTACGGCGGACAGCTGCATAGCTCTGGCCCAAATGATTATACGCTACAAGGATCTCGGAGTCCCACAATCTTATCAGGAGGCTCTGGAAATGCTGGGAGATCACGGTCTTCTTCCCGTAGATTTTGCTTATAAGTTTGCCGGCATAGCCGGTCTCCGAAATTTTCTGGCCCATGGTTATGAAAAGGTAAAAAAAGACCTGGTTTGCGAGGAAATTCTTCCTCGGTTTAAGGAAGTCACGGTGTTTCTGGAAAAGCTCAGAGAACATCTATGAGAAATCTGGTTATCATTACTGGAGCGGGGATTTCCGGAGAACCGGGATATCCACCTTCCGGGAGCCGGGTGGCATATGGGAAAAGCATAATCTAAACCAGGTGGTCACCCCGAGGGGGATTTCGGCCCAACCCGGACCCGGTTCATAAATTTTACAACGCCAGCACGAACACCGGTACGGACCGGCGAGCCGCGTGGTCCGGAGTGGGTGCGTGAGGTACTGGGTGGGTATCCCCATGAGAAGAAAGGCAAAGAGGATCTTTAAGGATTATCTTGCGGCGCTTGCGGAAGTCGTCCGTCTCGGTGACGCCCGCGAGGAGAGTTTCTATCCGGCGCTGAAAGGGCTTCTCGAGACCCTGGCACGGGAGCTCGGCTACGGAGACCTCCGGGTAACCGTGCAGCCCCGGCCCACCGAGGCGGGAAACCCTGACTTCCGGGTGTGGGACGGAACGAGCCGCGTAACCGGCTACCTCGAGGCCAAACCCCCGGAGACCAACCTGGAAAAGATCGAGTCCACGGAGCAACTCCGCCGCTACCGGGAGACCTTTCCCAACCTGATCCTCACCAACTTTCTGGAGTTCCGGCTCTACCGGGAGGGAAGGCTCGTGGCCTCGGCCCGGCTGGGCCGTCCGGTGGCGCTAGTTAAGCTTTCCACCGCCCCGCCGCTTGAGGATCCGGAGGGGGTGCTCCGGCTCTTTGAAGAGTTTTTCGCCTACAGTTTTGCCCGTGTGCTTTCTGCGGAAAGCCTCGCAGTGGAGCTGGCCAAGCGCACCAGGTTTCTGCGGGACGTGGTGCGCGAGGAGCTTTCCCGGGAAACCTCCTCCGGCCGGGGCCCCTTCTTGAATTCTACGAGGCCTTCCGGCGCTACCTCATCGGGGAGCTTTCCCCAGAGGAGTTCGCGGACCTCTACGCCCAGACCATCGCCTACGGCCTCTTTGCCGCCCGCACCCGGGCCGGGGCCGAGTTCAACCGGCGTCTCGCCTTCGACCTCATTCCTCACACCATAGGGGTGCTCCGGGACCTTTTCCGCTTCATCTCCCTGGGGGATCTCCCGCCAGAGATGGAATGGATCGTGGACGATCTGGCCGCGGTGCTTTCCGCTGCGGACCTTTCCGGGATGCTTTCCGGCGACCCGGTGATCCACTTCTACGAAACCTTTCTTGCCTGCTACGATCCGGAGGAACGGGAACGCCGCGGCGTCTACTACACCCCGGAGCCGGTGGTTTCCTACATCGTGCGGTCGGCCAACCTCATCCTTAAAGAAAAATTCGGGCTTTCCGGTGGGCTTTCCGCCCCGAAGGTCACCCTGCTTGACCCTGCCGCCGGCACCATGACCTTCGTGGCCCGGGCCGTGCGCGAGGCCGTGCGGGAGTTTACGGAGGCCTACGGCCGCGGCGCGCTTTCCGCCTTCGTGCGCGAGCACATCCTGCGCCGCTTCTACGCCTTCGAACTCATGGCCGCCCCTTACGCGGTGGGACACCTCAAGATGGCCCTAGTCCTTAAAGATCTTGGCTACGAACTCTCCGAAGAGGAACGCTTTCCCTTCTATCTTACCAACACGCTTGACATGAGCGAGCTTGAGGAGAGCCGTCTTCCGGGGCTTTCCTCGCTGGCCGAGGAAAGCCATCTGGCCGCGCGGGTAAAACGCGAGGAACCCATCCTAGTCATCCTGGGGAATCCGCCTTACTCCGGGCATTCGGCGAACACCAACGACTGGACCGAGCGCCTGCTTAAGACCGACCTCGACGGCGCGCCCTCCTACTATAAGGTGGACGGCAAGCCGCTTGGGGAGAAGAATCCCAAGTGGCTTCAGGACGACTACGTAAAGTTTCTGCGGTTTGCCCAGTGGAAGGTGCACAGGGCCGGCCGGGGCCTGGTGGCCATGATCACCAACCACGCTTACCTTGACAATCCCACTTTCCGGGGGATGCGGCAGAGCCTCATGGAAACCTTTGAGGAGATCTACGTGTTCGATCTTCACGGAAACAGCCTCCGACGGGAGCGGGCCCCGGACGGAGGCCCGGACGAAAATGTCTTCGACATCCGGCAGGGAGTGGCCGTGGCCTTTTTCGTGAAGACCGGAAGGGCCTCCGGCCCGGCCCGTGTCTTCCACGCCGAACTCTGGGGGCGGCGGGAGGATAAGTATCGCTTCCTTGAGGAGAACGACTTCCGCACTACGCCCTGGCGGGAGGTCTCCCCTCGGCGGCCCTTCTATCTTTTCGTGCCGCGGGAGGAGGCCGAGGAGGCGTATCTTTCCTTTCCGGCGGTCACAGATATATTCGAGAAGTTCAGCGTGGGGATCGTTACGGCCCGGGATCGGCTGACCATCCACTTCACCCCGGAGGAGGTCTGGGCCACCGTGCTGAACTTCGCGCGCCTCGATCCCGAACTGGCCCGGGAGGCCTATCAGCTGGGAAAGCGTGTCTCGGAGGAACGAATTATTCAGGCTCAAAAAGATCTGCAAGAAAGCGGTCCCTCCCGGGATTACATTGTCCCTATTTTGTATCGGCCTTTTGATGTGCGTTATACTTATTACACGGGACAGGTTAATGGTTTTCATGAACGCCCCCGCCCCCAGGTCATGCGCCACATGCTGGCCGGCGAAAACCTAGCGCTGATTTTACCTAAAAGAGTTGAATATGTGGGTAGTTGGCAACACGTTTTTATAACCAGTCATGTTTCGGAACATGTTGCCGTGTCTCTGAAAACAATTGATTACCACTTCCCCCTCTATCTTTACGAAACCGTAAAAAATAAGGACTTGTTCGGCGGGGAGGATGCAAGGCGGAGGCCGAACGTGAGGCGGGAGATTCTCGGGGCGCTCTCGGCGGCTTACGGGCGGGAGGTCGCGCCGGAGGAGGTTTTCCGCTATGTTTACGCGGTGCTTTGGGCGCCAGCCTACCGGGAGCGCTTCCGGGAATTCCTACGCCTAGACTTTCCGCGGATACCCTTTCCGAAAGGCCCCGGGGTTTTTGAGGCGCTGGCGGGGCTCGGGGGAAGGCTCGTGGAGATCCATCTTCTGCGTTCGGCGGAGTTAGACCCGCCGCGGGTGCGGTTTTACGGGGAGGGGGAGGCGCGGGTGGCGAAAACGGCCCGGGAGGGATTCCGCTACGACGGGGAGCGGGTGTGGATCAACCGGGACATGTATTTCGCCCCGGTTTCGCGCCGGCTCTGGGAGTTTCCCGTGGGTGGCTATCGCCCAGCAGAAAAGTGGCTCAAGGATCGCCGGGGCCGAGGGCTTACTCTCGATGAGATCCGCACCTACTGCCGGATGCTCACCGCTTTCGCCCTCACCCTCGAAATCCAGCCCGATCTCGACCACCTCTTTTCGAAGGTGGAAGAAAATTCTCTTGCGGTGGAAGGAAGGTGATCGAGGTCGCGCTTCCCCTAGGCTACGAGATAGCTTTCGTTGCGGAGCAGCAGGGAGGTCTTTCCGAGAAATGGCGCAGGCGCTTTCCCCTTCCCGTAAGGGAGACGCTGTGCGTCCCAGAAGGAATTTACGTGCTTGAGGAAGGAACCGGCCCCAGAAGTCTTCGCGACCGCTATGCCAGACTCTATCTCCTTGACCGCAAGGGGAACGTGCTTGCGGAAGAAGACGGTGAGGATCTCCGCTGTCTCGGAATTTGCGATGATATGATCCTGGCCGGAGGACTTGATCCCAAGCTTTCCTGGGTGGAGGTCTCGGGGAAGCGGCGCAAGAGGCTGGCCGTTGGATGGGATCAGTGCCCCCAGATAGAGGATGCGCCTCGAAAGATTTTTAATTACAACCATCGTCTGATCATGGTGCTTTCCGACGCATATCTTTATCATTGCGCCTTTAGACGTAAGACTATTCACTATCGTGATCGCTATCCCTTGGGAAAATACCGTCTGGACGGCCTGTGGCCCGGTCGTCTGACAGGGGCTGACCTAGGTGGGGAACGACTCCTCCTGCTTTACGAAATCACGGACCTGGATCTGGAAGGATGCGAATGGGACGGACCGACTCCTTACCTTAAGGGACTCCTGAACTTTTATCGTCTCGAAATAAGAACGGTTTTCGGCAACCTGGAAGGCGAAAAGGACTGGATGGCCCCGGAAGAAGCGCCCTTTTACGGAGCCCTTAGAGACGTGCTCTGGTGGGGCGATCAAATCGTCCTCCTTACGGAGAAGGGAATCTCCGTTTTCGATCCGGAGAAGATTCCGTCCCGCCCCCTGGAAAGGATCGTCTTTGAGTACGAAGAGGCGTGGCGGCTGATCAAGGCGCCGCCTTTTCTGTTTGTCTGCGGTTCGGGCGAATATGCAATACTCAAATGGGAGAAAGGGGCATGGAAAAGAATGTTCTAAAACTCACGGTAAAGGCCTCGGCCTCGGCTCCTCCGGACACCGTAAAGTTCACCTTTTTCATCCGTGGAGACGACCGTGTATATAGTTACGCCCTGGAAAAGATGAACCGAATAACCGAAAAATTGCGTAAAATACTGGCCAAGGTGGCGATACCCCCTGAGGCCCTTAAGACAAGCGAGTATCGTATTAGCGAACTCTCTTACACGGTCTATGAAGAAAACCAAAAACGGGAAGCTTTCTGGGGCTTTAGAGCAGAACAGGAACTAATCCTCCGCATGGCCAAGGATCAAGAAAAATTAAAAAAGGTTCTTGATGCCCTGGTGACCTCGCAGGTAAACGTGCCTTTCCGGCTTTCCTTTGAGCTTCGGGACGAGGAGTCCCTGCGAATGGAGGCCTATCGGAAAGCTTTGGCCCGGGCCCGGAAGCTGGCTGAAACCCTAGCCCGGGAGGCCGGTCTGGTTCTGGGAGAGATTCTCTCCATAGAGACGGATTGGAGAGAGGAAGAAATTGCCCCTCCTTTCATTCTCCGGGAAGAGACGATTGCGGCCCGGAGGATTCCCGTCGACCTTGAACCGGAAGCCATAAAGGTTGAAGGCGCGGTGACCGTAAAGTGGGAATTGCGTAGGAAATAGTAAGGAAAAAACAGGAGAAAAGAGAAGATGTGTGAGCACTGTGGCTGCCAGGACAGAAAAAAAGAAATCGAGCTTGAAAGACACATCCTCTCCCACAACGAAGAGATCGCCGCCCGGAACCGAGAGCACTTCAGGAAGAAGGGTATCAAGGTCCTCAATCTCATCAGCGCCCCGGGCTCCGGCAAGACATCCCTCCTTGAAGCCACCATCGACGCCCTCAAGGATAAGATCCCGCTTGCGGTCATCGAGGGAGACCCTGAAACGGAAAGAGACGCCGAACGCATAAGGAAAAAAGGCGTGCCGGTGGTCCAGGTTACCACTGGTGGGGCCTGTCACCTGGATGCTCTTCAGGTGCACCGGGCCTTTCACCAGCTGGAAGGAAACCACTTCAAGCTCCTTTTCATCGAAAACGTGGGAAACCTCCTTTGTCCCTCGGCCTTCGACCTGGGGGAAGACCTGCGGGTGGTCCTGGTCTCGGTGCCAGAGGGCTCCGACAAACCGGCCAAATACCCCGCGGCCTTCTTCAAGGCCCAGGTCTTTTTGATCACCAAGATCGACCTCTTGCCTTACTTCGATTTCGATCTCGAAGAGACCCGGGAACTGGCCCTCAAAATCAACCCCCAAATCAAGATCCTTCCCATCTCCTCGAAGACAGGGGAGGGCCTCGAAGAATGGCTCAAACTCATCGAGGGCTTGGTCTCCGCGTAAGGGGCGTGGTCCAGGGGGTGGGCTTCCGCCCCTTTGTCTTTCGTTTGGCCCAGAGGCTGGGGCTCAAAGGATACGTGAGGAATACCGGCGAAGGGGTCTATATCGCCATCTACGGCCCGGAAGAAGACCTGGAATCCTTCCAAAAGGGCCTTCGCGAAGAGGCCCCTCCCCTGGCCAGGATAGAAGAGATCGAAAGGACTCCCCTTGACGACCCACCTCCTCCGCTTTTTACCGTCCTCGAGAGCGAAAAGAGCGGGCGGGCCACCCGTATCCCCCCGGACGTTGCCACCTGCAAGGCCTGTCTCAAGGAGATCTTTGACCCCGAGAACCGGCGCTACCGTTACCCCTTCACCAACTGTACGGATTGTGGCCCGCGGTTCACCGTGATCGAGGACCTCCCCTACGACCGCGAAAAGACCACCATGCGGAAATTTGAGATGTGCCCGGCCTGTCTGGCGGAGTACACCGACCCCCTCAACCGCCGTTTTCACGCCGAACCAAACGCCTGCCCCGCCTGTGGGCCGCAAATCTGGGTTACCGACCCCCGGGGAGAGCCGGTTGAAACCAAAGACCCTCTCCGGTTCGTCATCAAAGCCTTAAAGGAAGGAAAGATCGTCGCCCTAAAAGGGCTTGGGGGGTTTCATCTCGCCTGTGACGCCACAAACCAAGAGGCCGTAAGGCGTCTGCGGGCCCGCAAGAGGCGCCCCGAAAAACCCCTGGCGGTGATGGTGCCCTCCCTGAAGGAAGCCGAGAGGCTTGCCACACTTTCGGCCCGGGAGAAAGGGATCCTTCTTTCGCGGGAAAGCCCCATCCTCCTTGCCAGGCAGAGATCTCCCTCCCTCCTCGCCGCAAGCGTGGCACCGGGGCTCAACGTCATCGGCCTCATGCTCCCCTACACCCCCCTCCATCATCTCCTGCTCAGAGAGGGAAACTTTCTGGCCCTGGTGATGACCAGCGGAAACCTCTCCGGAAAGCCCCTTTGCTGGCAAAACGAGCAGGCCCTCCGGGAGCTTAACCGGCTTGCCGACTTCTTCTTGCTCCACGACCGGGACATCGTAGTGGGAATAGACGACTCCGTGGTGCGGGTGGTGGGCGAAAGGAGGCTTTTCATCAGGCGGGCCAGGGGCTACGTGCCCTCTCCGCTCCCCTTCCCGGGAGAGCAGAAAATCTGGGCCTCCGGCTCCCATCTCAAGAACACCTTCACCCTTACCAAAGAGGGAGAGGCCCAGGTCTCTCAGCACCTGGGAGACCTCGAAGACCTTGCCATCTCGGATTTTGCCGCAGTGGTCTACCGCCATCTTTCACGCCTTCTGGAATTCGAGCCCGAGGCCCTGGCCTGCGACCTCCACCCGGGCTATCTCAGCACCTCACTTTCGGAAAAGGAAGCCCGCAGGAGAAAGATCCCCCTAGTGAAAGTGCAGCACCACGTGGCACACGCCGCCGCCGTCGCCGGGGAATACGGCCTAAACCCCCCATTTTTGGGGCTTATTCTCGATGGCCTGGGGCTTGGCCCGGACCAGACCCTCTGGGGTGGTGAGCTTTTGCTGATCACCGAGGAGGGGTTCGAGCGTCTCGGGCATCTCTTGCCGGTCTGGCAGCCCGGGGGAGACACGGCGGCACGCAGGCCCTGGCGCATGTTTCTCTCCTATTATTTTGCAAGCTTCGGGCCCCAGAGCCTGGAAGAGGCCCTCACCTTTTTGCCCCCTTCTTTCGCGGAAGAGGCCAGGCTTGTCTGGCAGATGATGGCGCGGAAGATCAATTGCCCCGTGACCACCAGTTTGGGGCGGTT
>JAADDY010000044.1 GCA_013153725.1 Thermodesulfobacteriota bacterium
ACGGCAACGCCTGCCCGCTCCTCGTCCCGCTCGTGGAGGAGGGCTGGCTCAAGAAGCCCGAGACCCGTCGCATCGTCAAGAAGTGTCTCATCCCGCTCAAAATGCGCGGCATAGACACCCTGGTCCTCGGATGCACGCATTATCCCGTGCTCAAACCCGTCATCCAGGCCAAGGCCGGACGACGGGTGACCCTGGTGGACCCGGCGGAAGAGGTGGCCGGGGAAGTGGCTTCCTTCCTTTCGCAGCATCCGGAACTCGAAAGAGAATTGGCGCGCGGGGAAGACCATCAGATCTACGTTTCCGATCTCACCGAAGCCTTCGAGCGGGTGGCCCGCCTCTTCATGGGAAAGCGGGTCAAGCTTCTCAAGGCCGATTGCGAAATGGCCCATACCATCAAACCCGGTGGGGCTTGGGGTTAGGTTGCTTGTCTTCGGGAATGTTGCTAAGGATTAGGCAGCCTTTCAGAAGGAGGCGATTATGTTTCGGGCCGTTTCTCTCGTGCCACTTGGAAGTGTGCGTCAGGATGTCATAGACGCCATCGCCGGAGGCATATATGAAAATCTTGAGCTAGAGGTCTTCTTCGAGGAACCAGCTCCGCTCCCGGAGGAGTTTTTTGATCCTCTGCGGGGGCAATTCAAGGCTGACGAGCTGGTCACGTATTTTCAGCAACAAATAGAAACCCGCTCCCGTTTGAAGCTCGGAGTCACCGAGGCAGATCTTTATGCCTGGGATCTCAACTTCGTTTTTGGCATTTCCATCCTGAAACAGGGGACAGCCCTCATTTCTTATCGCCGGTTAGACAATACCTTCTATCACTTGCCTCCCAATGATCGTCTCCTCTATGAGCGAGCCGTCAAAGAGGCCCTCCACGAACTCGGGCACGCCATAGGTCTCGATCACTGTGAAGCCCCGTGTGTGATGCACTATTCCAACAGCGTGATAGAGGTAGATGCCAAGCCCGCCAGGTTTTGCCCCGATTGCTGGAAACGCTTGAATCTTCTTCTGGGAAGGCAGGTGGCCTGATGTCGGAAAAGAGGGTCATTCTGGGTACCGCAGGTCACATTGACCACGGGAAGACGACCCTGGTCAAGGCTCTCACGGGGATAGATACCGACCGCCTCAAGGAGGAAAGGGAGCGCGGCATTACCATCGAGCTCGGGTTTGCGCACCTGACTCTTCCCAGCGGAGTACGGCTCGGAATCGTAGACGTTCCCGGGCACGAGCGCTTCGTCAAAAACATGGTGGCCGGAGCCAGCGGTATCGATCTGGTGGCTCTGGTGGTGGCGGCAGACGAAGGGGTAATGCCCCAGACCAGGGAACACCTGGAGATTTGCGAACTTTTGGGGGTCAAGGCCGGGGTGGTGGTGATCACCAAAAAAGACCTCGTTGAGGAAGACTGGCTCGAGCTTATCAAAGAGGACATCGCGGAGTCCTTGAAGGGGACCTTCCTGGAGGGGGCCCCCATGGTGGCGGTTTCGGCGGTTACCGGGGAAGGGCTTCCGGAACTCATCAAAGTTCTGGACGAGCTGGTCCAAAAGGTGCCTGACAAACCCACCAAAGGGCCTTTCAGGCTGCCCATTGACCGGGTCTTCATCGTCAAGGGGTTTGGTACGGTGGTCACCGGGACAGCTATTTCCGGCAAGGTAAAGGTGGGCGAGGAGGTCTTGGTATACCCCAAGGAGATTCCTTCCCGCGTCCGGCGTATCCAGGTCCACGGCGAGGATCGGGATTTTGGCGAAGCAGGGCAGAGAACGGCCTTAAACCTCCAGGGGGTAGAAAAAGAAGCCCTGGAAAGAGGAGATGTGGTGGCGCACCCGGGGGCCTTGCGGCCAAGCCTCATTCTGGACGTGGCCTTGCGTTATCTTTCCAGTGCCCCCAAGCCCTTGGTCCACAATACCAGAGTGCGCTTTCACATTGGCACCAGCGAAGTCCTTGGACGAGTGGTACTTTTCGGGAAAGACAAGGTCGAGCCGGGAGAAGAGGCCCTGGCCCAAATCCGGCTCGAAGAACCCGTGGTGTGCTGGCGGGGGGATCACTTTGTGATTCGGAGTTATTCCCCCATGGTTACCATCGGAGGGGGGCAGGTGCTCAATCCGGTGGCCAGACGCCGCAAGAGATCACAGCCTCGCCAGATGGAAGAACTGAAGCTCCTGCGGGACGGCTCTTTAGAAGAGATCGTCCTTTATCATCTCCGCTTAGCAGGGGAGATGGGGCTCCCTTTCGAAGAACTGGCCCTGAGAGTCTCTCTTTTTGGGGAGGATCTCGAGGCCGTACTCCGGAAGCTCAAGGAACACGGTAAGGTCAAGGAGATTCGTACCGAGGGGAAGAGGCTCTTTCTGGCCCGCGAGATATATGAAGACCTGAAAGAAGAGATTCTCACCCGCCTTGAAAAGTATCACCAGAAATTTCCCTTAAAACCCGGGATCCCCAAGGAAGACCTGAGACAGCGCCTGCCATCCGGCCTTGAGCCAAAGGTGTTTGAGATTCTGCTCGAGGAACTGGCCCAGAAGGGAAAGATCGTCCAGGAGCGTGAGATCGTTCGCCTGTCAAGCCATCGCATCGTCCTGGCCGAGGAACAGGAAGCGTTAAAGGCCAAGATTGAAAAGGCCTTTTTGAAGGCCGGTTTTCAGCCCCCGGACAAAGACGAGATTCTCTCCCAATTCCGTGACCAAGCCCCGTTGAACGTAGAGATCTTCAATCTCCTCCTTCAGGAGGGAAAACTCGTCAGGCTGCGAGACGAACTCGTTTTTCACCGGGATGTCCTGGAAGAAGCCCGTAAACGGGCGGTCTCGTTCCTGGAAAAGAACAAAGAGATGAGTGTAGGGGACTTTCGCAAACTGGTGGGCGGGGCAAGCCGCAAATATCTCATCCCGTTGCTGGAACACCTGGATCAACAGAAAGTCACCATCAGGGTAGGCGATAAACGGATACTGAGGAAAAGCCAGAAGAGTTAATCACCCGCCGGGGTGTCTTTGGAAATCGAAGCAAGAGTTCCAGAAGGGCCTCTGATGCAATCTGTCGCACCAAACCGAACTGATTTGTCCCTAACCTGTCCCCGGGAAGGTTGCCTGATCCTGAAAGGTTTGCAGCTCAAAGGTTTTTTGGAGCCGGCGAGGGGACTTGAACCCCTGACCTGCGGATTACGAATCCGCTGCTCTACCAGCTGAGCTACGCCGGCTAAAGAGATCACCAAATTTTTACCATATCCTTTAAATAACGCAATGTTTTGGCTGGCCCCGGGATCTTTCCGTAGTAGAATGAGAGAAAATTTTCACCCATGGAGGATGGCATGAAGAGAATTTTTGCGACGAGTCTCCTGGCGCTTCTGGTTGCTTCCCTGGTCTGGGCCGCCGAGATCATCTTCTCCTTCGATTCTCCGGAAGATCTGGCGGCCTTCTATCCGGCCCAGACCAGAGACTGTGGCACCCTTGCAAAGTGGTCCCTGATTCCCGATCCCAGTGCTCCCTCGGGGAAGACCGCGCTTCTGGTTCAACCCGACCCCCGCACGAACCATGGCTCCTGTTTCAACGTGCTCCTTAGCCGCAAGTTGAAAGCCAAAGACTTGAAGCTCAGCGTCTGGGTCAAGGCGGTGAAGGGGAGGGAAGACCAGGGAGGAGGCCCCGTCTGGCGGGCGAAGGACGCCGACAATTATTACGTGGTGCGCTGGAACCCGCTTGAGGACAATTTCAGGCTCTATTACGTCAAGGGTGGTCACCGTCGTATGCTGGCCTCTGCCAGGGTCAAGGCTCCGGCCCACCAGTGGCACGAGATCACGGTGGAACACCGGGGAGATCTCATCAAATGTTACTTCGATGGCAAGCTCCTCCTCGAGAAGAGGGACCGCACCTTCACGGAGGGCGGTGCTCTGGGGCTCTGGTCCAAGGCCGACGCTCAGACGGCTTTCGACCTCCTGCGGGTCGAAGTGATCTCTCCTTAAGGGGGTTGAGAATGCGAAGATGGCTCTGGCTCCTTTGCGTTTTGCCCTTCTTCCTGGTTACCTGCGGAAAGGAACCCCCTTCCTCAAACGAGGTCGTGGTCTACACGTCCACCGACCAGGTCTTTTCCGAACCGGTGTTGCAAGAATTTGAAAGACGCACCGGGATCAAGGTCCACATGGTCTTCGATACGGAGGAGACCAAATCCACCGGCCTCATGAATCGTCTGCTGGCTGAAAAGGATCATCCTCGTTGCGACGTCTTTTGGTCGAACGATCCGTTGAGAGTTGAGATCCTAAAGCAAAAGGGAGTCCTTGCTCCCTACCGTTCTCCCCAGGCGGCACACATTCCCGACCGCTTCAAAGATCCTGAGGGCTACTGGACGGGCTTTTCCGGGAGGATACGGGTCTTTGTGGTGAACAAAGATCTTCTCTCTCCCGCGGAATATCCCCGGGGCTTGAGAGATATGCTTGCACCGCGCTTCAAAGGGGCCTTTGCCCTGGCAAATCCGCTTTTTGGTACGACCTCTTTTCACGTGGCGGCCCTTTTCGTGGCCTGGGGAGACGAAGAGGCCCGGGCCTTTCTCGAAGGGCTCAAGAAAAACGGCCTCAAGCTGGCCTCCTCAAACGGAGAAGTGGCGCGCTGGGTGGCCTTGGGAAAGGTCAAATTCGGCCTGGTAGACAACGACGACGCCTTCTCCGTGATGGAAGAGGGGGCTCCGGTAGAAATGGTCATCCCGGATCAAAACGGCGAGGGGACCCTCTTCATGCCGAACGCCGTGGCCCTCATCAAAGGGGCACCGCATCCCGAGGCTGCCAAGAAACTCATCGACTTTCTCCTCTCACCGGTGGCCGAAGAGATGCTCGCCAGGGCCACCTGTCGGCAGATACCCCTGAACCCCGCGGTACCCCCGCCACCTGAGCTTCCTCCTCTCAGCAAACTCCGTCTCCTTGAGGTAGATTACGCCAAGGTGGCCCAAAAGATGGAGGAGATTCTCCCTTATCTGCGCCGCTGGGTGGCTGAGAAGTGAGGCTCTGGCGTCTCCTTGCGCGGGTTTACTTCCTGCTGGTCTTCCTGCCCCCTCTCGGGGCACTTTTCTTGGCTTTCGGGAAGACTCTCTCACTCACCTTCCTCAAAGACGCCATCTATCTCAGGGCCCTTTCAAACACCTTCATCCTGGCTTTAGGAGCCACGGGGCTTTCTGTGCTCCTTTCCCTTCCCCTGGCCACCCTCCTTGCAAAGAGCCGTTTTCCGCTGGCAAGGCTCTGGGCCGTGCTCCTCGCCGTCCCGCTCCTCTTTCTCCCTTACCAAACGGCTCTTGCCTGGTCCTTCATCCTCCCCGCACCAGTTCTAAAGCTTCTCTTTTCTCCCTGGGGGGTGGTCTTCATCTTCACGATCTCATTTTTTCCCCTGGTTTTCTGGCCGCTTTACCTTTCTTTCTTGAGCATTCCGCGGGAGGCCGAAGAAAGCGGGCTACTTCTTGCTCCACCTCTAAAGGTCTTTACCAGGGTTACCCTTCCGTACGCCAAGCCCTATCTTTTGGGAGGGGCGGGGCTTTGTTTCATCTTTTCCTTTACGGAAATCGGTGCTCCCACTTACCTGGGGGTGCCGGTGATAGGAAGCGAGATCCTCACTCGCTTTGCCGCCTTCTACGACTTGCAGGGAGCCCTGAACGCCTCTTTGCCCCTGGCGATAACGGGGCTTCTCTTCTTCCTGCTGGAGAGGCCCTTTGTCAAACGCTGGGAGATTGCTCCGCGCTGGCGGGATCCTCGCGGGCTTCTTTTCGAGAGCAGGCCCTTTTTCCTCCTAGGCGGTCTTTTCCTGGGGGTAACGCTTCTGGTGGCGGTCTTTCTTCCTCTCTCCGTCCTGGCGTTTAAGGCCTTCTCCGGTGATTTCTGGTCCGTTCTTACGAGGGCGAAGTCTCCGCTCTTGAGGACTTTCCTCTACACCGGCGGGGCGGCGATCCTTGCCGGAGGTGTGGCCCTGGTGAGCCAGCCCCTTTTTAAGGAAAGAGAAAAGGACCTCTGGGATACTCTTGCTCTGCTGGCCTTTTTTCTGCCTTCGGTGGTGCTGGCGGTGGGGCTCATCTACTTTTGGGGCCGCTTCCCCCTGGTCTATTCCTCCTGGGTCCTTTTGCTTCTTGGCCTTCTCTGCCACTTTGGTTTTCTTACGCAGCGCCTGCTGCGGGAGGCCTGGCGACGTTTCGACAAAGGGGGGCTTGAAGCCGCCTATCTCGCTGGAAGGGGTTTCAACGCCATTTTCAGGCGCATCATCCTTCCACCCTTGAGCCCTTGGTTTGGTTACGCGCTGGCCATCTTTTTCATCTTCGCCGCCAACGAAATGACCCTCTCCTCCCTCCTTTATCCTCCCGGAGGGGCGACCCTTGCGGTTACCATCTACACCCTTTCGGTGAACAACCCGCTTTCGGTTTCCGCGGGTTTGTGCCTTTTGAACACCCTTTTTATCCTGGTAGTGGTGAGCCTTTTACTATGCCTTTTGAGACCCGGGGCTGATGGCAGTCGTTCTGCTTAAAGGGGTCAGAAAGAGATTTTCCGGCGAAGAGGTGCTGCGCGGGGTGGATCTTTCCGTCTCTCCCGGCGAGATCCTGGCGGTGATTGGTCTTTCAGGGGCCGGGAAGAGCACCCTCCTGCGTCTCATCGCCGGCCTTGAAACTCCGGAGGCCGGAGAAATCCATCTTTACGGAAAGCCTGCCACCCGCGGTTCCCAAATTCTTCTGCCTCCCTGGGAGCGAAAGATCGGTTTCATCTTCCAGAATCTGGCCCTCTGGGAGCACCTCACCGTTTACGAACATCTGGAGTTCGTAAACCGCGAGCCCGCGCGGATCAAAGAGCTCCTCTCCTTCTTTGAGCTCTGGGAGCTGCGGAAGAAGCGGCCACCGGAGCTTTCCGGAGGCCAGAGACAAAGGCTTGCCATCGCCCGGGCCCTCGCCCAGGAGCCCGCCCTTCTCCTCCTTGACGAGCCCTTCTCAAACCTCGATATGGTGCGCAAAAAGAAGTTCCGTCAGGAACTCCTCAGAATAAGGGAAAGGAGGGAACTTACTCTTATTTACGTCACGCACGATCCTTTGGACGTCAAACTTCTGGCAGACCGGGTGGCAGTGATTCACGAAGGGGTCATCCTCCAGGAAGGGCCGCTTGAAACGCTCCTCGCCGCCCCAGCCCATCCTATTGTGCGGGAGCTCCTCTCTTTTTAGCCCTCAGGTCTTGGTTTTGTAAATATCTCCTCTGGGGCCAATGTAATCCACGTAAATGGTCTTGGTTTTGAGGTCAGGCCAGAAGATTACTCTGATATCGCCAATCCTCAGACGATAGTATCCTCGCCACTCACCTGCCATTGCTTTAACTCCGGGCCGAAATGGATTGCGGGCCAACTCAGAGAGGGCCTTTTTAAGACGTTCTTTTTGAGTGTTGGGGAGACGTTTGAGGTAAGAACAGCCCGCCGGTGAATGACGACTTTGAACACTAGATTTCCTCAAGGGGAACGTATGTTTCTTCTTTACCGTTCTCTCTGTCCTGCCGGGCCTCTTTCAGTGCCTTTCTGGCATCATCGTCCAGGTCGAGCCCCAAGGCTTCTTCTATCTCCACGAAGACTTCCCAGGGGATGATAACTTCTATGGGTTTGCCGTTTTCGTCGTACACCACTTTCTTTGGTATGGAAAACATCATTCAGCCTCGTTTTAACAAGCTTTCTTCATAATTTATACCCGCCAAAAACACCTTTTAAAAGTTAGTTCCAGCGGCTGGCTCTCTATTGTGCGGGAGCTCCTCTCTTTTTAGCCCTCCGGTGGGCGTGGGAGAAGGAGGGATCGTAGAGTTTGGAGCGCTTCTTCTGAGGGGGGGAGAGGGCCTTTCCCACGAAGATGAGGGCCTGTTTCTTTATCCCGGCCTCCTTGACCTCTAAGGCCAGCCTCTTGAGGGTGGTGCGGATGATCTTTTGCTCCGGCCAGCCCACCCGGTAGACACAGGCGGCGGGGGTCTCAGGCGGGTAACCCCCACGCAGGAGTTTTTCCACCGCCTTTTCTATCAGGGAGGCGCTCAAAAAGAGCACCATCGTGGCCTGGTGGCTTGCCAGCCTCTCCAGGTCTTCTTTTTCCGGCACCGGGGTCCTCCCCGCGGCGCGGGTGAGGATGACGGTTTGGCTCACCTCCGGGTAGGTAAGCTCGCATCCCAGGGCCGCGGCCCCCGCCAGAAAGGAAGAGACCCCCGGTACCACCTCGCAGGCCACGCCGCGGGCCGCAAGTTCCTCCATCTCCTCGGCAATGGCCCCGTAAAGGGAAGGGTCTCCGGAATGGAGCCGCACCACGAGTTTTCCCTCTTCTGCCCCCTGGGCGAGAATGTCCACGATCTCGGGGAGCGAAAGTTTGGCGCTGTCTACCTTCTGGGCTTTTGTCTCTCTCAGCATCTCTTCTGGGATCAGGGAGCCGGCGTAGACGATGAGGTCGGCCTCCTCTAAAAGCCTTTTGGCCTTGAGGGTCAAAAGCTCCGGGTCTCCAGGGCCTGCCCCCACGAGATAGATCTTTTTCATCTTTCTCCTCTCTGCGCTGCCAGGATAAAGACGGGGTTTTCGGCGTCAAGCATGTGGACCTCCCCGGGAAGCCTCTTTCCGCGGGCCCCCCAGAGGGCCTCAAAGCCCACCTCAAAACCCTCTTTTTCGAAGAATTCCCTGGCCCGAAGCAGGTTCTCCAGGCAGACAAAGGTGGCACAAATTCTGGTGGAAGCTTTGAGCTTGGCCAGGAAGGCCCCGGTGTTTTCGAGAAGGGAGCGCAGACCCCCTCCGAGGAAGACGAGATCCGGTGAGGGAAGCTCGGCAAGGGCTTCCTCAAGGGGCTTTTCGATAACGAAGACGTTGTCAAGCTTCAGACGTTTTAGGTTTTCGTAAATGAGCTTGGACCTGGAAGGGTCTTTTTCCACCAGGTAAGCCTCTCCGCGGAAGGAGAGCGAGGCAAGCTCAAGCCCCACGGCCCCGCTTCCGGCTCCCAGGTCCCAGACCGTGGCTTCGGGAAAGGGGGAAAGCAGGGAGATGATCCTGGCCCGGATGAAATCTTTGGTGATGAGGCCACCTTTGTGGGCGAAAAATTTTTCTGGAAGCCCGAAGTGCAGACGTCGGGGGCTTGCCTCCTTGAGAAGGATGAAAACGTTTAAGGGAGAAAACTCCTTTGAAGGGACTTCTTCCAGGGGGCAGCGTGTGATCCTTTCTTCGGGAAGGCCAAGGTTTTCGCAGACGATGGCCTCCCCCTTGAGACCCTTTTCGAGGAGATAGGAGGCCAGGCGGTCCGGTGTGTTTTCCGGATCAGTAAAGAAGGCCACCTCTCGGAAGGGGGCGATCTCAAGGTGCAAGTTGCGAAAAGGCCTCTTGCCGTGGAGGGAGAGAATCTTGGCCTTCTCCCAGGGGATCTTGGCCCGGGCAAAGGCCAGCTGAAAGGCCGTGGGAGCAGGATGAAAGCGAAGTTCTTCCGGTGGAAACCAGGAAAGAAGCCTTCTCCCGAGCCCGAAAAAGAGCGGGTCTCCGCTTGCCAGCACGGCCACTTTCTTCTCCGCCGCAAGCTCCTTCAGCCTTTTTAGCACTTCATCAAGCGGGCTTTTGAGTTCGAGTTTCTCCCCTCGAAACTCCGGAAAGTTCTCGAGATGGCGCCTGCCACCCACCAGGACCCGGGCCTCTTCGATGAGGGCCAGGTGGGGGGCTGGTAAGAGACGGCGATGATGGAAACCGATGACTTCAATCATCTTTCCACGATGGCCAGGGCTTCTCCTCCAAAGTCAAGAAGCACCGCCCGCAGCCTTACGTGCTCTCCGGTGAATTTGCGAGCCGCTTCAAGGGCCTCCTCACAGACTCGCCTGCTGAAGGTTTCGAGGATTCCCGGGGCCTTTTCTTTCAAGATTTCCAGGAACCGCCGCGCCGTGTGGGCTTCTTTGAGCTTTCTCAGGGCTCCTTCAGGGGCCCCGCTTTCTTTCGCCCAGGAAAGGAGCTCTGCCAGGGGGACGTCTCCGTACTTGGCGTGTGTGTTGGAAAGCCCTACGGCAATCTTGGCCATCTTCCCGAGCATCATCCCCAGGGTGATCCTCTGAAAACCATTTCTGCGCGCCGAACGCAAGGAAAAGCCTACAAAATCTCCCACCTGGACGAAAGCCTCCTCGGGAAGGTCGGGAAAGAGTCTCTGGCAGCAGAGCTCGCTCCGCCCCCCGGTGGTGAGAACCACCTCGGTTATGCCAAGGGCCCGGGCCACGTGGAAGGCCTTGACGATGGAGGCCTTGTAAGCGGCGGTGGAAAAGGGGATCACGATTCCCTTCGTCCCGAGGATGGAAAGCCCGCCTTTGATGCCAAGCCGGGCGTTTAGGGTGTGTTTGGCAAGCTCCTCCCCCTGGGGGATGGAAATCGTAACGCAGACGTTTAGGTCTTTGAGCTTTTCACCGAGCACCTCCTCCACGACCTCCCGCATCATCCGCCGTGGCACGGAGGAGATGGCGGGCTCTCCCACGGGGATGCCAAGGCCAGGTTTGGTGACCACCCCCACGCCTTCTCCGGCCCGGAAGATGATCTTTCCGTGCCCGGGGGCGAGCGCCACTTCCACGCGAATCTCGGCCCCGTTGGTGACATCCGGGTCGTCCCCGGCATCTTTTATGACCGAGGCCCGGGCCTTCTCTCCGTTGAGGGAGCAATCCTTGAGGGGAAACGCCGCCTCCCAGCCTATGGGAAGCCTCACCCTGACCTCTTTTTCTTCCCGGCCGGTAAGGAGGAGGAGGGCGGCTTTGAGGGCGGCGGTGGCGCAGGCCCCGGTGGTGTAACCGTAACGTCCCTTAAACTGCCGCGGAGGCTTCATCTTGCAGGGCAAGCTTTAGCAGGGCGTTTACGAGGGCGGCGGCGATGGGCGAGCCTCCCCGGGGGCCACGAAGGGTGATGAAGGGGCTTGTCTTTCTCGAGAGCTCTTCTTTGTATGCCGCGGCCCCTACGAAACCTACCGGCACCCCGATGACGAGCGCCGGAGGGTGGCCTTTCTCCATGGCTTCAAGCACCGGCAGGAGGGCCGTGGGAGCGTTTCCCACGACGATGATCTTCTCGCCGGAAAAGGCAAGCGCCTTTTCCATGGCCACGTAGGCCCTGGTAAGGCCGCGCTCCTTTGCTTCTTGCACCACTTTCGGGTCGTCTATGAAGCAGAAGAGCTCTCCTCCGAGTCGGCAAAGGGCCTTGCGGTTTATCCCGGAGGCCACCATCTTGACGTCGCAGAAGAGGTTGGCTCCGGCTCTCAGGGCCGCTACCCCCTTTTTGACGGCCTCGGGGTGAAAGACGAAATCCCTGGCCAGGCTTACGTCTCCCGTGGCGTGGACGGCTCTTTTGACGAGGGGGAGGACCTCTTCCGGAAAAGAGAGCCCCTCCTTACGGAAGGCCTCGTCGATCAGGCGAAAGCTTTCTGCCTCGATGGCCTGCGGAGCAAGGATCAAGCCGCCACCTCCGGCCAGAACTTGGCGTGTACGGCCCGCACCCTCTCAAGCACTTCCAGGGGCTTTTCGATCTCCTCGAACTCCTGGAGCTTGTCGGTGGGGATGATGGAACGTCCCACCAGCTCGAAGATGACCGCGGCCACGCAGTCGGAGAGACCCTGGAGGCTGTAGCCTCCTTCCAAGGTAAGGAGGAGGCGCCCCCGGCAGCATTCTTGTGCCAGCTTTTTGACGATCCGGGTGAGATAGGCCACGCCTACGGGGGTGACCAACATCCCTCCGAGGGGATCGCCAAAGTAAATGTCGAACCCCGCGGAGACCAGGATGACGTCGGGGTTGTAGGCTCTGGCCACGGGCACCAGGATCTTCTTGAAGACCGTAGCGTATTCCGGGTCTCCGCAACCGGCAGGCAGAGGAACATTCACCGTGTATCCCAGCCCCTCACCTTCACCTATTTCTTCCACCCGGCCTGTCCCCGGATAGTATGGAAACTGGTGTGTGGAGAAGAAGAGCACGTCTTTGCTCTGGTAGAAGGACCACTGCGTGCCATTTCCGTGGTGCAGGTCCCAATCGACGATCAAGACCCGTTTGACTCCCAGCCTTTTGAGGGCGTAATGGGCTGCCAGGGCCACGTTGTTGAAGAGGCAGAAACCCATGGCCCGATCCCTCTCGGCGTGGTGCCCGGGTGGGCGCACCAGGGCAAAGACGTCCTGCACCTCGCCTTTGAAGATGGCGTCGAGCCCTACGAATTGGGCCCCCACGGCCTTGATGGCGGCTTCGTATGATTCCGGGCAGGTGGCGGTGTCGGGATCGAGCTGGACGTGATTTTGCCCGGCGGTTTGCTGAATCAGTTTTACGTATTCCGGCGAATGGTTCCAGCAGAGCTCTTCGAAGGTGGCTTCCCGGGGTTTGAGGATCTTTATGAAATCGGCGATGTCAGGCTCTGCCAGGCGTTCGTATATTTTTACCAGCCTTTCCGGGCGTTCAGGGTGATATTCTCCGGGGTTGTGTCTGAGGAAGATCTCGTCTTTGACGATGGCGATGTTCATTTCATGGCCTCCTAACCTTTGAGCCAGCCGGGGAAAAGTTCTCCCAGGCCTCTTGCCATATATTCAACGGAAATGACGGCAAGAATCAAGCCCGTAAGACGCACAACGAGGTTTGTTCCCGTCTGTCCCAGCATCTTGGAGATGCGAGCCGCGTGCGCAAAGATCAAGAAAGTAAGGAGGGCGACGAGGACCGTGGCGGCGATGACCATCAAACGCAGAGAAAGATCCGGCTCGCCCCCGGTCAGCACCAGGACCGTGGTAATGGCCCCGGGGCCTGCCAGGATGGGCACGCCGAGAGGAACTACGGCGATGTCTTCTTTGTGGCGACTTTCTTCTTCCTCTTCAGGAAGGCTCTTCGTGGCTCGGGCCTGAGCCTGGATCATTTGGAGGGCTATCAAAAGGAGGATGATACCCCCGGCCACCCGGAAGGAGGCCACGGAGATATCGAAATAGAGGAGGATGCGGTCTCCGAAGAGGGCAAAGGCTGCCAGGACAAAGGTCAGCACCAATGAGGCTTTGAAGGCCAGATAGCGCCTTTTCTTCTCCGGGAGTCCTTCGGTAAGACCGAGAAAAAGAGGTACACATCCTATCGGATCCACGATGATGAAGAGGGGCACGAAAATGTGCAGAAAGTCTTTAAGTATTTCCATCTTTGCGCCGGCCTCCCCACAAATATAAGAATCCTCCCACGGCCCCGCCAAGGAGCATCACGCCGTAAGTCAAAAAACCAAGGGCGATACCGAGCTCAGGAGGATAGCCCAGAAGTTCTAGGAAGTAAGAAAGGGTTCCCTCCCTTACCCCGAAACCGCCCAGGCTTATGGGAAGACTTGCCAGAATCCCCATGAGGGGCACGATGAGGAAAAACTTCGACCACGCGAGGTCTATTCCAAGGGCCCGTCCCAGAAAGATGAGATGTATGTTGAAGAGAACTTGCACCGCGAGCCCCAGGAGAAGCAGTTCTAGAAATCTTGCCGGTTGTGCTACCGAAGTAAGCGTCTGGAAGAGTTCGTGTCCGATCCTTTCGCGAAGTTTTTTGGAGAAGAGCACCAGGAAGAGGATTGTCAAAAGTACTCCGGCGGAAAGGAAGAAAAGACTTTCTCTGGCAAGAGGGGGCAGGAAGTCACCTTCCATGGGGAGGAAAACGAGCAAGAGAAACATGGCCCCCAGGAACCCGAAAGCCCGGTCGTAGAGGACACTGAAGCTCGCCACACTTTTAGGGGCTCCGTCCTTGACCAGGTAAAAGACTCTTACGATGTCGCCCCCCAGGAGCCCGGGGAGAAAGGTGTTGAAATACATCCCGATGAAATAGATGCGGCAAAAGTAGAGATAGTCTTTCGGGAACCCCAGACAGATATTGATCCTCTGCCATCTGAGAGCGCTAATGAATTGAAAGACGAAAAAGGTCGCCACGGCCAAGAGGGCCCAGGACCAGGAAAGCCCTTTGAGACTTTGCCACAGGAGGGAAAAGTCTGTACGCCGGAAGAGATAATAGAGGAGCCCCGCACTTACCGCGAGCTTCAGGAGAAAGGAGAGGGCCTTTTTCACTCGATGACCTCGCGCACGTGGTAAATCCGTTTGCCCGAGGCTTCGTAGTAAGTGCGGATGATGAGCTCTGCCAGGAGCCCTGTCCCCAGGAGATTGATGCCCGTGAGGATAAGGAGGACCCCCAGGAGCAAAAGTGGTCGATGGCCTATGTCCTGTCCGAAGAACAGCTTAAGTATCGTAAGATACCCCTCGATTGTTATCCCCAGGAAGAGGAGTATTCCTCCGGTGAGCCCAAAGATATGCAGAGGTTTCGTGGCGAATTTGCGAAAGAAGAGCACGAGGAGGAGATCCAGGACGACGCGGTAAGTGCGCGATAGGCCGTATTTGCTCCGGCCAAAGCGCCGCGGATGATGGTTTACTTCGATTTCTGCCACCCGGGCCCCACCAAGGCTCACAAGCGCCGGGATGAAGCGGTGGAGCTCGCCGTAGATGGTAAGCCCCTTGATGACCTCGGCCCGGTAGGCCTTGAGGGAACAACCGTAGTCGTGGAGTTTGACCTTGGTGAGGCGAGAAATGATGACGTTGGCCAAAAAGGAGGGAAGACGGCGTGAGAAAAAAGGGTCTTTGCGGTCTTTGCGCCAGCCCGAGACCACGTCGTAGCCCTCTTCGATCTTGGCCAAAAGTTTGGGGATGTCGCGGGGATCGTTCTGAAGGTCACCATCCATGGTGACGATGATCTCCCCCCGGGCGTGATCTATCCCCGCGGTGAAGGCGGCGCTCTGTCCGAAGTTTCGCCGCAGGGCCACGATGCGGAGCCACGGGTAACGAGGCTTCAGGGCCTTCAACTTCTCAAGGGTCCGATCCGTGGAGCCATCGTCGACGATCACGACCTCGAAGGGCTTTTCCAGAGGGGAGAGAGCCTTGTCCAGGGCCTCAAGCAGGGGGACGATGTTTTCCTCTTCGTTGTAGACCGGGATGACGACGGAAAGGTAAGGTTTCATGGTTTGAGAAGGGAAGGGTTGAGACTGCCCAGGACCACTTCCACCGTCCTTTTCTCTCCGTTTCGCAGAATCTCAAAGTGCAGACGCTCTCCAGGGCGATGCTTGGTGAGCTCTTCCACGATGTCGAGGATCTTTTTTACTGGTTTGCCTTCAAGGCCCACGATTACGTCACCGCCGAGGACTATCTTTTCATCGCCCAGGAGGATGATCTTGTTCCCGCCGCGAATACCGGCTTTGTCAGCCGGAGACCCGGGGATGACGCTTTGAACGAGTACGCCCTCTTCGGGTTTGATCCCGAAGAGGGTGACCAGACGGGGCGTAATCTCAAGCCCTTTGATCCCCACGAAGGGTCTTACGGCGTAACCCTTTTCGATAAGCTGCGGGATGATGCGCGTGGCCACCTCCGAAGGGATGGCAAAACCTATGTTTTCAGCCCCGGGTTTCAGGATGGCGGTGATGATTCCCATCACCTTGCCGGAGGAATCAAGGAGCGGCCCGCCGGAGTTGCCGGGATTAATGGCGGCGTCGGTCTGGATGATATTGTGAGAAAGCTCAAGGGTGGGGCTTGGAAGGCTCCGGTTCAGGGCGCTCACCACCCCCACCGTGAGGGTGTTGTCAAGGCCAAAGGGGTTTCCAATGGCAAGGACCTTCTGGCCGATTTTCAGTTTCGTGCTTTCTCCAAAGGAGAGTTTGCTTATCGGCCCCTTGGGATCAATCTTCAGGACGGCCAGATCCGTGGGGGGATCAGTCCCAAGGATGCGTGCCTGGTACCGTGTTCCCTGCCAGTCGCTCACCAAAACGGTATAAGCGTTCTCCACGATGTGGTAATTGGTTACGATGTGCCCAGCCTCGGAGATGAAAAACCCCGAGCCCACCGCCCTCTCCGGAAAGGACCTCTTGGAAGGGGCGGGTTTTTTGAGACATTCGATGTGGACCACGGCCCGTTTGGCCTTCTCATAGACGGCGATGTTGTTTTCCTCGAAAGGGGTAAGAGCGGCCAGGACCCCCCACCAAAACACCAGGCACCCGGCAAGGAGAAGCTTTTTAGTCATGGAGTTTTCCTTTAACGTGGTTTAGGAGGAGTTCAAGCACCTCTTGAGGTGTTTTGTCCGATGTATCTATCACGATAGCTCCTTCCGGCACAACCAGGGGAGCTATTTTTCTTTCTCGATCTCTCTTGTCTCTCTCTACGATGTCGGCAAGGATCTTTTCGTAATCCGCCTTGAGGCCCTTGCTCTCAAGCTGGGCGAGGCGGCGTTTGGCCCGCACTTCGGGGGTGGCGGTGAGGAAGAATTTGAGATCCGCCTCCGGGAAGACGAAACTTCCCATGTCTCGCCCTTCGGCCACCACCCCGCCTTCTTGGCCGAGCTCTTTTTGCCTGGCCGAAAGGGCCGCTCGCACCCCCGGCACCTGGGCCACCAGGGAGGAGAGACGGTCAATCTCAGGGGTTCGGATGGCCTCGCTTACGTCTTCGCCCTCAAGCAGCACCCGCACCCCGTCGCCGGAAGGCTCAAGCCGGAGATCCATCTCTCGGGCCAGACGCGCTAGCGCCTCTTCGTCCTGAAAAGAAATGCCCTTCCTTTTGGCCGCCAGGGCCACGCTCCGGTACATGGCCCCGGTGTCCAGATAGAGATAGCCGAGGGAGGCCGCAAGCCTTTTGGCGATGGTGCTTTTGCCGGCTCCTGCCGGGCCATCGATGGTGATGAGAAGGCCTCTAGCCCTCACTCAAGACCTCCTTGAGTTTTGCCAGGAAAATTTCGTTTTCTTCCGGTGTCCCTATGCTGATCCGCAAACAATGCGGAAAACCGTAGGCCTCCATGCTCCGCACGATGACACCCTTCTTGAGGAGGGCTTCATAGAGGGGGCGGGCCGGGCGGCCAAGATCTACCAGGATAAAGTTGGCCTGGGAAGGGTGGGGATTAAAACCAAAATCCCCCAAGGCTTTGGTGAGCCTTTCTCTCTCTGCCCAGGTGGTCTCAAGGACCTTCTTTAAGTAAGCCTCGTCTTTGAGGGCGGCTTGCGCCGCTACCTGGGCCAGGGTGTTGACGTTGAAGGGCTGCCTGATGGCGTTTAGAACACTGGCCAGCTCTTCGCGCATGATGCCGTAGCCCAGACGCAACCCCGCCAGGCCATAGGCCTTGGAAAAGGTCCGCAAAAGCACCACCGGCGGCGAAGAGTCCTTGAAAAGGAGGGGCTTGAGGACTTGCGGGTCGTTTACGAACTCCCCGTAGGCCTCGTCTATCACCACGATGAGTCCCTCTGGAAGCCCTTCATACCAGGTTTCGAACTCTTTCTGAGAGATGATGCTCCCGGTAGGGTTGTGGGGGTTGTCGAGAAAGATGAGCCTGGTCTTTTCGGTGATACGGCGGGCCAGTCCGGGGAGATCGTGGTGGAAATCCTTGAGAGGAACCTTGACAGCCTTCCCCCCCGCCGCGGTGACGAATTTTTCATACATCAGAAAGGAAGGCTCGCTCATGAGGGCCTCCTCTCCAGGCAAGAGACAGGCCTTTACCAGGAGGTCCAAGATCTCATTTGAGCCGTTGCCCAGGACGATCTCTTCGGGTTCCACTCCGTAACGGGAGGCAAGTGCCTGGCGGAGTTCATAGGCCGCAGGGTCCGGGTAGCGGTTGAGCTCCGGAGCCGCTTCGACCAGGGCTTTGAGGGCGCTTGGCGGCGGTCCGAAAGGGTTTTCGTTTGAGGCCAGTTTTATGATGGGGCCTTCGAGCCCCAGTTCCCTTTTCAGTTCGGAGATGGGTTTCCCCGGCGGGTAAGGTTTAAAATCCCGCAGATAAGGCTTAATCATGGTTTCTTCCTCTTTTGACGAAGACACTGACCGGGCAAAGATCTACCTCCCGGCGGAGACGTTCCCGAAAAGCCTCCAGGGCCTTAAGGGTCTCTGGATGGGGATGGGCGATGGCAAGGGTTGGGCCCTTGCTTTTGGCCCTCCGGATAAACTTTTCAAGGGCCTCGCAGACGGCTTCATATTCCTGCTGGTGATCCAGAAAGACCCTCCGTTCGGCAAACGGAAGTCCCAGCTCCCTGGCCAACTTCGGGACCACGGTTTTAGGGGTGGTGCGGCTGTCTATGTAAAAGAGCCCCAGGGCTTTGACCTCTTCCAGTACCCAGCGCATGTGTCTTTCTTCCGCGGTAAAGGCCGATCCCATGTGGTGATTGACCGCGATGGCAAAGGGAACCCGGCGCACCGCTTCTCTCACCCGCCTTTTTACTTCAACTTCGTCCATTCGCAAGGTGATAAAGGCGGAGTGATCTCTGGTGTGTTCGGCCTCCAGGGGCAAATGTACCAGGACTTCAAATCCCCGGGCGTAGGCCTCGCTCGCAAGCTTCCTGGTGAAGGGAGCTTCTGGCAGAAAGGAGAAGTTGAGAGGCAGACCGAGATGGAAAAACCTTCTTTCCATTTCGGGGGCCTGTCCCATGTCGTCGATGATGATGCAGGCCAGAGGTTTGCGTGTGGTGGCCTTCTTTTTTTCCCTTTTCGGGGCCTTTTCGGCTTTAATCCGGGGTCTTGGTTGAGGTTTTGTCTGGGTCTTCTCCGGTGGCTTCTTCCGGGGAGGAGTTTTGAGAGGTTTTAGAACCCAGAGGGCTGCGAGGAACGTTATCAGGAGAAAAGAGAGCCAAAAGGCCCACCCCAGAAGGGTCGGGGCGGGCCTTTTTTTCTTTCGCCTGGGCATTTATTCAATCTTGAGGTGTGTGATGACATCCCAGCTTTTCAACAACCGTAAGGCCTCCTGAAACTGGCTATCATAGCGGAAGCGCTCCTTATCGAGGCGTCGGGACTCGGTCTTCTCTCCCTGTTTTTCTTTCTTTTCCTTCTCTTGCTCTTTCTTGTCTTTCTCTTCGTTCAGAGAATGCTCTTCTTTGCCGTTTTCAAGATGTTTCTCCAGATCCTTTTCCCGGATGGCGTGATGTTTTTCGCTCTTCTTCAAGCATTCCGGGTCCAGAAAGGGCACCTTTACATCGGGTTCGATTCCTTTGGCCTGGATAGAGCGACCGCTGGGAGTGAAGTACTGGGCCGTGGTGAGCCTTACAGCCGAACCATCCGGCAAGGGGATGATGGTCTGCACCGAACCCTTACCGAAAGTTGGCATCCCCACGATGAGAGCACGACGATGATCCTGCAGGGCCCCGGCTACAATTTCGGAAGCGGAAGCGCTTCCTTCGTTTACCAGGACTATGAGGGGGTAAGGGTGTTTTCGGCGGTTGGGAGTGGCCTCGAAGCGCATATTCTGTTGCTTCAGGCGCCCTTTGGTATAGACGATGAGCCCTTCGTCAATAAATTCATCGGCTACTCTTACGGCCGCATTCAAGAGTCCTCCAGGGTTGTTGCGTATATCGATGATAAGACCTTTCAGGGGTTTGTTTTCCCTTTCAAGCTTATCCAGAGCTTTGACGAGCTCTCTGGGGGTCTTTTCCTGAAAATTGGAGATTCTCACGTACCCGTAGCCGGGCTCGATGGTGAAGGAACGCACACTAATGATGGGGATCACATCCCTCACCAGCGTGATCTCTTTCAGTTCACGCCACCCTTCCCGGAGAATCGAGATGGTTACCTTGGTTCCCTTTGGTCCTCGGAGGAGTTTGACCGCCTCGATGAGACTCATCCCCTTGGTGGGTTTGCCATTGATCTTGATGATCTTGTCTCCGGGTTTGAGCCCCGCCTTCCAGGCCGGTGTCCCTTCGATGGGGGCCACCACGGTGAGGATGCCGTCTCGGATGGTTATTTCGATGCCGATTCCCGTAAAGCTTCCCTTGGTTTCGATCTGAAGTTCCTTGTAATCGTCCGGCTTGAGGAACGAGGAGTGAGGATCAAGATTTGAGAGCATCCCCTGGATGGCACCATAGATGAGTTCCTGGGGGTCTACCTCTTTCACGTAACTTCGCTGGACAAGATCCAGGACCTGGGAGAATAGTCTCAGCTGCTCGTAGATATCTTTTTGATCCTTGGTGGGGGCGGAGAGGAGGCTCCTTCCCAGGATGGTCCCCAGCAGGAAGACCCCTAAAACCAACACCATGAGCGGAAAAAGAAACCTTTTCTGTTTCATGCTGCACCTCTCTAACGAAAGAATTTGAGTTTACTGGTATCCAGCCAGTCCAGAGGATTTTGAGGCTTTCCTTTATATCGCAGTTCGTAGTAGACTCCCCCTCTGCCATAAGGGGTTTCGCCTACCTCGCCTATTATTTCTCCGGTGGAGACGTAATCTCCGAGACCTTTTGTCACCTTACCCAAGCCTCCGATGACAGACAAGAAATGATAACCATGATCGATAAAAACTAAAGTTCCTTTGCTCTGAACGATGGAAATTTTGACGATCTCACCGGCATAGGGTGCCTTGACCGGGGTCCCTACCGGGGCAGCAATCGTGATCCCGGAGTGAAAGATCTTCTCTCCGGTGAGGGGGTCAACTTCCAGGCCAAAATATTCTACCACTTCTCCCTCGATGGGTGGAGGCAAGAGACCCTTGAGTTCGAGGAGGGGAACGGTCTTTGGGGGTTTTTTATCTTGTTCTACTTTATTTCGCTGGGTCTCCAGAACTTCTTTTTTGGTGACTTCGAGTTCCTCCCTTGTCCGTTCGAGCTCGGCGGCCATTTTGGAAATGGCGTCATAGGCACTCTTGAGCATGCGCAATGTTTCGCCATAAAGCCGTTTGTTGCGTTGCACTTCCTCTAAAAGGGTCTCTTTTTCACGTTTGAGCTCTTCGAGAGCGAGCAACTGCTGTTGGTAGCGTTGCTTTAGTTTTTCGAGGCGAGCCATCTCTTCTTGGAGGATCTTCTTCTGATACTCTAGGGCCTCTCTTTCTTCTTTGATCTTTTGAGCCAGCTGTTTGTCGTGGTAAAGGATGAGATAGGCGTATTCCTGGCGCCGGAAGAAAGAAGAGATCTCCTTGGGAGAGAGGATGAGATTTATCCAGCCCAATTTTCCGGTGGTGGCCAGGTGCTTTATCCTTTCCTGAAACCTCTTCTCAAGCTCGTTCAGGAACTTTTCTTTCTGAGCCAGCTTCAGGGAAAGACGCCTCAAAATGAGCTCTTTTCTGGCGATTTCTTCGTCCAGGAGCTCTATTCCGGCGCTTTTGTGGTTTATTTCGTCTGAAATTTCTTTCAGCTGCTTGAGGATCTTTCTTTCTTTGGCGGTAAGTTCACGCAGGACGGCCTTCCTGGCGTGAAGAGCGTAAGGTTCGACCGCAAAACTCGAAGAAGAGATTAATATCGCAAGTATCGCCGTGAGGCCCAGTATGACCCGGTAACGCAAAGGAATATCACCCCTGAGATGAGGATAGCTAACTGTTTGGCGTTCCAAAAAACAAGCCCTCCGGAAAGACCGGGAAAGAACCCCTGGAGGGCCCGGTCAAGATAAATCTTGAGGACATAGACCAGAAAAAAGGCCACCACCGAGGCAAAAAAGCCCTGAAAAGCTGCGATCGTAAGGATTGGCCCCTGAATAAAACCGGGCGTAGCCCCTACCAGAGAAAGGACCTCGAGCTCTTCCCGCCTCTGCGAGAGTGAGAAGCGTACCACCAGGCCAATGATGAAACAGGTGGCGACTCC
>JAADDY010000041.1 GCA_013153725.1 Thermodesulfobacteriota bacterium
GGCCTCATCCTGGCGGTGGATCGCTTTCTCGACATGATGCGCACGGCGGTAAACGTCTGGGGAGACCTCATCGGGGCCAAAATAATCTCCCGTCTTACCTCCTAGAACCAGATCCCCATGGGAAGCCCCAGCGCGTCTCGGGGAGGATCTGCGGGAATAACACGCGCCGTGCCCTCCAGAATGCGCTTAGCCGCCATGAGGCAGGCGTAAGCGTCGAGCAGATCTTTCCGGTAAAGACGCGGAAGGTCCCTCAGATGGCGGGTGAGGTCTCGAAAGAGGCCCAGCCCTTGGAGAAGCTCGAACCTCTTTTCAAAACCTTCCGGAGTGTGTTTGGAGGGCAGAGGTTCGCCGGCAAGGATTAGAAAGACGAGCTCGGGATGGGTTTCAAAAAGGGGCGTGGAAGACCTTTTTCTGAGAATTTCCCTCAATTCTTTCATTTTGGGCAGAAGATTGAAGCTCTGGCGCGAAATTTTGATACCCGCCGCGCGCAAATCCTGGTAGGAAGTAAAGAGAAGGGCTCTGGCAGGGGGTGGAGTGAAGATGCTTCCGCGCCTGGGTCCGAGGAGCTTGCGGGCCAGACGGTCGCATTCTCGCCCTCCCGGAGTAAAATCATCAGGAAGCCCAAGGGGCATATCGATGGCAAAAACCCGGGCCGGAAGATCCAAAATCTTCCCTAAATCCTCAACCAGTTCGGCCTTTTCACCACGAAAAGTCCCTTTTTCGGGCTCAAAAGAGCCCTCAACCGCCAGCCAGCCTCTCCGGCAGCCATCTATTCCGACGAGTTTGATATCCTTCACAATCTATGCCCCATCAACCGATAAAAAGCTAAAAAGAGGTGGTCCCTCTTGAAAAAGAATCTCCTTGATAAACACCTCCAGGAGTACCAGCTTGAAGATTCAGATGCTTTCTGGCGCGAGGTCTTTGCACCCCAGCAGGGGCTCTTCACCCCTGAAGAGCAGGAACGCCTCCGCCAGGCCACGGTGGCCATCCCCGGGCTCGGAGGGGTCGGTGGAACACACCTTATTTGCCTGGCGCGAAGCGGGGTTGGGCGCTTCAAACTCGCGGAGTTTGACACCTTCGAGCCCCGCAATATCAGCCGACAGTACGGAGCCAGGGTAGATAGTCTCGGGCGCCCCAAAGGGGAGGTAATGCTCGAGGAGGTCTTCAAGATCAATCCCTTCCTGGAAGTGGAATTCTACCAGGAAGGTCTGACCCCGGAAAATGCCCGGGCATTCCTGGAGGGAGTCGATGTCGTGGTGGACGGGATCGAATTCTTCGCCCTTGAGGCCCGCAAACTCCTCTATGATACCGCCCGCGAGATGAAAATCCCCGTGATAACAGCAGGGCCTCTGGCTTTCAGCGCCGTGATCCTTGTCTTTCATCCTGAAAAGAGCCCGTCGTTTGCAGAGTATTTCGATATCAGGGACGATATGTCACCAGCGGAAAAGGCCATACGTTTCGCCTTGGGGCTGGCTCCGAAACCCGTCTTTCTCAAATATCTCGACCTCACAGCCATTGATCTCAAGAAGGGGCAGGGCCCGGCTTCGGTAATAACGTGTTATCTCTGTAGTGCCCTGGCTGCCATGGAGGCCGTGCGTATCATCCTTGGAAGACCGGGGCTCCAGCCCGTTCCCCACTATTTTCTCTTCGACCTTTACCTCCGTGAAACACGGAGAGGCATTCTCAAGAGCGGAAACAAAAGCCCCCTCCAGCGTTTAAAACTCTTCTTTCTCAAGAGGAAACTCGGGCTCTAAAACAAAAAGCCCGCCAAAGAGGCGGGCTTTTTCGCGCACAGCCAGGAGGGGCCCCCTGCGGCCCCTCATCAGGCACACTTAACACCTGAACTGGGAAGCCAGCTCCTTGAGACGGGCAGCGAGGCGGGTCATCTCTTTGGAAAGTTCCCGGCTGCGTTCCCCTTTGGCCGCCGTCTCTTCGATGGCCTTGGTCATGCGATCCACCTTTTCTTTGATCTGCTCGGTGCTTTCCGTGGCCATATTGGCGGCCTGGCTGATCTCTCCCATCATGGCGGTTTGCTCTTCCACGGCGCTCGCAATGAGGTTTGAAATGTCGTTTATTCGGCTGATGATCTCCGTGATCTCTTCGATGGCAGAAACCGAGGCCCTGGCGTCGGCCTGGATGGCCTGGATCTTGCGGGCGATCTTTTCGGTGGCCGCGGTGGTCTGGCGGGAGAGTTCTTTCACTTCGTTGGCCACCACGGCAAAGCCCTTGCCGGCCTCTCCCGCCCGGGCGGCTTCGATGGTGGCGTTTAACGCCAGGAGGTTGGTCTGCTCCGCGATGTTTTGGATGAGATTTATGACCTCTCCCACCTCTTCAGAAGAGACACTCAACTTGTTGACTATTTCGTTGGTCTCCTGGGCCTTGATCACGGCGTCGTTTGCAATCTGGGCCGCCTCCGAGGTGTTACGAGAGATCTCCGTAATGGCTTCGACCATCTGCTCCGAAGCGGCGGAAACGGCCTTAATATTGCTGCTAATGGTCTCCTCGGCTTCTTTGACTTCTTCCCCTTCCTGAGCCAGCTTTTGAGCGGTGTGGGCCACCTCATCACCGGCGCGGTATATCTCCTGCGAGGAGTCGTAGACCCGATTCGAGGTCTCTACGACGCTTCCAATCGTTTCGCGCAGTTTGGCCACCATACCCTCGAAGGCTTGAAGGAGCCTTCCGATTTCGTCGTTACCGGTCTTGGGAAACTTCACCGTGAAGTCACCCTCTGCCACCTTGGAAACGAGTCTTACCGCTGTCTCTACGGGCCGGATGATCTTCTGTTGCGAGATCCACCAGATCACAAAGAGGACTGCCAGGGTGAAACCGAAGATCCCAACCTGAATGGCCTTTAGCTTGTGGAGTTCGTGGACGGCCCTTTCTTCAAACTTCTTGGTGAGGACGTTGGCCTGGTTGAGGAGTTCGATGTTGTGCTCCAGAAGATAGTTGAGATCCTCTTCGGTACCCGTGCCGTCGATCACCCTTTTGAGATGGAGCTTAAACTTCTGCCACAGGTCGTTCAATTTCTCCCACTCGGCGAGTATTTCAGGATCCTTGGCAGGCTTTATCCCCCTTTGAGGGTCCCCGTCTTTCAAGATCTTTAGACTTTCCTCAAAAAGGGCGGCGCTCTGAAGAGCACCGTTGAAATCTTTTTGCAGAATCTGCTTCGTCAGCTTCTGGGTAAGCATTCTCTGGCGGCCGGCAGTATTCACTATCTGGGCGTCTTTGGCATTCTTTTGCAGAAACCAGAAAACCACCCCGCAATTGAGCGCACTTATCACAAACATCACCAAAACAATCCCCAAGATCTTACCCTTGATTGTTCCCAGACCGCCCATCGAAGACCTCCTCTGTTTTTCTATTTTGGTTCGTCAAAAAGAAACTTTTCTTTAAAAGTGCTAAACTTGATCCGTATCAAAGAAAATTCTCCGTTATCATCTTAATCTTCGGCTAAAAAACCAAAGGAGTTAAAGGATGCCCAAAATCATTCGCAAGATTGTGGAAATAGACGAAGAGCTCTGCGACGGGTGCGGGCAGTGCGTCCCGGCGTGTGCCGAGGGTGCCATCCAGATCATCGAGGGCAAGGCCCGCCTCATAGACGAAAAGTTCTGTGACGGTCTGGGGGCCTGCCTGGGAGATTGTCCGAAAGGGGCGATCAAGATCGTCGAAAGAGAGGCTGATCCCTTTGACGAAGAGGCCGTGAAGGCCTTCCTAGCTTCTCAAAAAAAGGAAGCCCCCGAAACCAAGGAAGAAGGCACCCTTCCCTGCGGCTGCCCCGGAAGCGCCATGCAGGTCTTCACCCCTTCCGCCCCGGGCCCCTGCAGTTGTGAAAAGCCCTCTTCGGCCCTTTCCCACTGGCCCATCCAGATCAAACTCGTGCCACCGGAGGCCCCCTTCCTCAAAGGGGCTCCTCTCCTGGTAGCGGCAGATTGTGTGGGTTTCTCCTACCCGGCCTTTCACCAGGATCTCTTGCCCGGAAAAGTCCTGCTCGTGGGCTGCCCCAAGTTTGACAACGCCGAGGAATACGTCGCCAAGGTTTCCCAGATCTTTGCCTCGAACCTCATTCCCGAGATCACCGTGGCCATCATGGAAGTGCCGTGCTGCCGGGGGCTTCCCATGATCATAAAGAAAGGCCTTGAGCTTGCCGGCAAAAAACAGCCCTTCAGGGTGGTCGTCATATCTCCCAAGGGCGAAATCGTCGCGGAGGAGAACTGGAACTGATGCGCTGGGAGAAAGAGGCCGAAGCCCTTCTCAAGAAAGTCCCCTTCTTCGTCCGCGGCAGAGTCAAGAAGAAGGTGGAGGATTTCGTGCGCCAGCGGGGCGGTAACGTGGTCACCAGAGAAGAGATGCTTGCCGCCAAAAGGGCCTTGCGCGACAAGGCCGCCGAAGCCCAGGAGGGGTTTGCCGTGGAAGGCTGTTTCGGGGCCGCGGGTTGCGAAAACGCCGTTACTTCCTCCCTGGCCCTGCTCGAGAAGATCGAAAACCTCCTCCGCGAAGAAGAACTCACCTCCTTTTTGAGACAGAAGGTGGGCGGCCCTCTCAAGCATCACCATCAGTTTCGCGTGGCCCTCTCGGAGTGCCCCAACGCCTGCTCCCAGGTCCAGATCCGAGACGTGGCCCTCATCGGCCAGGTGGAGATCCGAATTCACCCCGAAAGATGCTCCTTTTGCGGAGAATGCGAAAGGGTTTGCGAAGAGGGGGCCTTGACCCTCCGGGAAGACGGTCCGGTGCTGGACCAGAAAAAATGCGTTAAGTGCGGGGCCTGTACCAGAATCTGCCCTGAAGAGGCCCTGGAAGAGGGGAAAAGGGGCTATCGTGTGCTTCTCGGGGGAAAACTCGGCCGCCATCCCCGCCTGGCCCGGGAGATCCTCCCCCTCGCCACCGAAGAAGAAGTCCTCCTGCTCCTCAAAAAGGTGGTAAAATTTTACAAAACCCACAACGAAAGTGGCGAAAGACTGGGTGCCATTTTCGACCGGCTGGGCTGGGAGAAATCCTTTGAGGAGATCCTGAGATGAAGTGCCCCGGGCAAGATACCCGCTACTGGAAAGAAGACGCCATCTTCGAGGTCAAGTGCCCCCATTGCGGGGAGACGGTAGAATTCTTCAAGGACGATACCTCTCGCCCCTGCCCGAGCTGCGGAAAGCGTCTTCCAAACCCCCGCCTGGACTTTGGCTGCGCGGCCTATTGCCCCTACGCCGAGCAATGCCTGGGCTCGCTCCCTCCCGAGCTTCGTGAGAGACAGCAGGCCGTCTTCAAAGACCGTATCGAGGCCGAAGTCCTGGCAAAACTCAAAGGAAACGACGAGGCCATCGCGCGTCTCAAGCAGCGTCTCCGCTACGCCGAACAGATCGCCCTCGAGGAAGGGGGGAAACTCCCCGTGGTGCTGGCGGCGGCCTGCCTGGCAGAAATCGAAGAGGCTGAGACTTTCCTCCAAGAACTCAACGTCCCCCGGGAAATGAAAGAAGAGGTGCTCAAAACCCTTGGCGGGGATCCGGGCCTTGAGGCCCAAATCCTCAAAGACGCCTCCCTCCTTGCGCAAGGAGAGAGAGAGGAAGAGAGCTACGCCACCCCCACGGGCAAACGCCTGGCGAAAGCCCTTTTGAGCTAAAGTTTGCCGAGGGGTTTGAGCCCTGCCGCCACCGCGGAAAGCCCTTCGTGATCGAGGATCTTCACCTGCCGCCCCTTGCTCTCCACCAGGCCCATCTTGGAAAGGCGCCCGAAAAGACGCGAGATGGTTTCCGGAGAGGTGCCGAGAAAGCTTGCCAGCTGGCCCTTGTTCATCCCGAGGTCGAACTCGTCGCCTTCCTTCTGGCGACGGTAGAGGAGATAAGAGGCCAGGCGTTCCGAGACCTCCTTGAGGGAGAGGGCCTCCACCATCGAGACGAATTGCCGCAGTCGCAGGGAAAGCACCGCCAGCATGTTCATTGCAAGCGCCGGCTCCTCCCGGATGAGGTTCACAAACTCTTTGCGCGGTAGATAGAGGAGCACACAGTCCGTGAGGGCTGAAGCGTTGGCCGGATAATCAAGGCCGGCAAAGACCGCCACTTCACCAAAGGGCTCCCCCGGGCCCAGGACGTGGATGATCTGTTCTCTTCCGCTTGCCGCCTGCTTGAAGACCTTCACCTGCCCCTCGTAAACCAGGTAGAACCCCCGGGCCTCCTCTCCCTCGTGGAAGATGAACTCCCCCTTGCGATAGCGCTTGACATAAGTGACCTTGGCGAGCGCTTCGAGATAGTCCGGAGCCAGATCCTTGAAGAGAATGGTGCGGGCGAGGAAATCCTTCTTGTCCATCCGCTTGCAAAACTCCTCCTTCCGCCTATGATACCAGCTTAAACAAAAAAGCTCCCGGCAAGCAAATGACAAAAGACGAAAAGCTCATCCTGGCCCTTGAGACCGCAAGCCCCTGCGGCGGGGTGGCCCTGGTGGGAGAGGAGGTCTACGCCGAGATTACCCTGGCCTCGAAGGAGACTTACTCTCGCAGGCTACTTCAGGCGGTGGAGTACCTTTTTCAGCAGCTCGGAGTGGGTTTTGACGATCTCGCCGCGGTGGCGGTGAGTATCGGGCCGGGAAGCTTCACCGGGCTGCGGATCGGGCTTGCCACTGCCAAGGGCCTGCACTTTGCGCTTGGGCTTCCTCTCATAGGAGTAGAGACCCTCAAGGCCCTGGCGATGAACGTCCTCCCTTCCCCCAAGCTCATCTGCCCCGTGCTTGACGCCCGTCGCAAGCAGGTCTACACCGCCCTCTACCACCGCCGGGGAGACGAACTCGAGGAAGTAATCCCCCCTTCCGTCCTCTCCCCGGAAAAGCTCCTTACGCAGATCAAAGAGCCCGCCCTCTTTCTGGGAGACGGGCTCCGGACCTTTGGAGAATTTCTGAAAGAGGGCCTCGGAGAGAAGTTCGAAGCGGCCCCGCCTCATCTTCGCCATCTCCGCCCGGCAAACGTGGGGGTCCTGGGGCGCAAGAGGGCCCTTGAAGGCAAGTTTGACGACCCCTTGCGGCTTCTCCCCCTTTACTTGCGCCCCTCGGAGGCAGAACTCAAAAGGGGGCTTCCGGCATGACACGCTGGCTGGCCAGGAGATTGCTCGAGCTTCTCCTCACCTTTTGGGGTATCACGGTGATTTCTTTCATCATCATTCACCTGGCCCCCGGGGAGCCCATAAGCCCCATGGCGGATTTCAATCCCAAGTTCACCCCGGAGATGAGGGAGAGGCTGCGGGCCCAGTACGGGCTCGACAAACCCCTCTACGTCCAGTACTGGCGCTGGTTGAAGGGCCTGGCCTCCTTTGACCTGGGGCGCTCCTTTGCCCCTGACCGCCGCCCGGTATGGGAAAAGATCAAAGAAAGACTCCCCGTAACCCTCCTCATAAACGCCCTCTCCCTTCTCATCATCTTTCTGGTAGCGGTCCCCCTGGGGGTGGCCTCGGCGGTAAGGGAAGGAAGCCTCTTTGACCGGGCCACCACGGTCTTTGTCTTCGTAGGCTATGCCATGCCCGGTTTCTGGCTGGCCCTCCTCCTCATGCTCCTTTTCGGCATCAAGTGGGGGATTCTTCCCATTTCCGGCATCCATTCCCTCATGGGGTACGAGAGCATGTCTTTCTGGGAGAAGGTCCTCGACTGGGCCAAACACCTGGTCCTTCCGGTCTTTGTCTCCGCCTTCGGGGGCCTGGCAGGGCTTTCGCGTTTCATGCGCTCCACGATGATCGAAGTCCTGAGGCAGGATTTCATCGTCACCGCCCGGGCCAAGGGCTTGCCGGAGAGGGTGGTGATTTACAAGCACGCCCTGCGAAACGCCCTCCTCCCGGTGATCACCATCCTCGGGCTTTCGGTGCCGGGGCTCGTGGGCGGAAGTGTGATTTTCGAGTCCATCTTTGGGATTCCGGGGGTTGGCCAGCTCATGTGGCAGGCGGTCATGGCCCGGGACTATCCCGTGATCATGGGCAATCTGGTGATCGTCTCGGTGCTTACGCTTCTTGGCAATCTTCTTGCCGACATCTGTTATGCCCTTGCTGACCCGCGAATCCGCCTGGGACGGAGCTGATGTTTAAGGATCTCATGCGACATCCTCTGGGAGGAATGGGGCTCGGGGTAGTAACCCTGCTGGTAGTGGTGGCGGCTCTGGCCCCGGTGATTGCCCCCTACAACCCCTACGCCATCGACGTCGAACACGTCCTCGAACCCCCGAGCTTGGCCCATCTTTGCGGGACGGATCTCCTCGGGCGCGACGTCCTTTCGCGGCTCATCTACGGGGCCCGCATCTCCCTCGAGGTGGGCATCCTGGCCGTGGGCATTTCCCTGGCCATTGGCGTGGTGCTCGGGGCCCTGGCCGGGTATTTCGGAGGCCTGGTCGATAGTCTCATCTCCCGGGCCATCGATATCATGCTCTGCTTCCCCACCATCTTTCTCATCCTGGCGGTAATCGCCTATCTTGAGCCTTCCATCGTAAACATCATGATCGTCATCGGTCTTACGAGCTGGATGGGAGTGGCCCGCCTGGTGAGGGCCGAATTCCTGAGTCTCAAGGAACGGGAGTTCGTTCTGGCGGAAAAGGCCCTGGGGGCCAGCACCCCGCGGATCATCTTCTACCATATCCTTCCAAACGCCCTCCCTCCAGTGCTGGTCTCCGCCACGTTGGGGGTGGGAAGCGCCATCCTGGTAGAATCCGCCCTTTCTTTTTTGGGGCTAGGAGTACAGCCCCCCACCCCTTCCTGGGGAAACATGCTCACCGAAGGGAAGGAGACGCTTGAGATCGCCTGGTGGCTTTCGGTCTTTCCGGGGCTTGCCATTCTCGTCACGGTCCTGGCCTTCAATCTTCTGGGGGAGGCCATCCAGGAGCTCACCGACCCCCGCAAGCGGACACGCTAGTTGACCTCTCCCGCGGTGAACTTAACGTTTAGGTAGACCAGAAAAAGGAGGTGAGACCATGGCCGAACTCGTACCCTGGCGGCCTTTGAGAGACCTCAAACGCGAGATGGACCGGCTCTGGAATGAATTTTTCGGGCGGGAAAACCTGCCCGAAGTATTTGAAACAGAGTGGGTACCGGCCCTTGATGTTTCGGAAACCAAAGACGCGGTCATCGTGAGGGCCGATGTCCCGGGGATAGATCCCGAAGAGCTTGAGATCACCATCAGCGAGAACACCCTTACCATCCGTGGAGAGAAGAAGCAGGAGCGTGAAGAGAAGGGCGAGAATTTCTACCGTATCGAAAGGAGTTATGGGAGCTTTGTCCGCACCATTCCGCTCCCGGCAGAGGTCGACCCCGATAAAGTGGAAGCCACTTATAAGAACGGAGTCTTGAAGATCATCCTGCCCAAGAAAGCCGAAGCCAAGGGCAAACAGATCCCCGTAAAGGTGGAGAAATAGCAAGGCTCAAAGGCCCGCCTGAGGCGGGCCTTTCCTTTCGTCTGGAAGATCCTCCAGAAATCATTTGCCGAGAAGATTCTTCAGGCCGGAAACAACGTCACCGGCAGAAGAATCTCCTTCCCCGGCACCACCTCCGAGGGAAGAGGTAAGCTTACCTACCAGGTCTTGATCGAGGCCGGGAACCATAGAGGTAATCTTTTCCAGCAGGTCTGGACTCTGAGAAAGGACTTTAGAGATCGCTTCACCCAGGGCCCCCAAGCGACTCTCGTCCGGGGATTCTGCGGCGGCTTGCGCCACCTCGGCTACTTCCGGCTTCTGGCCCAGGAGCCCCCACAAAGCCCGCGCCTTCTCAAAACCGGAGTCTGACTCCGCGCCCGAAGAACCCCCTTTCAGGAGCGAAGGAAGATAGGGGCCCAAAAACTTGGCCACTTGCATACCTACGGAAAGCAAAGCATCCATGGCAAACCTCCATTTCTATTGTTTGTCACTAATATTAACTTAGCCCCTGCTTTGAGACACCAATTTTTTGGCTATTGTTGGCAAATTTTTTCGACATTTAGAGCAAAAAGTATCTCGGTTTTAAACGCATTATCAATGCCAACAATCGTCGGTTCTCAATGCAAATATACGTTAATCGCTGGTCTTAATGATTCTTGTTTCAGACGGAACTGTTAAAAATTGGAGTCTTCCAGCTTACAGAAAGCGATATAATATCGTCTTGCAGGCTTAACGTGTCACACTTTCTTGGCAAAAAAAGCTTCAACAGCAGCCGTCTTCACAAAAGGACGCTGTTATCAGGATAGGCAGGAGATGGGCTTGCAAACTTTTGGGGAAAACAAATTGATATTCTTGGTGCCGAGGGAGGGAGTCGAACCCTCACGGGGGTGAACCCCAGTGGATTTTGAGTCCACCGCGTCTGCCAGTTCCGCCACCTCGGCTGGCATATAATCAATTACCACAGGCTCTCTTTCCCTGCAATGGCCTAGGAAACGGGTTGTTTTAAGCGGTACTTTGGGTAAATTTTTCGCAGCATGCATATCAAGCGGCTTGAGCTTTACGGCTTCAAATCCTTTCCCAACCGCGTTTCCCTTGTCTTTCCACGAGGAATTTCTGCCATTGTGGGGCCTAACGGCTCTGGCAAGAGCAATATTATCGACGCCCTGAGATGGATCCTGGGGGAACAAAATCCTCGCCTTCTTCGGGTACGCGAGATGACAGACCTCATTTTTGCCGGAGAAAACGGCCGGCGCCCGGAATTTGCCGAGGTACGTCTCATTCTCGCCAACGAAGAGGGAAAGGGGCCCAAAGATTTCGCCAAACATCCGGAAATCTCTGTCGTTCGGAGGCTTTATCGGGACGGAGAGAGTGAATTTCTCATCAACAATCGCCCGTGCCGTCTGAAAGACATCGTTTATCTCTTTCTGGATACCGGAGCGCACGCTCGGGGTTACGGCATTATCGACCAGGGCCAAATAGGCCAATTTGTGGACCATTCGCCCAGAGAAAGGCGCCGTTTTTTGGAAGAAGTAGCCGGAATCGCGCGTTACAAGCTCAAACGGGAAGAAGCTGAACGGCAGCTTTCCCGTACTCGCCAAAATCTCACTCGCATCAAAGACATTTTGCTGGAGGTGGAAGATCGCCTGGAAGAGCTCCGCAAACAGGCAGAAAAGACCAGAGCATATCTCAAGCTTCAGGAAGAAATTCGCAAGCTTGAGCTGACCAGACTCCAGATCCTTTACGAAAGAAACCAAAACAAAAGAAAAAAGCTGCTTGAAAAGCTCAAATCCCTGAAAGAAGATCTCAAACAGCTGGAATCCAAAACAGCCAGACTCGAGCCAGAAAGAGACGAAAAGCTGGCCCTTCTCGAGCTCCTCCAGCAAGAACTCCGAGAACTAGAAGCCAGGCTCCAAGAGAAAGGAACCTCCCTCCGGAAGGAAGAAACAGCTCTGGAAAAGCTCCTTCGTGAAGAAAATTCCTTGGCCCGGGGAGTTGCTCAGCTTGAAGGGCAACTCTCCGGTAAAAAGGAACGGCTCCGACAAATAAAAATACGATTGCAGGAAATCCGGGCCGAAAAAGAAGAAGTTCAGAAGAAACTGGCCAATCTTCAAAAACAAAAGGTTCAGCTCGAAAGAGAATATCAAAATCTCAAGGAAAAAAGGCAACAAATAGACGCCGAGCTTCAAAAATTGCGGGAAGAAGCCTTCCATTACAAACATATCCTGAAGACCAAACTCAAAGAGAGAGAACGCCTCAAAACGGAATACGAGGCCATAGAAACAAAAAAGCTGAACTTAGCAGAAAAAATAGAAACCATTCAAAAACAAAAAGCTGAGATAGAAGCAGAGATTGAGAGACTTCAGAGGGAAAGACAGGAGTTAGAAGACTCCAAAGGAGAGATCATATCGAAGAGGCAAGCAGAAGAAAAACTGCTTTCTCAAGGAGAAGAGAAACTTTCTGAACTCAAGGAACAAGAAGCCTCTCTTCGTTTGAAGAGAAAGGAGATTCTCGAAGAGATCAAGTGGCTCAAGGGATTCCTGCTAAAAGCGCGGCCAGAAGCGGCCAAGATCTTGGAGAGCAAAGGTATTGAGGCTTCGCTGCTCTTCGAGGTCTTAAACCTTTCTCCGGAAGAAGAAAAACTCGCGGAGCTTGCTTACCCGGAGATTCTCGAAGCTTTGTGGTTTAACGAAGAAACCGAGCTTTCAAAGGCTTTAGCAACTTTGGAGGAAAAAGGGCTTTCCGCCCTGATCTACCTGGGAAAAGACCCCCAAACCTTTATTCTGAAACGCCTGGCCAGAGTCAAAATTTGCGAAAAATTGCCCCCCCCCGAAGAGAACCAGGATCTTTTTGTAACCCCTGAAGGACATCTCCTTGAGCCCGACGGACTCTTGCATCTGAGGGGAAAGAAAAACCCTTCTCTTCTCAAAAAGCTCCGCGAACTACAGGAAAAAGAAAACACCTTTGCCGAGCTTGAACGACATCATCAAGAAATAAGGGAACACCTCGGAAAGCTCTCCCGTGAAATCCAGGAGAAGCGCAAAGAGCTGGAATCTCTCAAGGCAAAAGAAAAAGAACTCTCTGGCAGGATAAGAAGCATTGAAGATCGTCTTTCCCGTCTGGTTCTTCAGCAGGAAAAGCTATTCCACGAAGAAAAGTTCCTCCTGGAGAGGAAAGAGGAGTTATCCTCGAAAGCAGAAGAGTGCCAGGAGAAGCTTGATCTTCTGGAGAAAGAGATAGCAGAACTGAGTGCCAGAAAAGAGGAAATTCACCCCCAAATAAAAGAACTGGAAGAGAAAAGCGCCCTTCTTGACAAAGAAGGCCAGGAAGTCACAGATCGTTTGCGGAAGATCGAAATTTCGATTTCCGCCAATGAAGAAAGAGAAAAACATCTCCTCCAGGAGGAAGAAAGGCTGCTAAAAGAAGAAGCAAAGCTGCGTCAAGAGACGGAGAAATTACAGCAAAGAATCGGAGTACAAAAAAAGAATCTTTTGGAGATAAAGGCCAGGCTCCAGGAACTCAAAAAATTACTGGAGAGCAAGCGCCGGGAGCTCATCCAGCTGAAAAAAGAGCTGACACACAAAAGAGAGCTTTACCAAAGGTACGACGAAGAATGGCGCCAATTAAACCTCACCCTGGAAAAAGCAAACGAAGAACTCAAATCGCAACAGAAGCGTCTTCATCGGCTGGAAATAGACCTTGCCGAGGTGGAACTCACCCTCAAACATCTTTCAGAGCAGGCCCGCGAAAAGTTCGGCCTTTCCTTACCTCTTGAAGCTGTTCCTCACGACATTTCCCTCTCTTCTGTGGAGGAGCGTCTCCGGGAATTACACAGAGAGTTCGAAAAATTTGGCCCGGTAAATCTGGCTGCCATCGAGGAGCTAGAGAAAACCGAAGAAAGACACCGTTTCCTCCTGGAACAAAAAGCAGACCTCGAAAAGGCCATCTCGGACCTGGAAGAGGCGGTAAGACAGATAAATCGCAAATGTCGGTCCCGTCTTCGTGAGGCCCTTCGGGCCACCAATGAAAAACTGAAGCTCGTGTTTCCGCACCTTTTCCCCGGGGGTCAGGCAGAGCTCCGTTTTACCGAAAGTGAAGATCCTCTGGAGGCTGGCCTGGATCTGGCCGTAAAACTCCCTGGCAAACCCATCAGACATCTCTCCATGCTTTCCGGTGGGGAAAAGGCCCTCACCGCCCTTGCGGTACTCTGCGCCTTCTATCTCGTGAACCCCGGGCCTTTTTGTGTCCTGGACGAGGTCGATGCCCCTCTCGACGAGGCCAACACCGCGCGTTTCGTAAAACTCCTGCGGGAGCTCAACCGCTACTCCCAGATCATCCTTGTAACACACAACAAACAGGTAATGGAGGCTGCCGACGCCCTCATCGGGGTCACCATGGAAGAGAAGGGAATCTCAAAAGTCGTAAGCGTGACCCTTACCTAACAACCGTAATCGTTGAGACTGTAGCCGTGCCGCTGAAAGCTCTTTCGCAGGCGCATTCTCTTCTCGCGCTCTAGCCCGTAATAGAATTGCAAGAAGCGGGTGGCAGAGGCTTCCTTCCCGCAAGCCGCCTCCCAGAGAGCTTCCTCTTCAAAGGGCTCTAGTTTTGCGTCATGCAGGATCTCAAGCAACTCCTTCTCTCCACAGAGCCTGGCCTCAAGCTTTTGAGAGCCCACGCCCCTCTTGCCAATGATCACCCAGGGACGGTCGAGGTCGTAACGAGCAGAGCCGCTCTTCTCGGAATAAAGATAGACCCCCTTCCCTCCGCAGCCCCAAAGCAAGAGAAATGTCAACACCACCAAGACCCGAAACATCGTAGCCCTCCTTTTCCTACTAGAATAGTAGGGAACTGGCTCAAAAACAAGCGGAGGATAAAAAAACAGTTCGCCACAAAAAGGCAGAAATCAGGATGCTTCTGGCTAACGAACCGCGCGCTTGAAACTCTCCGCCCTGAAACGAAGCTCTGGCAGGAGAGTCAATTCCCGGCTAACCCTCTTCGCGGCCGTAAACGTCTTCGAAGCGGACGATATCGTCTTCCCCCAGATACTCGCCGTTCTGCACCTCGATGATCTCAAGGGGGATCTTCCCCGGATTTTCGAGGCGATGTTTCGTGGATTTGGGCACGAAAACGGATTCGTTTTCGTGAAGAAACATCTCTTCCTCACCTATCTGCACCTTGGCCGTGCCCCGCACCACCACCCAGTGCTCCGAGCGATGGTAGTGCATCTGAAGGCTCAGGCGTTCGCCGGGGTTTACCACGATGCGTTTTATCTTGTAACGCGGGCCCTCTTCGAGAACGGTATAACTCCCCCAGGGGCGGTAGGTGGTAACGTGTTCCGTGGCTTCCGGGTATCCCAGGGCCTTGAGTTGTTTCACCAGTTGACTCACTTTTTGCGTCTGACCCCGTTTCACGAGGAGGAGGGCGTCTGGCGTCTCTATTACCAGGTGTCCTTCCAGCCCGATGGTGGCAATCAGACGTTTGTTACCAAAGATGAGAGAGTTTCGAGTATCGATGGCGACGATACGGCCTTCCTTGACGTTTCCATCCTTGTCTTTTTCGAGGATATCGAACAGGGCGTCCCACGAACCGATATCGTTCCAGTAAACCGAAAGGGGCACCACCGCGGCCCGGGAAGATTTTTCCATGAGGGCGTAATCAATTGAAATGTTGGGCATCTTTGAAAAAGCCTTTTCCAGCTCAGCGTAACCCCGCTGGTAGAGAGAAAAAATCTCCGGAGCGTGTTTTTCGAGCTCCTGCTCGAAGACCAGCGCAGGGAAGAGGAAAATACCGGCATTCCAGTAGAATCCCCCGGAAGAGAGATAAGCTTCCGCCGTCTTTTGATCGGGCTTTTCGGTGAACTGGGCCACTCGAAACGCCTCAATATTCTCAAGCTCAAGGGGCTCACCTTGTTTGATATACCCGTAGCCCGTCTCGGGTCTGGTGGGCTTGATACCGAAAGTTACCAGATACCCGGAGCGGGCGACCTCCTCAGCGCCCTGTACCACCTGGGCAAATTCCTCCGCTGGCTCTATGACGTGGTCAGAGGGGCAAATGAGGAAGTTCTCCCGGTCGAAATCCGGCAAGTTTTCTTTGGCAAAAGCCAGGGCAAAGGCGATGGCCGGAGCCGTGTTTTTCCCCATCGGTTCGCACAAAAGGTGGTAGCCCTCGAGGTCTGCCAGATGGGACCTGACGTGGAATTTGTAGTCTTTGCGGGTGATGACAATAAGGTCTTCCGGGCGCAGAAAGGTGAGAAGACGTTCTACGGTTTGGCGCAAAAGGGATTTATCCCCGTTCAGTTTCAAGAACTGCTTGGGATAGTCCTCCCGGGAAAGGGGCCAAAGCCTGGTTCCAGAACCTCCTGCCAAAATGATCGCCTTCATACGAACTCCTTTATTCGTTTTTGAGCGGTGGTTGTCCGGTAGATTCCAAAACCGACTGCCAAAAGCGGCTCTTGAGATTGACGTATTTGCGTCTGGTAACAGCCAGTTTGAGAGGCACGTGGATATAGCGGTCGTTAAGGTAACTCACCATGAGACCGGTCTTCCCGGCCATAGCGGCATGGGTGGCATACTGCCCCAGGAAACCGCAGTAGATACGGTCGTCCACGATGGCCGGCACGCTCCTGATGATATAACTGGGGTCAATGTAGCGGAGATAGATCTCCATCCCCTTCTCAGTGAAATATTCTTTGATTTTGTCCTTCAAGAACTTCCCGATATCGCCGAGCTTGAGGTTGCCCGAGGCGTCGTACTCCGGGGGATCGGGGCGCACGTACTTCTGCCCTGCCCCCTCTGCCACCACGATCACGGCGTGTTTACGGGCCTTGAGACGTTCTTCCAGAGCAGCCAGGAGCCCCTTCGGAGGCTCGATGTCAAAATCCTGCTCGGGAATGAGACAAAAATTGACCTCCTTGCGGGCCAAAGTGGCCGCGGCGGCGATAAAGCCAGAATATCGCCCCATCACCTTCACCAGCCCGATACCATTGGGAGCCGCTACCGCCTCCGTGTGTGCACACCGTATGGCCTGACAGGCCATCTCCACCGCGGTGTCAAAGCCAAAGGTCTTGGAGATGAAAAATATATCGTTGTCGATGGTTTTGGGCACCGCCACCACGGCAATCTTGAGCTGGCGGCGGTCGATCTCTTCCCTGATCTTGTTGGCCGCCCGAAAGGTGCCATCGCCCCCGATCATGAAAAGTATCTGAACGTTCATGCGCTCAAGGGCGTCGACGATCTCGTCGATGGGCTGATGCCCCCGGGAGGTACCAAGGATGGTCCCTCCCAGTTCGTGAATGTTTGAGACCACTTCCGGGGTGAGCTCCATGAAGTCGTGGCCATATTTGGGGATGAAACCCTGCAACCCGTACCTGACGCCGAAGATGTGACGCACATGGTAAGAATAATAAAGGGTAAGGACGATGGAGCGGATGACGTCGTTTATACCAGGGCAAAGCCCCCCACAGGTTACGATGGCAGCCCGCGTCTTCGAAGGGTCGAAGTAGATCTTGGGCCGTGGACCAGCCACTTCGGCAGTGGGCGGAAGTTTCCCTTCGGCGAGACACTTCTTGAGATAGGCCTCGGAGAGCTTGAGACTCACCCGCATGTCATCCGTGACGTAACAAAGCGGGTCCTTCTTGATGAGAGGCGTATCAACCTTACAAGGGCCCAGGGTCTCTATGGTGAGATCCAGATCGTCTTCGGTAATCTCTTCCAGTAATTCAAGTTGGCATTCCATGATTGCCTCCTCAAGTTTCTTATCGCTAAAAACGCCTTCCCCTTAAAAGGTCCTCCAGCGCGGATTCTATTTCGGGAAACTGGAAACGAAAACCAGCCTCCAGGAGCCTGGCGGGCCTGGCCTTTACCCCTCCCAAAAAGAGATCGGCAAGCTCACCGAAGACGAGACGCAAGACAAAGGCCGGTACGGGAAGAATAGCCGGGCGTCTGAGGACTCGCCCCAGAGCCTTTACAAATTCCTTCTGACGCACAATTCCGGGGGCCACAAAATTGAAGGGGCCGGCCAGCGTCTCTTTTTGAGCGAGAAACACCGCGGCCCGGCAGAGATCTTTGATATGGATCCAGGGAAACCACTGTTTTCCGGAGCCAAGTGGCCCTCCCAGACCGAGCTTGAAGGGCAAAAGCATCTTTTTGAGGGCTCCGCCATCAGGCCCCAGGACAATCCCGAATCGCATGAGACACACCCTGGCCCCACGCCTCTCGCCGGCCAGGGCCTCTCTTTCCCATTCCTGGCAAACCCGAGCCAGAAAGTCGTTCCCCGGCCCGGAGCTTTCGGTGACCTCTTCTTCCCCCCGGTCAGCCCCGTAAAATCCCACCGCCGAGGCGTTCAAAAGGACCGCCCCCTTGCCCAAACAGGAAACGATCTGGCGGGTGGCATAAACACGCGTCTCCCGAATGAGCCGCTTGTAAGCCGGTGTCCAGCGGGAAAAGATGTTTGCCCCTACCAGGTTGACCACTATCTGAGAAGAAGCACAAATCTCCTGCCAGGGCCCGGGTTTCAAAGGGTCTCCCGAGACCGGCTCCGCCCCCTCGGGAAGACGTGCGATTCGGTCCGGATGCCGCACCAGGGCCTTTACTTCGTAGCCTTCCGCGAGGAACTCCCTTATGAGATGAGGACCGACAAAACCCGTCCCACCGGCGACGAAGACCCTCAAAGGCCACCTCCTTCACAGGAAACTTTAACGAAAAAATGGGATCTGATCCATTTTTTCGTGCGCTAAAACCGGGTAAATTTCTAGGAAATGAGCGGAGATCTCTTTTTTCTCTTTGGCAAAAATCTCTTTGCGCTCCTTTCGGATATTGCGCCCTATTTCCTCTTCGGCCTGCTGGTGGCAGGGTTCCTCAAAACCTTCCTGCCCCAGGAGAAGCTTGCCAGACACCTGGGAGAGAGCCGCCTGGGTGCTATCTTCAAGGCCGCCCTTTTGGGCATCCCCCTTCCCCTCTGCTCCTGCGGAGTCCTTCCGGTGGCGGTTTCTCTGCACCGTCACGGGGCCGGGATCCCGGCGGTGCTCGCCTTCCTGGTGGCCACCCCCCAGACGAGCGCCGACGCCCTTTTCGTAACCTACGGCCTCTTCGGAGGGGCCTTCACTCTGGCTTACGGCCTGGCGGCCCTTGCCGCTGGCCTTCTGGCAGGCATCCTGGGTTACCTTCTCCTCCCCCACCTCCCAAATATGGCCCCGAACCAGGCCACCGGGGTCTGCTGCGCGGAAAGATCCTCCCCCTGGAAGGGGGTCTTTGAATACGCCTTTTTCGAGCTCCCGAAGGAGCTCGCCAGACCTCTGGTGCTGGGGCTCCTGCTGGCCGCCCTGCTGACCACCCTTTTACCTCCCGGTTTTCTGGGAGAAAAGGTTCCGCCCGGTTTCAAACAATACCTGGTGATGCTCCTGGCAGGTGTGCCAGTTTACATGTGTTCCACGGGGTCGCTTCCCCTGGCTTATTCCTTCTATCTTCAGGGCTTCAGCCCTGGAAGCCTGCTCGTCTTTCTCATGAGTGGGCCCGCCACCAACGTGACGTCTCTTGTGGTGGTGAAAAAGATCTTCGGCCCCCGGGCCTTTCTCATCTACGCAGGAAGCCTCATCGGAGGGGCACTCCTGGCGGGTTCCCTTCTGGATCTCATGATTGCAAGGCTCAGGATCCCACTCCTCGCCCCTGCTCTTCCGGAAGAAACACTTCCGCTTTACAAAGTAGTCGCAGCCCTCGTTCTGGGCGGGCTCCTTCTCTATCACCTCCTCACCCCCCTTTTCAAGACCGAAGGGGGGTGAAAGTGCGGGCCATCTTGCCCGGGAGGCTAGTCAATCTGCGCCAGCCCTTGAAGCTTGCTCGCCCAAAAAGAGGTGGCCTTGGGGTAAATCTTGGCAAATTCTACGTGGAGGTAGCCACTGCGCCACTCCTTTTGCCGGATCTCTATACGAACCTGGGCCAGCCGAAAATGCGAAAGAAGCGCTTCGAAAGATTCCTCCCGTCTCAGGCGCACCCGAAAGACCTCTTCCACCGGAAGCCCCCGGGAAATGCGGTCGAGAAGCGCGGGCATCTCCGCAAAGAGGGCCTCCCCTACCTGACGATAGAAGTCTTCATCAAAGCCCTCTTCGAGTTCCCAGCGGGTGATCACCATCCGCACCAGACGATGCACGACGTAGCTGGGATCAAGCTCACCAATGTAAGGGAAGGCTACTTTGAGATCGGAGACGTTGGAGATGGCTGTGACGTATTTGATCACGCGCCCAAATCTGGGGGAGACGGGCTTGAGTACCACCCCCTCCCGGCCTTCTGCTTCGTAGCGCCGGAGGATTTCCTTCAGGGGTTCGAGCTTTTTGGGCGAAAGGGGGCCGTTTATTTCCGGGCTCTGGAAGCCAAACTCTTCGAAGAGAGCGTATTTCTCCTCCGGAGGCAAGAAGCGTTCGCTGGCAAGATCCAGGATATCGAAGCAGAAAAAGCCCACGTCTTCCTTGATGTACGGGGGCCATTCGGAGACGAAGGGGTTTTCAGGCCCTGCCACCTCGCAACACACCACATATTGCGGAAACTTGTCGAAGAAATCCGGAAGACGCGGCAAGAAGTCCGGCCAGCGATCCGTGGCAAAGGGGCACACGAAGCCCCTCCTCGTAAAGGCCTTGATCTCACCACCGAGCCTTGCCAGACGCACGTTGTAACCTTCGATCTTTTCCTCGGCGTAAAATGGCCCTCGCAGATAGCGCGGCACCCCGGTGCGCAGCACGAAAACCCTGGGGATGTGAGGGAAGCCCGGCATATAAAACCCCGGGGCCACCACGGTGCCGGCAGGAATTCCCCGCCAGTCTCTCTTGAAACGAAAGGCCGGCAGGGAAAGCCCTTCAATGTAGAGGATCTTCCCCTGCTCCAGGGCCTCCAGGAGGTCTTTTAAAGCCACCTTTTGGAGCCTGGGAGAACTCCGGTAGACCTCTTCCAGAAGCTCCTTCTGGCGGACCAGCTCTTTCTCCAGCATGCTTTCTCCTCAGCCATGTTTTCTCGAGCACCAGCCAAAAGATAATCATTTTCTCCGCCGACCATTAAGAAATTTTCACCGCACCGGACTGGTCAAGCTCCCCTTCCACCCGGGGAGAAAATTCCGGCAAAAAGTGGCGAATCACCCAGAGATTGGTGAAGAAATGCTGGCTCAAACGGGAGACGTCGAAATGACACGGAGCACCACTGAGGGCCAGGGGTAGGAGCAACTGGTCGGCGAGATAAGGGTCCACGGCCTTCCCCGAGGCGTAAAAGGCCACAAACTCTTCCACTGCCTCTTCGGCCACCCTTTCGGCGGGTTTCCCCTTCTTGCCGAGGGAGATAAAACCCGCCCGCTTCGCCCCTTCCGCCACGGAGACGAAGACGAAGGTCCCCGGGCTTTTGGCCTTAGCCCTCTCAAGCACCGTAAGAGGCTGAAACCCGCGGCGGGTCAAGAGCTCCGCCGCGGCCCTGGCCTGCCTGGTACGAATATGAGAGGGCAAATCCTCCGTTACCACCGAAAGGACTCGCACGGATCTGGTCTCGTAGGGGCCAAGGAGTCTGAGTGGAGAAGGCTCTTTGCGGGGCGCAATGCGCACCAGGACCTCCCCTCCTCCGGCGGGATAGAAACCGTAACGCCGCAGCTCGAAGGAGAAATCAAAGCCCAGGAGCTTTACCACCGGCCCGTACACCTCGGCCAGATAGTGGAAGCTCGGGGCGTGCGGCACGTGGGTGCCTCCCCGCAAAAGGAGCTTGGAGGAGCCCGCCTCCGCGAGAGCCGGCCCCACGGTCTGGAAAACGAGGCTCACCGCCCCGGCGGTGCCGATGTCGAACTGATAGGAGCCAGGCTTGACCGGGCCGGGGACAAAGCGCAGGGCAAGGGAGCCCACGAAGGCCCCCTCCACCTCGGCGCCGCAGATCTTCTGCGCCGCCTTCACACAGGTGAGATGCTGGGGACGGAGGCCCGGTTTGGGCCTCTTGGCACGGATGTTAACGAGCTCAAAGGGCTTGCCCGTAAGCATGGAAAGGGTAAGGGAGGTGCGGAGGATTTGCCCGCCGCCCTCACCGTAGG